>JAIESI010000307.1 GCA_019746135.1 Xanthobacteraceae bacterium
GCAGCCTGAAACGATACCCTCGTGTTATCGGAGATCGCGCCGCACCGAATTCCAACCACTTTCCGGACGGCACCCTCGTGCAGCGGGGCAACGTTCACAACTGGGTAAATCGCGGACCCGAGAAGTGCATTCTCGCAGCGGTCTTGCTTGACGCCGACCCGGTTACCGTGAATGGCCAGCCGCTCCCTGCTCATGGATGACGGCCAATCGCCGAATCGGATTGAGCCGCTCTCCGTTTGCAAAAACGCGGGCCGCCTTTCAGGCGGCTGATCGCAGTGATCCGGCAAGAAAAGAGAATACGGGCATGAGAATACGGGAGGGAACGATGAGTGTAACCAGGCGCCCGCTGCTGGCGCTGGCCTTGGTCTTGGGATTCTCGGGTGGCACGTTCGGTGCGGACTATCCAGACCGCCCCATAAAGTTGGTCATGCCGACCACCGCCGGTGGAAATCCTGATCTCGTCGCACGTGTCGTTGCGAGCCGGGTTGAAAAACTTTTGAAGCAGCCGATCGTTTTTGAGTATCGCCCGGGTGCCAATACGATCATTGGTACACAAGGCGTCGCGCAGGCTGAACCTGATGGATACACGGTGCTGGGAACCACCAGTGCCATCTCAACCAACGAAGTGATCCAGCAGAAGCTACCGTATAATTTATTTCGTGATTTGACGCCTGTCGCCCACACGAGCGTCAGTCCAGGCTTTGTCCTGGTTGTGAACGCGACCGTTCCGGCGAAGACGGCTGCGGAACTTATCTCATATGCAAAGTCGAATCCGGTTTCCTTCGGATCGCCGGGGGTCGGCAATTCAACGCATCTTGCAGTCGAGTATTTCAATTACCTGGCCCATACATCGATGCTCCACGTCCCGTTTCGCGGATCGAATCCAGCCGTGTTGGCTCTCGTGGCAGGCACGGTTCAGGTTATGATTACGCCGTTGGCCGCAGTGAATGAACACATCGCCAGCGGTGCGCTGCGGGCACTTGCTGTTACAGGGAATCAACCGTTCGATGCGCTTCCTGGTGTGCCGCTGCTCAAGGACAGCCTACCCGGGTACAACATCGCCGGGAATTGGAATGGATGGTTCGTTCCCGCCCGCACTCCAAGCGCAATCGTGCGTACCTTGAATGAAGCGGTGCGAACGGCCATGAAAGACCCGGCCGTTGTTGTTGCTCTGGATAAGCTTGGTTACGTTCCTGAGGACATGAGTCCCGCTGATTTTGCCAAAGTGGTTCGCGATGAGGTCAAGTTGTGGGAGGACGTTGTCCGCAAGGCGAACGTCAAACTGCAATAGGTCTCGGCTTCGGGACGCTATCGGCCCGATCACGAATGTCGGTGGGGTTGGGTGAGAAATACGCCGCTTTTGGAACGGTGAGATCTGGAGCGCGGCAATATGCGTCCGAAGAGGACGCGCCCCGGGGCGAGGGGCAGGGACGCCCCGGCGGGCACCGGGCGGATGCTCACGGTCGGGCTGGCTCCCGCCGACGGTGTTCGGTCTTGTAAGCTGGGCCACGCGCGGGCAGGCGGATGCCAATTCCGCAACCGGCGTCTGAGCGCGCTGTATCGAGCGTTGCACGGGTCGGTTCTGCCGGTCTTGGCGCCGCGACCGGGTGAGCGCACCCTCGGGTATGTCGGGATTTTGCCCCGGATTTCACCTAGATTGTCTGCTTCACCCGGCCGGGATTGCACCCCGGCGACGACGGAGAAGCCGATGTGCCGTAACATTCGTACGCTCTTCAACTTCGAGCCTCCTGCGACCGAGGATGAGATCCACGCTTCCGCGCTGCAGTTCGTCCGCAAGCTGAGCGGCTTCACGCATCCGTCCAAGGCCAACGAACCTGCTTTCCAGCGCGCGATCGATGAGGTTGCGGACGCCGCGCGACGGCTGATTGATTCGCTTCAGACGTCGGCCCCTGCGCGCGACCGGGAGGTCGAGGCCGCGAAGGCGAGGGCGAGGGCACGCGAGAGGTACGGCACGGCCTGATTCTGGCCTGCATCGATCAGTAGGCGGGAAACACCGGTCATGACCGATCGCAAGCGTCAGATGCATCTCGGCGTCTTCGTGCTGGGTAGCGGCAATCATTCGGCCGGGTGGCGCTACGAAGGCGCCACCGTGAGCAGCTGCAGCTTTCCGGTGATGCAGTCGATCGCGCGCATCGCCGAGCGCGGGAAATTCGACCTGTTCTTCATCTCCGACGGCTTGGCGGTGGACGCCGGCGATCATCCGTCGTTCGTCAGCCGGTTCGAGCCGCTCACGCTGCTGTCGGCCCTGAGCGCGGTGACCACCCACATCGGGCTTGGTGCCACGGTGTCGACGAGCTTCGGCGAGCCGTTTCATGTCGCCCGCGCTTTCGCCTCGCTCGATCACCTCAGTGGCGGCCGCGCCGGCTGGAACGTCGTCACCAGCTCGCACAGCAAGGCGGCGCTCAACTTCAGCAAGACCAGTCTTGCCGAGCACGACCTGCGCTACGAGATCGCCACCGAGTTCGTCGATGTGGTGCGCGGGCTGTGGGATTGCTGGGACGACGGCGCGATCGTTGCCGACAAGGCGACCGGCACCTACCTCGACGCTTCCAAGGTCCGGCCGCTCGATCACAAAGGGCGGTTCTATCAGGTGAAAGGCCCGCTCAACATCGAGCGGTCGCCGCAGGGCCATCCGGTCATCATCCAGGCCGGCGGCTCGGTGCCCGGGCAGGAGCTTTCGGCCCGTTCGGCCGACCTGGTGTTTTCCGTGGTCAACGGCGACAAGGCGTCGGCCAAGGCCGCCTACGACAGCCTGAAGCAGCGCGTGGTCAAGCACGGCCGGGCGCCGCACGAGGTGCCGATCCTGCCTGGCGTGATGCCGATCATCGGCGAGACCGACCAGCAGGCCAGGGAGCAGCTCGCCCGCCTGCAAAGCTGGTTGACGCCGACGAACGCGATGGCGCTGGTGTCGCAGCGCATCGGTTTCGACATCTCCGGCTATCCGCTGGACGGTCCGGTCCCCGACTTTCCGGAAAAGACCGAGCGCGGCCAGGCCTTCTCGCGGACGCTGCTCGAGATGGCGCGGCGCGAGAAGATGACGCTGCGCGACCTCTACAACGTGACGGCGGCGGCGCGCGGCCATTGGGTGCTTTACGGCACGCCGAAGAGGATCGCCGACACCTTAGAGGAATGGTTCGCGGAGAGCCTCGCCGACGGCTTCGTCGTCATGCCGGCCCATTTCCCCGGCGCGTTCGACGACTTCGTCGACAAGGTGGTGCCGGAGTTGCAGCGGCGCGGGCTGTATCGGAAGGAGTATGCCGGGACGACGTTGCGCTCGCATCTTGGCCTGGAGCGGCGCGAGATCGTGCGGCGTCAGGCTGCGTCGTAGCCTGGATTGGCGCCCCCGGACTCGCTGCGCTCAACCCGTCCTGCGGATTGCACGGAAAGGTGGTAACGTCGCCTGCTTTCAGTGGGGGCGATCATGGTGCGGCTGTTTGTGCTTGGGATTGTAGCAACCCTCTTTGCAATCGAGAGCGCGGACGCCAGGCGCTTCGGAAGATTTGTGAGCGGTATGGCACGTGGCGCAATACAAGGCGGCGCTGAGGCAGGCGTGCGCTCATACGTAACAAAAAGCTATGGTCCTGACGTCCTGACTGTCGACCAACTCGTGTCCTGTCTCAAAAGAGCAGGCTCGCTCGATGAGGAAAGTGAGCAGCTGGAAGCAAAGCGGACAAGCTTGCAGGACGCTCAAAAAGACTTGGACGCATTCGCGGAACGTGTCGAGAGAAAGCGGCGGACCACGGATACCAGAAGCCAGAGGCAGGTCGACAGCTTCAACTCGGACGTTGATGCTTATAACGCCAGCGTGCGCCGTGTTAAGGCCCAGCGAGAGGAATTCAATCGACAGGTGGACGCACATAACTCGAGTGCGAGCATGTTTAATATGTCGTGCGCCAAGAAATACTACGCTGACGACATGGAAAGGGCGCGCGTGTTGGCAGGCCTGTAGCCAGCCGCACAGCCAACGGATATCGGTCCCAATCCGTGTTCAAAGCGTCGCGCGCTCGCGCAGATGCAGCGACGCCAGGAATTCCTGTCGCGTCGCGGCCTGGGTGCGGAACACGCCGAGCATGCGGCTCGTGACCATCGACACCCCCGGCTTGTGGACGCCTCGCGTCGTCATGCAGTGGTGCGTCGCCTCGATGATCACGGCGACGCCGAGCGGCTTCAGCACCTTGCTCATGCAGGACGCGATTTCGGCCGTCATCTTCTCCTGGATCTGCAGCCGCCGTGCATAGACGTCCACCAGACGCGCCAGCTTGGAAATTCCGACGACGCGTCGCTGCGGCAGGTAGGCGATGTGTGCCTTGCCGATGATGGGCGCGAGATGATGCTCGCAATGGGATTCGAACGGAATGTCCCTGAGCGCGATGATTTCATCGTAGCCGGCGACCTCTTCGAATGTCCGGCTGAGGAATTCGTTCGGATCCTGCGCATAGCCGGAGAACCAGTCTTCGAACGCGCGCGCCACCCGCGCCGGCGTGCCGCGCAGTCCTTCGCGGTCCGGATCATCTCCCGCCCATCGCAACAACACCCGGACCGCAGCTTCGGCTTCGGATCGCGAAGGCTTTTCGGCGGGAACGCGGGCTTTGCGAAGCAACCTTGCCATGGGTGACCTCGGGTCTGAGCGGGCGGCGAAGGTGCAAATTCGCTCGCGCCGGCAGAGTTCCACGCCACAGGCAGCCGGCAAGCGAACGAGCGTCGATTCCGCGCAGGCTTTTGCAACGCAGCGCTGCGGCGGAACTGCGGGCGACGCCCGTGCAGGGATAGGCCGGCGGCGCGCCGCGGGTTGGTGGAGCGGGGAGCGGTGCCTGCGGGTCCGGCCTTGTCAACCGGGCGCCTTCCGGGGTGAGGAGATGGCGCCGGCCTGGGTCTATTTGACCGTCACCGTGATTTTTCGCGAAACGACCGGCGGGTTGAACGGAAAATGCTTGCTGTCACCCAGCACCAGCTGAAGCGTGTGCTTGCCGGGCGGCAACTCGACCCGGGCTTCGGTCTGTCCCGCGCCGAAATGCAGATGCGACTTGTCCTGTGGGATGGGCTCGTTCAGGTTCAGCGGCTCGTTCACGTTGACAAGCAGATGATGGTGGCCGGCGTTGGCGAAGTCGTCGCCGGCATGCGTCACGCCCATGTTGCGGAGACCAAAGCGGCACCAGAACGCCCCTTTGATCACCGTGCCGTCCTGCGGCCAGATGAAATAAAGATAGGCGTCCTTGGGTGCCGCCGTGCCCTGGGCTCGAGCGGGACACGAAAGCAGCGACAGCGCTGCCGACAGCACGAGGATCGGCGTGATGTTCATGGCGCTCCCTTTCTCGATCGCATTCTACCGGGACAGGGCAATTCGAAAGCCGTGCGTCGGATAGCGCACCACCGCGTCGTAACGATCCCGGTTCGCCGGTCGCGCATAGCGCTCGTCGTTCCTCCAGGATCCGGACCGGATCACGCGCGCGGTGCAGTCGCCGCCCTCCAGCCAGGCGGAGCCGTCGGCCGGCGCGCCGATATAGCTCTTGTGCCAGCAGTCCTCGACCCATTGATCGACGCTGCCGCCCATGTCGTAGAGCCCGAACGGATTGGGCTGGAATGTGCCGACCTTGACCGGCTGCTCGGCAGCCGCGACGTCGGTGCAATTCTTGCAATTGGCCATGCCCCGCTGGAATTGATCGCCCCACCAGTATCTCGTTTGGGTGTCGCCGCGCGCCGCGTACTCCCATTCGGCCTCGCTTGGCAGCCGATATGCTTTGCCCGTGACCTTCGACAGCCACGCGGTGAATTGCTTGGCATCGTTCCAGCTCATGTTGGTCGCGGGAGAGTCGTCGTTGCGCTCCGCCGTAAAGGCGCAGGCGTTCGCCGCCGCGCACTGATTCCATTCGCGACTGGTGATCGGAAACTTGCTGAGCGCGAACGGCTTGATCGTGACCCGGTGAATCGGCTTTTCGGAAGCGTCGTCATTGCTGCCCATCGAAAAGCTGCCGCCGGCGAGTGCGATCATCTCAGGCTCTTTCAGCGGCGGCGTTGCCGGCGTCTTGGTTGCCGAGGGAAGCGCCGCTTGCGGCGCCACTTGCTGCGTGCCCGATGGTGAGGGCTGCTGGGACCCCTGCTGCGTGGTCGCCTGCTGGGTGGTCGATGGTGAAGGCTGCGATGGCGCTTGCGGCGTGGCGGACCGGGAAGCCTGCGGTACGGCTTGCGGAGTCGGTGGAGGCGGACTCTGCGCGGTTGTTTGCGGTGGTGCGGTTGGAGGAGCCTGCGGCGTCGCCTGCTGTGTGGTCGATGGCGGAGGCTGCGGCGGCGCTTGCGGCGTGGCGGGCCGGGAAGCCTGCGGTACGGCCTGTGGAGTCGGAGAAGGCGGACTCTGCGCGGTTGTTTGCGATGGTGCGGTTGGAGGAGCCTGCGGCGTCGCTTGTTGTGTGGTCGAAGGCGGTGGCGTCGCTTGTGTCGCTGCGGATCGCGACGATTGCGGCGCGACGCGCGAGTCCGGGGCCGCTTTCGCTGTCTCCGGCGGGGCGGTGATGGCAGCCGGTCCCGTTGGGCCGGGTTGCTGCATCGGCGAATACAGGAACCAGAACGCGCCGCCTGCGCCGGCCGTCGTAAGGGCGACGAGCGCGATGGCGAGCGCAATCGGCCACTTCCGCGACGCCATCAGCGCGGACGGATCGGGCAGAACCCGATAAACCCTCACCGGGTCAGTGATGTTCTTGATTTGCCGATCGCCAAGCGACTGATAGCCGCAGACCAGCTTGTGCTTGACCTGCTCGTAGATGCCTCCGGAAATGTAGATATGTCCTGGACCGGCAATTCCCTCGAGCCGCGACGCAACATTGACGCCGTCGCCATACACGTCGTCCGGCTCGACGATCACATCACCGAGGTTGATGCCAATCCGGTAGACGATCCAGTGTTGGTGCGGCAGCGATGCGTTGCGGCCGATCATGCTTTGCTGAATGACGATGCCGCATCGGACCGCTTCGACCGGGCTGTCAAAGACCGCGATGAAACCATCGCCTGTGGTTTTGACGAGCTTGCCGTAGTGCTCGGCGATGGTCGGCTCGACCAGGTCGCGCTGGATGCGCCGGACCCGCGCGTAGGTCCCATCCTCGTCGATCTGCATCAGGCGGGTGTAGCCCGCGATGTCGCCCGCGAGGATTGCCGCGAGACGGCGCGAGGTGGCGCGGTGCGGAGAATGTTCCGTACCGTCCTCAGAATGGATGCGATGAATGTCGCCGGGCATCGCTCAGCGCCTCACGGGCCGACCATGCGCCACCACGGATACTACGCCTGACGACTGTGGCAGACAATTGCGTCAAAAAACGAGCACGGCGGTCTCCAAAGTAGTAGGGAACACGGACATTGAAAGTATTCCGAAGCGGTTTCGCTCGTCGGACGGTGACGGCCGGTTTCAGCCGTTCATCACATCGAATGGCAACTGCCCCCCTCAAACCTCGCTACTCCCTGGTGGCGAGCGCGTCTCTGCTAAAATAAGGAACTGATACCAGATACAGTCGGCCGCCGGCTCCGACGCGTTGGTCGCTCACATGACACAAGTGCCGGCGCTGAACGTGCTGCTGCCGGTATCCGGTTGAAATATATGCCACGACCGTCGCATCTTGATCGCCGCACCGTGCTTGCCGGGTTGGCCGGTGCCGCCGCTCTTGCGGTGCCGTCGATCGGACCAGCCCAGGGCGGCGCGTCCATCATCCGAAAGATCCCGTCGAGCGGCGAGGCCGTCCCGGTGGTCGGCCTCGGCACATGGATCACGTTCAATGTCGGCAACGACCGCGTCGCGCGCGACGCCTGCGCCGAGGTGATGCGCGCCTTCTTCGCCGCGGGCGGCCGCATGATCGATTCGTCGCCGATGTACGGCTCGTCGCAGGACGTGGTCGGCTATGGGTTGCGCAAGCTCGGCTTGCCGGACGCGCTGTTCTCGGCCGACAAGGTGTGGATCTCGTCGCCCGCGCGCGGGCCGGCGCAGATCGAGACCTCGCGCCAGCGCTGGGGCGTGCCGCGCTTCGACCTGCTTCAGGTCCACAACCTGCTCTCCTGGGAGGAGCATCTGCCGATGCTGCTGCGCATGAAGGCCGAGGGCCGCGTGCGCACCGTCGGCATCACCACGTCGGAAGGCCGCCGTCACCGCGACATCGAGCGCCTCATGGCGAGGGAGCCGATCGACTTCGTGCAGGTGACCTACAATGTGCTCGACCGCGAGGTCGAGGCGCGCATCCTGCCGCTCGCGCGCGAGCGCGGCATCGGCGTGATCGTCAACCGGCCGTTCCGCGAGGGCGCGCTGATCCGGCAGGTCGCGCGTCACCGCCTTCCGGCCTGGGCCGCGGAGATCGGCTGCACGAGCTGGGCGCAGTTCCTGCTCAAGTTCGTCATCGCGCACCCGGACGTCACCTGCGCGATCCCCGCAACGGGCAACGTCGCGCATGTGCAGGAGAACATGGGCGTCGCGCGCGGCGCCCTGCCTGACGCTGCGATGCGCAAGCGCATGGCGGAACACGTCGAGGCGTTGTGATGTCGGAATGGTGGACCTACCGCCCGTCCGACCTCCTGATGTTTTCGCCGCGCACATACCATCGGCTGTTCGAGCTCATCAACGCCGAACTCTGGCCGCTGCAGATCGTGGCGATCGCGGCTGGGCTCGCTGTCGTCTGGCTGGTCTGGCGCGGCGCGGGTGGCCGCGTCGTCGCGGCGCTGCTGGCTGCGGCGTGGATTTTCGTCGGCTGGGCTTATCACTTCGAGCGCTACGCGACCATCCACACCGCTGCGCCGTACTACGCGGCGGGATTCGCCATCCAGGCGTTGCTGCTGGTCTGGTGCAGCGTCAGGCGCGACGGGCTTGGCTTCGACTCGCGACCTGCGCCGATGATCAGGTGGAGCGGATGGGTCCTTGTTGCCGCCGGTGTGGTGCTTTATCCGCTGCTTGCCCCGCTGCTCGGCCGCCCGTGGACCCAGGCCGAGATCTTCGGCGTCGCGCCCGATCCGACGGCGGTTGCGACCCTCGGCGTCCTTCTGCTGGCGAAGGGCCGCGTCGCCCTTTTTGTTGCGCTGCCGCTCCTGTGGTGCGCGATCACGGCGCTGACGCTGTGGACCGTGGACGCGCCGGAGGCGGCCGTTCCGGCATCGGCACTCGTGCTCGGCGCAGCCATGGCGCTCGGGAGGTGGCGGGCACAACAAATCCTGAATTGAAAAGTGCCCCGCGGCCTTGGCATCATGCACCGCTAGGCTCGTACAAGAAGCCGGCCGGGAAGAAACGCCGCTCAGGGAGGTCAGATGAACCCGCTCAACGGGATTGGAAGTCCGTGTCGTTGCATGGCGCAGCGCGCTGTCTTGGCCGCCGCCGCTGTCGTGCTGCTCGCCGGTCTCGCATCCGACGCCGGCGCCCAGGATGCCGCTTCGTATCCGAACAGGCCGGTGCGCATCTTTGTCCCGTATGGCGCAGGCGGCGTGGGCGATCTCACCATGCGCCTGCTCGCGCAAAAGCTCAGCGACAACACCGGTCAGCAATTCATCATCGAGAACCGGCCGGGGGCCGGCGGGTCGCTGTCGGCGCGCGGCGCGCTCGGCGCGCCCGCCGACGGCTATTCGCTCGCGGTCACCGGCAACGGCCAGGCCATCAGCATGACGCTGTTCAAGTCGCGGACCTATGACGTTCTGACCGATTTCACCCAGGTGTCGGTCACCGGAACGTTCGAGATGCTTCTGGCCGTGAGGCAGGACTCGCCGTTCAAGACCCTGCAGGACCTGATCGCGTTCGCGCGCAGGAATCCCGGAAAGCTCAATCTCGGCGCGGTCAATCCCGGCAGCACGCAAAACCTGTCCGCGCACCTGTTCAAGCAGACGACGGATACGCAGGTCGCCATCGTGCCGCACAAGACGACGCCGGACCTGGTCACCGGCATTCTGCGTGGCGACATCGACATCGGCTTCGATTTCTACGCAGGCTTCCAGGGCGCGCTGTCCGACAAGCAGGTCCGGATCCTTGCGACCTCGGGTGAAGAGCGCAATGCGCTGCTCAAGGACGTGCCGACGGCGATCGAAAGCGGCCTGCCGACCTACGTGGTGACCAGCTGGAACGGGCTTTCCAGCCGCGCGGGACTGCCGGACCCGGTCCTGCGAAAACTCAACGGGCTGATCGTGACGGCGCTGGCCGATCCCACGCTGCAGGAGAAAGGGCTCAAGCTCGGAATAGACATGCGCGGCACCACGCCCGAGCAGATGCGCGACCGCATGGCGAGGGACATCGTCAAGTGGCGCAACGTCATCGAGAAGGCCGGCATCGCGCCGGAACAGTAGTCAGGGCCGGCACCGGAAAATTGCAGTGGAGGGCTCGTGGCGGATCATCCCCGTCTGAAGATCGCGATTGCGACCTACGGGCACACCAGGGCGCTCAAGTCGGGCGAGGTCGGGATCAAGGGCGTCGACCCCGATTTCGTCGAGGTGGTGCCCATCATCGGCGCGTTCCGCCGCATGGTCCGCGACGTCGAGTTCGACGTCTGCGAGATGGCGCCGACCACCTACATGATCGCCCGCGCGCTCGGCGCCCCGTTCATCGCGCTGCCGGTCTTCGTCATGCGCCGGTTTCATCATGGCGGCTTCGTCGTGCGGCCCGACTCCGGCATCAAGGTGCCGAAGGACCTCGAGGGCAGGAAGGTCGGCGTCCGCGCCTACTCGGTGACGACCGGCGTGTGGACGCGCGGTATTTTCGCCAACGAATACGGCATGGACTCCGCGAAGGTGACCTGGGTGGTGGACGACGAGGAGCATGTGACGACGCTCAGGCTTCCTGCGAATGTCGTCCAGGCGCCGGAGGGAAAGTCGCTCGCCGGCATGATGGCGAGCGGCGAAATCCAGGCGGGCTTCACCGGGCCGGCGGGCATCGGCCGTGCCGGTCCGCCGACCCGAGCCTGGGAGCAGGGCGGCCAGAAGTCGGCCGAGGTCTATCCGGAGCTCATTCCAAATGTCGCGCAAGCCGAAGCCGACTGGTTTCGGCGCACCGGCATCTATCCGATCCACGGCCTGATCACCGTGAAGACCGAGGTGCTGAACAAGCACCCGCACGTCGCACGTTCGCTCTACGATGCGTTCGTCGAGGCCAAGAATCCCTACATCACCCATCTGAAAGGCAGCGAAGGCGATTCCGCCGACGAGAGGAAGTATCGCGGGCTGATGCCGCTGGTCGGCGATCCGCTGCCCTACGGGCTCGAGGCCAACATGCCGAGCATCGAGGCCATGCTGACCTACGGACTGCAGCAGAAGCTCATCCCGAAGCGCATGCCGCTCGAGGACGTCTTCGTCGATCCCGAAAAAGTCTGAACCAGAAACACTGCGCAACGCAAGGAAGGAACGCATGCCGTCGATCGTCGACATCCACCCGCACGTCATCTCTCCCGACACCGCGCGCTATCCGCTCAATCCGCTCGGCGGCACGCAATCCACCTGGTCGCGCGACCGGCCGACGCCCTACGAGGCGCTGGTCGCGGCGATGGATCAGGCCGGTGTCGCCAAGGCTGCGATCGTCCAGGCGTCGACGGCTTACGGCCACGACAATTCCTATGTCGCTGAGGCGATTGCTGCGTACCCGAAGCGCTTCACCGGTGTGTTCTCGGTGGACGTGCTGGCGGCGGACGCTGTGGAGAAGATGAAATACTGGATCGGCAAGGGCTTCGGCGGCATGCGGCTGTTCACGACCGGCAGCACCATGCCGGGGCAGGCGACCTGGTTCGACGACCCGCGATCGTTTCCGGCATGGGAGTATGCCGGCAAGGCCGGCATCCCGGTCTGCATGCAGATGACGCCACAGGGTTTCCCGCAGCTTCGCGGCCTGCTCGACCGCTTCAAGGACGTGCGCGTCATTCTCGACCATCTGGCGAGGCCGAAGCTGGTCGACGGGCCGCCCTATGCCGCGGACAAGGAATTCCTCGATTTCTCGCAGAACAAGAACGTGTTCCTGAAGCTGACGCCGCTCAACGTGTCGCCGGCGGACTGGGGCAAGGCGACGCCGAAGACGTTCTTCCGCACGCTGATCGACGCCTTCGGTGCCGATCGCATCGCTTGGGGCTCGAATTTTCCGGCGACCAATGACAGCCTCACCGGGATTCTCGGCAAGGCGCAGGCCGCACTCGCCGATGCCAGCGCCGAGGAACGCGCATGGATTTTCGGCGGTACGGCGCAGCGGCTTTATCCGTCCTTGAAAGATTGACGGACGAGCTTGCGTTTGGAGCATGATCCCGAAAAAGTGTGTAGCGGTTTTCGGAAAAGATCATGCCCAAACAAGAAGCTAAAGCGGGATGACGATTCGAAGAAAAGTCATCCCGCTTTAGAGCCGTTTCCGTTCCTTCGGAATCGGAAACGGTTCTGGCTTTTTTGGTTTGGTCGCATTTTCTGCGGCGAACCGCTTCACACTTCGCCGGAAAATGCTCTGGCAGAAACGCGTCCGCGCGATCACGCGGCGGCGGCGCTCGCAGGATGCCATTCGATCTTCGGCGGATCGCGGAATGCAAACCGCAGCAGGTGCTTGTCGATCACGCCCTGCAACTGCGCAAGTCGGGCCTCATCCTCGGCTTCGGCCTTCAGCACGAGGATGCCGTCGCGGGCTTCGAGCCGGCAGATTCCGGCCGAAAAGGCGATCTGGCCTTGCTCGGGCGTGAACGTGACCGGGAGCTTGTGCGCGAAATGCTTGCAAAGCTGCTGCAGGTAGATGCTGGCGCGTTCGGTTTCGATGCGCGCGGACGAGTGGGTCATCGCGATACTCCTGTGCTCGTGCCGTCGTTATTTCCTGGTTGCCCCGCCGGGCGGGTTGCGCAGCGTCCGAATGCTGTCGGCTGCGGTGTCGATGGCCGAGGCAACGGCGCGCGCCTGGGCTTCCGTCCAGGGCTCGGTGCCGCTGCGCAGCGCCGACTTCAGATTGTCCATGGCGTCGACGATCGCCGGAAACGCCGAAGCCTGCGAGCGCCCCAGCCGCTGCATGCGGGACATGATGTCGCCGATCAGCGCGCTGTTCTCGTCCAGGAAGGCGCGGCCTTCCGGCGTGATCTGGTAGCTGTTGCGCGCGTCGCCGCCGGTTGCGGGCTGCGCGTAGCCCACGTCTTGCAGCAGCTGCAGGGTCGGATAGATCACGCCCGGGCTCGGACTGTAGGCGCCGCCGGTGCGCTGATCGATCGCGCGGATGATGTCGTAGCCATGCCGCGGCTGTTCCGCGAGCAGGGCCAGCACCACGTGCCGCAGCTCGCCGTGGTCGAAGAACCGGCCGCCGCCGCCAAACCCGCGGCCGAAGCCGCCGCGGCGGTGCCCGTGCCGCGATCCGTGCCGTCCCTCGCCGCGGCCTTTTCCTTCACCGCGGTGTCGGCGCATCAGGCGAAAACCCAGGTCTCCGTCGAATTCATGGTCCCAAAAGCGCTGTCTCATGGAGGTATCCAATCCTAGTTTCGATACATCGATTAGATATATCTAAACCGCGGGCTGTCAAGCGGCTTGCTGACGCCGCGCATGACAGCCGCTGCCTTGACCGCCGCTGGCCTCGCCGCATGATGGCGCTCAACAATCAGAAACGCGGGACGGGGAGGGAGCTTTGGCCATCAGGCAGTGGGCGCGTGCCGTCGTGGCGTTGGCTGTGCTTGCGGTGCCGCCTGCCGCAGCGCAGGACTATCCGAACAAGCCGGTGCGCATCGTCGTCGGCTTCGCCGCGGGCTCGGTGTCGGATCTCGTGGCACGCGCACTCGCGCAGAAGCTCGGCCCGGCGCTGGGCCAGCCGTTCATCGTCGAGGTCCGCCCGGGCGCCGGCAGCAACGTTGCCGCGCAGCACGTGGTGCGCTCGCCGAAGGACGGCCACACGCTGTTCATCGCCACCTCGTCCAGCACGATCCGCGGCGCCGGCCCGGCCAGTCCCGGATTTGATTTCGGCACGGATCTCGCGCCGATTGCGCCGATCGCCAGCGCGCCGTTCGTGCTCACCGCCTATCCCGGGCTCGGCGCGAAGACGGTGCGGGAGTTCATCGCGCTCGCAAAAGCCAGGCCGGATACGCTCACCTTCGGCGGGACGGCGGCGGGCACCACCGGCTATCTCGTCGCGCAGCTGTTCAACCAGCGCGCCGGGACCCATCTCGCCATCGCGCCCTATCCCAGCACCGCGCAGGCGACCACCGATCTCATCACCGGCCGCATCTCGATCGCATTCGCGTCGGTGGCCAACGTGCTGCAGCTCATGGAGGACGGCAAGCTCACGGCGCTCGCCGTCGCCCAGGACAAGCGCGCCGCGCTGCTTCCGCAGGTGCCCTCGATCGACGAAGCCGGACTGCCGGGCGTGCATGCGCGCATCTGGATCGGGCTCCTTGCGCCCGCCGGCACACCGCCTGGCATCGTCGATATGCTGTCGAAGGCGGTCAACGAGGCGATCAGGGCCGACGACTTCGCCAACCAGATGCGTCTGCAGGGCATGGAGCTGATGGGCGGCAGCCCGGAGGATTTCGCCGCGCTGATCAGAAGCGACACCGCGCGGTGGGACGCGGTGCTGCAGGGATCGAACCTGGGCCGGTCGTCGCCGCAGAACTAGAGCGAGTTGTAGACGGTCTTGATCTGGTCGCGCAGCCAGGCCTGCTTGCTGTCGCGGTCGCTTCGGGCGTGCCAGACCATGTTGGTCGAAACCCTGCCGAACTCGGGCGGGACCCGGCGTCGCGTCAGTCCGAACGACTGCTCGAAGACGCGGGCCGCATGCTTGGTGAGAACGGCGATCATGTCGCTGTGTCGCAACAGGTGCGGCACGACGGTGTAGTTGGAAACCGAAACATGGGCATGCCGGGTGAGGTTGTAGCGCTCGAGAAACCCGTCGAAGATCGCGCTGCGCCCGCCCGTCGCGCTGACGATCAGGTGCGGATACGAAAGGATTGTCTTGACGCCGACCTTTCGTTTCGATCGCGCGATCGGATGGCCGGTGCGATAGATGCAGTAGAGCTCTTCGTCGGCGAGGAATTCGGAGTTCAGGATCCGCGGCTTGTCGTCGAACCATCCGAGCGCGACATCGACCTGGTCCTGCTCCAGCAGTTCGATCGCCTGGCGGCGGTCCGCGGTCATCACGTGCAGGTCCATGGCGGGCGCCATCCTGGCGAGGCGCTCCATCAGCGGCGGAACCACGGCGAGCGTGAGCCGGTCCGGCATGCTCAGCCGGTAGACGCCCGTGGCGCGCGCGGGATCGAAAGACGCCTCCTGCAGAATGCGTTCCTCGACCAGTTTTGCGATCTCGCGAAGCGGCTCGCGCAGCACTTCGGCGCGCGGCGTCAGCAGCATGCCGTTGGGGCCGCGCACCAGCAGGTCGTCGTTGAGAATGCTGCGCAGCCTACGCAATGCGTTGCTGATGGCCGGCTGCGACCGGCTCAAATGCCGGCCCGCCCGCGTGACATTGCGCTCGGCGATCAGCGCGTCGAGCACCGTGAGCAGATTGAGGTCGAACTCCTTCTGGCGCATGGAGTATCATTCATTTTGTGAATACCGCGCCATTTATAGGATCAATTTTGAGAATGTGAAAGCGCGCCCTAGTGTCCGTCGCGGAGGGAGCATGCGCCAAGAAGTTCCACTCGGGAAAATCGGACGGCTTGATTGTGCGCGCCGAGGCTTGGCCGCCGGCTTGGCCGCTGGCCTGGCCGCGGCGCTTCTTGCGCCGCTCGTCCATGGCCCCGCGGCAGCGCAAAGCTACCCTGCCAAACCCATCAAGCTGGTCGTGCCGTTTGGCCCGGGCGGTCCGACCGATGTGGCCGCGCGGCTCGCTTCGCTGGTCATTCAAAGCAATCTCGGCCAAAGCGTCGTGATCGAGAATCGGCCGGGCGCCGGCGGCGCGCTCGGCACCCGCTCGGTGGCGAGCGCCGACCCGGACGGCTACACGCTGCTGCTCGGCACCGTCGCGACGCTCGGTGCGCTTCCCGCGGTGACGAAGAACCCGGGGTTCGATCCGGTCCGAAGCTTTGCGCCGGTCGCGAAGCTGACCGAGAGCACGGCGGTGCTGGTCGTTCCGCCGCAGCTTTCTGCCGACACCCTCGGCGAATTGATTGCGCTGGCCAAAGCCAATCCCGGAAAGCTCAACTACGCGTCGGCCGGGGTCGGCAATCAAACCCATCTCAATGCGGAGGTGTTCCGGGCCAGGGCAGGCATCGACATCGTGCACGTGCCGTACAAGAGCGGCGCGGAGATGGTCACCGCGGTGCTGTCCAATCAGGTCCAGCTCTCGTTCACCGACATTTCGATCCTCCTGCCCTTGATCAGGGAGCGGAAGGTCAAGCCGCTGGCGATCACCGGGCCGAGGCGACATCCGGCGCTTCCCGAAATCCCGACTCTCATCGAGAGCGGGATCGACCACGTGGCAACCTTCTGGACCGGGGTCGTTGCGCCGGCAGATGCGCCGCCGTCTGTCGTCAACACGCTGAACTCATCGATCAACGGCGGCCTGGTGACGCCGGGCGTGCGCGACACGCTTGACCGGATCGGTGCCTCGCCCAGCCCGATTTCCCCGCCGGAATTCAAGACATTCATCGCGGCCGAGCTGCAGAAGTGGAAGGACGCGCTGCAGGCCGCGGGAATTTCGCCCGAGTGAATAGATGCGCGCGGTTGCCGCGCACCAAGTCCGTCACCTCGTGAACCTGCATGGCCTACGTCAAATCGCCTCCGCCCGACCGAAACACCAAGGCCCCGCGCGTGAAACTGTCGCCGGGGGCGTGCGACACCCACTTTCACATCTTCGGGCCGCAGAGCCGGGTGCCGGATGCGAAGGTGCGCAACCTGATCATGGCCGACAACCCGCGCGAGCTTTTTGGCTACCACTGAGGCGCAAACGCAGGAGCGAAAAACCAGCATGCCCGTCGTCAAAGCCCTGGATATCGCGTTCGCCCGCCTGCAAGCCCCGGACCTGGATGTCGCCGAGCGCTTCCTGCTGGATTTCGGTCTGCGGCGCGTCGAGCGCACGGCCGACAGGCTCTACATGCGGGCGACCGATCCCGACCCTTATGTCTACGTCTGTCACCTGGGCGAACCGCGCTTCCTCTCGTCCGCCTGGCACGTTGCGAGCGAAGACGACCTTGAGGCCGCCGCGCGCGTGCCGGGCGCGTCGCCGATCGAGGACCTCGACGGGCCGGGTGGCGGCCGGCGGGTGCGCATCGCCGATCCGATCGGCTACACCGTCGAGCTCGTTCATGGCCGGAGGCCCGCGACGGCCTTGCCGGTCGAGCCGGTGGCGTTGAATTTCGGCTGGGACGGTGTCGCCCGCAAAACGTTGCAACGGTTCGACGCGCGTCCCTCCAACGTGAAGAAGATCGCGCATGTGGTGCTGACCACGACCGACGTCGTGCCGGTGGTGAAATGGTATCGCGAGACGCTTGGGCTGGTTCAGTCGGAGGACATCTACGCCGGCGACGAGCGGAACATCATCGGCTCGTTCAATCGCTGCGACCGCGGCGACGCCTACGTCGACCATCACGTCTTCTTCTGCCGCAATGGCAGCCGGCATGGTCTCAATCACGTGTCGTTCGAGGTGCAAGACTTCGACGACCTGATGCTGGGCCACGACCTGCTGCAGTCGCGAAGCTACAAGCACATGTGGGGTGTCGGGCGGCATCTGCTCGGGGCCCAGGTGTTCGACTACTGGTGCGATCCGTGGGGCCGCGTGCACGAGCACTGGACCGACAGCGATCGGCTCAATGTGCATGGCGACGGCCGGACGCTGCCGCGTGAGGCGGCGTATCGTTCGCAGTGGGGGCCGTCGGCGCCCAAGGAGTTTCACGGTTATGCGACGCCGTGATGCGTAAAGCGGCGCCTCGGAAGAAGGACAAGAGCCCGTCCGAGCGCCTTCGTCAGGGAGGAATACATGAAGCAGAAAATCGTCGGCGCACTCGTCTTGCTCGGTGCGCAGCTCTTTGTCTTTCAGAGTGCGCAGGCGTTCCCCGACCGGCCTGTCAAACTTGTGGTGCCGACGCCGGCGGGCGGTCCTCCGGATATCATGGCGCGGCTTCTGTCGGACAAGATGGGCGCGGCGCTGGGGCAGCCGGTCATCGTCGAGAACCGTCCGGGCGGGGCGGGTGGCACGATCGGCGCCAAATCGGTGCTGGGCGCAGAGCCTGACGGCTACACGCTGCTGATGGGCAGCACCAGTGCGGTGATCATCGCGCCTCTCGTCCACAAGAGCGCCGGTTACAACTCGACGTCATTTGCGCCGGTCGCCGGCATTTCGGAAGCAACCGAAGTCCTGGCCTTGCATCCATCGGTGCAGGCCGGCACCGTCGCGGAATTCATCAAGCTGGCGAAGGCGCAGCCTGGCATTTTCCGGTTCGCCTCGGCGGGGACTGGCGGATTGCCGCACCTTGAAGGCGAGCTGCTGAAGGCACGGGCCCAGATTGACCTCAGCCATGTTCCCTATCGCGGCGGTGGTCCGGCGCTCACCGGACTTCTGGGCGGCGAGGTTCACATGCTGTTCTCGTCTCTGGTCCACATGCTCCCGTATATTCGCGAGGGCAAGCTCCGTGGACTTGCGGTGACAAGCGAGGCGCGCAGCCCGTTGGCGCCGGACATTCCGTCGATGGTGGAAAGCGGCTTCGATCAGTTCGTCACCGTCTCGATCAATTTCATCGTCGCGCCCCCCGGCACACCGCTTCCCGTCAGGCGGCGCGTCGCCGAGGCAGTCAACCGTGCTCTCGCAGCCGATGAGGTCAGGCAGGCGTTCGCGAAGATCGGCGCCAGCGCGCGGCCGGCATCGCCGGAGCAACTGGCGCCCTATCTGGCGGAGCACCACGCGCGCTGGTCCCGGATCGTCGAGGCAACGAAGGTGTCGGTGGATTGACGGCCGTGGCGGAGCATCGACGGCTCCGTCCACCAGCCAGGGAGGCGTCGCCATGCTGCAAGCTTTTGGACGGCTCTTGATCTGCGTTGCGGTCCTCGCCGTCGCGAGCCCGCCTGCAGGTGCGCAAACGGCAGCCGGTGACCCGGATGCTGCCCGAAAGCACGACCTCATCGCCGCATACAGGATCCTGGTGAACGAGGGCATCCTCGACAGCTTCGGCCACGTCTCGGTGCGCTCGGCGAAAGATCCGGGCATCTTCCTGATGCCGCGCGCCATGCCGCCCGCCCTGGTGTCGCTGGATGACCTCCTGGAGCTCCGGGTGTCCGACAGCCAGCCGGTCGATCCCAGGGGGCGGCGCGTCAACGGCGAGCGTTACATTCACGGCGAAATCTACCAGGCACGCCCCGATGTCGTGTCGGTCATTCACTCGCATTCCCAGGCGGTGATCCCGCTCAGCCTGACCGCCATCAAGATGCGGCCCGTGGTCGCGCAGGCCGGCTTCCTGCCGCCCGAGACGCCGACATTCGAAATCCGCGATGCCCGTAACGACGGCGATCGCGGCATGCAGGTGACGAACAGCGCGCGCGGCGCAGCGCTGGCTCGCACCTTGTCGCGGTATCCGGCCGTGCTGATGCGCGGACACGGCAACGTGGTGGTCGGATCGTCGGTCAAGCAGGCGGTGGTCTACGCGGCCTATGTCGACATCAACGCGCGGATGCAGACGCAGGCGCTGCTGCTGTCGCGCGACATTGTCACGATGAACGAGCCCGAGCTGTTCACGCCGCAGGAGTTCGACATCAATCGCCCGTGGGAGCATCTCAAGCAGAAAACGCTGGACGATGCCGCCCGGGCCAGGGTCGATCGCGCGCAGTTCGGGCTCGACCAGACACAGGCGAAGCAATAGGGCGGTGGAGGGACGGATGGAACCGAACTGCAGGATGGCGATTGTCGGCGGCGGGCTTGCCGGGCTCGCGGCGGCGAACGCGTTGAAGACGTTCGGCATCGCGGCCGAGGTTTTCGAGGCGGCTCCGGCGCTCGGCGAGATCGGGGCCGCGGTCAACGCGAGCCCGCAGGCGGTCAAGGCGCTGCGGGCGATCGGTCTTGGCGAGAAGGTCGCCGCCGTCGGGCACCTGTCGCCCGGGATCTACACCTGCAACATGCAGACCGGCGAATTCCTCGAATTCAACGACCGGCACAAGGCTGCGGCGCGGTTCGGCGCGCCCTATTACACCTTTCACCGCGCCGACCTGCTGGATGCGCTCGCCGGTGGCCTCGATCACAGCACCATCCATCTCGGACACCGCCTGACCGGCATCGAGGAGCGAACCGATCGTGTCGTGCTCGCCTTCGACAATGGCGCTCGCGTCGAGGCCGAGCACGTGATCGCCGCCGATGGCGTGCGCTCGGTGATCCGCCAGGCGCTCTACGGCAGCGACAACCCGACCTATACCGGCCAGATGGTGTGGCGTTCGCTGTTGAACGGCAGCGATGTGCCCGAGGAGGTGATGGGACCGATGGGCCATATGCAATGGGCCGGGCCGGGCTGCCACTTCATCGCCTATTACATCCGCCAGAAAAAGCAGGTGAACATCGTCACCCAGGAGGACACCGACAAATGGGTCGAGGAGGGCTGGTCGACCCGCGGCGATCCGGACGAGATGCGGTTGAGCTTCCCCAACCCCGAGCCGCGGCTGAAGCAGCTCCTCAGCCTCGTGACGACATGCTCAAAGTGGGGCCTGTTCACGCGCCCGCTGACGCGGAACTGGGGTCGCGGCCGCATCCAGCTCGTTGGCGACGCCGCGCACGCCATGCTGCCCAATGCCGGGCAGGGCGCCTGCCAGGCGTTCGAGGACGCCTATATCCTCGGGCGCTGGCTCGACGCGTGCCGCGATCCGGTCAAGGCCTTCGCCAATTTCCGCCGCGTCCGCATCCCGCGCGTGCATGGGGTGCAGCGGCTGTCGCTGGCCAACGCCCGCTTCAAGCACATGCGCGACGCTGCGGCGCAGCGGCAGTCGGTCAGCTCCGGCCAGGGCAGCTTCCATGGCAGCTCGGACTGGGTGTGGGGCTACGATCCCGTCAGCGAATGGGACAAGGAGCCTGCGGTTCCGACGGCCTACGCGGCGTGAGGTTGTGGAACGGCCGGCGCGGCTGTTGCCGGGCCATGACCTTTGCCGGGCCATGACCTTTACCGGGCCATGACCTTTACCGGGCCAAGACCTTTACCGGGCCATGACCTTGTCGCCGGAGCTGCGGGCGAAGCGGCCGGTTGTCCGGACATGCTCGTTGAGCAGCCGGATCGACTTGGCCGCGTCGCGCGCCAGCACGGCCTTGACCAGCTCGTTGTGCTCGCTCGCCACGTCGCGGGAGCCTACGAGGTCGCCGCGCAGCGCCAGGTTTTGATGGCGCAGCGTCAAATCGAACAGTTTCTCGGACAGCTCCAGCAGCCAGCGGGATCCGCACGGCGCGAGGATCGACATGTGAAATTCCCGGTGGCGGGCCAGATAGCGCTCGTTCACGCTGCCGTCCGAGGTGAACGGCGGCGTCTTTGACAGGTGGTAGTGAGCGAGGACGACACGCTCCTCCCAGGCCTTGTCGCCATTCTTGACCACGGCCGGCAACATGATCTCGTTGAGCGCGCAGCGTGTGAAAGTCATCTCGTCGAGACTGGCGTCGTTGATGTCGGCGACGACGAACCCGCGCTGATCCTTCTGCTCCACGAAGCCTTCGGCCGACAACCGGTTGAGCGCCTCGCGCAACGGGCTCGCACCGGCGTTGTAGCGCTTGCGGAGATGGTCGATGCGCAACCACTGCCGCGGCGTCAGCGCGCCGCGGATGATATCGCCCTTCAGCGCATGATAGAGCGTCGTCGCCTGCGTCGCGTTTCCGGACGCGGTGTCGAAGGCCTCGTCGCTCTCGCTCTTTTTCGCAGCCATCGCTTGCTGTTGCCGGTCTCTAGCTCGAAAGATACTCCTGCCACTTGGTCCAGAACACGCGCATGCGGCCCTCGTCCCCATGTTTGACGAAGTTCATCGGATCCTTCGGCGCGACGCCGGCGGAGAGGTCGTTCCAGCCGCCGTAATCCTCCGCGCCCTTGTAGCCGCGCTGCGCAGCTTCAATGGCCTCCACGTCGTCCGGGGTGCCGAAGCCGGCCGGGCCGAGGAAATCCATGTAGCTGAACAATCGCAGCTTCCTGACCTCGGGCGACTCCTCCTGCGGCGCGAGGGTCCAGCTCTGCACCAGCATCTCCTCCGGCTTCTTGGAGAAATAGGTGCGGATCATGATGCCGTGATTGTCGACGATCGCGAGATTGGGGAAGATCAGGATGTGATGGTCGAAATGCGCCATCTTCCTTGCGCGCTCCGCTCCGACCCGCGCCACCGCCTTCTCGTATACATGCTCGAGCTCGGCCTTGTATTTCGGGTCCCAGCTCGGGTGCCATTGCGCGAACGGCCGGCCGTGCGTTGACGGGTAGTCATAGGCCATGTGGCCGTTGCCGAGATCGTAGACAAGTTTGGTCTTGGTCTGCATCAGCGCGTTGTAGCGGCCGCGCATCATCACTTCGGCGCTGGCCTTGGTGTCGAACTCCGCGGTCGACACGCCCTGCGCCGCGGCGCGCTCGGTGCCGGCCTTGGTCGCGTCGGCGGAGTACTCGAAATAGGTCGAATGCACGCTGTGCACATGGAACGGGTCCATGCCGTTCTCGTGCCAGAGCTTCCAGTTCGCATCGACCTGGAAGTTCTGCCCGCCCGGCACGATGGTCATGGCGATTTCCGACTGGTCGACGATGTTGTCGATGTACTCCTTGGCGCCCGCCAGGTAGTCCGACAGCGACACCGCGTTGGCGTCGAGGTTGATGAACCAGAACCCGCGATACTGCTCGAGGCGCGGCACGTGCACGAGGCCGCGGCTGTCGTTCTTGTAGCCTTCGGGGTAGGCGCCCTCCTGCGGAATGACCCGCAGGCTGCCGTCGGAGCCGAACACCCAGCCGTGATAGAAGCACTGGAACGTGCTGGCCTTGCCGGATTTCTCCCGGCAGACGCGGCCGCCGCGATGGGTGCAGAGATTGTAGAACACCTGCACCTTCCCGCGCGTGTCGCGATTGAAGATGAAATCGCGGCCGGCGACGGTGCGGGTGATGAACGAGCCCGGCTCCGCCAGTTCGCTGTCGTGGCCGCAGTACAGCCAGCAGCGCTGGAAGATCTTCTCGTGCTCGCGGTCGAGCACATCCTGGTCGGTGAAGACACGGCGCGAAACCTGGAAGGTTCCGGCATCCTTATCCATCCTCACTTCAAGCGGCGTTCCGACATACTGATCCATGGTTGCTCCTCCGGAGCGTGCGGAAATTCGATTGAAACTCAGAGAATGATGGTCAGGCGTCCCTGCGGCACGAGCTCGTCGACGCCGAGATCGCAGCGCTTGGTGCGGATCAGCACGTCGTCGCCCTGCTTCACGAGCCGATAGCGGACACGGCCCATGAACAGGTCGGTGATGCCGTCGCGGTATCGCGACACGTGGAAGACGCCGTTCACGTGCGTGCCTTCGCTGTCCTGTCCGGCCACCCGCAAATTCGAGAACATGTGCACGGTGGTGGAGTGCGGAAACTCGGAATGGGCGGTCCGCTTCTTCAGCCGCTTGACGCGGCTCTCCATGCGGAAGCGGTCGTCGTTGATCAGGAACAGGCTGGTGTCCGGCGAGCAGTCCGGCGGCATGCCCGGCGTCGGCACCAGATAGGTCATGTCGTCGGTGTAAAGCTTCAGCCAGTCGTCGAGCCGCCAGGCGTCGAGCAGCTCCGCTTCGAGATAGATGAGCCGTTCTGCCTCATCGATGGTGACGTCCGACCGCGGCGCAAGCATCGTTCAAGCTCCAAAATGGCTGCACACAAAATCATCGATAAAACGTCCGTTGTCAATAATCATCGATAATTGTATCGTGAGTTTCGGATTATCGTTTCAGGGGCAGATTCCTAATGACCGTCGCCGTCAGCCCGCCGACGATCGTTTCCGGCAGCGCCGCGCCGTTGATCGACGTGCGGATCACGGCCATCCGCCCGGCCGCCGACGACACCAGGCTCTACGACATGGCCCGGCCTGACGGCGCGCCGCTGCCCGCGGCCGAACCCGGCGCGCATATCGACCTCAACCTGCCGAACGGCATGACGCGCCAGTACTCGCTGGTCATCGCGCATCCGCTGCCGGACCGCTACACGCTCGGCATCAAACGCGACCCCGCCAGCCGCGGCGGCTCCCGCTACATTTTCGACGAGCTGAAAATCGGCCAAGCGCTGACCGTCAGCGCGCCGCGCAATCACTTTCCGCTCGCGGCGGACGCCGCTCACCATGTCCTGATCGCCGGCGGCATCGGCATTACGCCGATCTATGCCATGACGCAGAAGCTCGGTGCCGATCGGGCCTCGTTCGATCTGCACTATGCCGGCCGCTCGCGCCGTCAGCTTGCCTTTGTCGACGATCTGGCGGGCGCTGCCTTCGCGCATATTCATTGCGACGACGAGCACGGCGGCGCGCTGCTCGATCTTGATCGCATCGTGTCGCAGGCTCTGCCGGAGAGCCACTTCTATTGCTGCGGCCCGACGCCGATGCTCGAAGCGTTCCGCGCCGCCACGGCGGCCGTCGCGCCTGAGCGGGTTCACTTCGAATATTTTTCGCCGCAGGCCGAAGCCAGCAAGGCCGGCGGCTTTGTCGTCGAGCTTGCCCGCTCGGGTCGGGAGGTCTTCATCCCGCCCGGCCAGTCGATCCTCGAGACGCTGCGTGAAGCGGGCCTCACGCTCGATTCATCCTGCCAGGAAGGCATCTGCGGCGTGTGCGAGACGAAGGTGATCTCAGGCGTTCCCGATCATCGCGACTCGGTTCTGTCCGATCACGAGCACGCCGCCAACAAAACCATGATGATCTGCTGCTCCGGCTGCAAGACCGAGCGGCTGGTCCTGGATCTCTGAGCCCAAGGTGTGTGCGTGTGGAGATGGCATGTTTTTCGCAAAGCATCGGTTCTGAAACGCAGGAGACAGACGCATGATCACGGCAATCGTTCGCTACAAGCTTCCCGCCACCATCGGCCGCAAGGAGTGTCTCGCGCACTTCCACAAGATCGCGCCCGGCTTCGTCAGCCAGAAGGGGCTGATCCGCAAGCAGTTCATCTGGGGCGAGAACGGCATCGCCGGCGGCGTCTATCAATGGGAGACGCTCGCCGACGCGAAGGAGTTCTATCAGGGCCCTTGGCTCGACGGCATCCTTTCGCGTTACGGCAGCTATCCGGAAATCGAATACTTCACGACGTTCGCGGTCGCGCAAAATCCCGGCGGCGAGGTGATCTACACCGAGCCGCCGGTCGAACCGGTGGCCAAGGCCGCGGCGGCCTAGCCGCAGCCCTGCCGCCTCGCGCGCCGAACCGGCCGCGACGATCTGTATCGGCGGGAGCCGTTGCGTGAAGGATGCGCGCCACCGATCGTCGGTGGCGCGGGAAGAGAGTGGACGAGGGATCATGACGGGCATTCTGCGGGCGCTGCTCTTTGCAGCCATTCTGGGCATCGCGGGCGAGGCGCACGCGCAAAGCTGGCCCACGCGGCCGGTCAAGCTCATCGTGCCGACCGGTGCCGGGCACGCCGTCGACATCATGGCCCGGATGCTTGCCACCGGCGTGTCGCAGACGCTGGGGCAAACGGTCGTTGTCGAGAACATGCCGGGCGCGTCGGGATTTCTCGGCGCGCAGACGACCGCGCGCGCCGAGCCCGACGGCCATACGTTCTTGTTCGCGCCGGCGTCGCTGCTGTCCACCAACATGTATCTGTTCAAGTCGCTGCCGTACGATCCGACCAAGGACTTCGCCGCGGTCGCGCTGGTCTGCGACAAGGGGCCGATGGTGGTGACGGTCAATCCGGATCTGCCGGTGAAGACGGTCCCGGAGCTCATTGCCTACGGCAAGGCCAATCCCGGCAAGCTGTCCTACGCGGTCGACGCCACCAGCGGCTTCGGTGTCGCGACCGGCCGGCTGCTGAACAAGCGCGGTCAGATCGGCATGGTCGAGATACCCTACCGTTCCAGCCCGCAGATGGCGCAGGACACGATGGCCGGCAACGTCCAGTTGATGGTCGGCTCGATGCCGCCGGTCGCGGGCGCGGTGAAGGCCGGCAAGCTTCGCTGGATCGCCGTCAGCTCCGAGCAGCGTTTCCCCGGCCACGACGATCTTCCCACCATTGCCGAGACAATGCCGGGCTTCCGCGTCGACGGTTGGTTCGTGGTCGTGGGCCCGGCCGGGACACCCGCGCCGATCCTGCAGAAGTTCAATCGCGAGATCGACGCGGTCGTCAAGTCGCAGGAGCTCCGCACGCGCGCGCTGGCCTTCGGTCTTGGCGTGAGCGACGCGGGCACGCCGGAATCGACGCAGGCCTTCATCCGCGGCGAGCAGGAGCGCTGGCGCAATCTGGTGACCGAGCTCGGCATGGAGGCCCAGTAGGGGCGTTTCGTCACTGGAACAGCCTCAGCACCCCCCGTGCGCCGATCGATGACAGCGACAGCGCGGTCGCCGACAGCGCCTGGCGGGTTTGCAGCGCGAGAAGATTGGCGCCCTCCTCGTTGGCGTCGGCGAGCACGAGGTCGTCGGCGCCGGCTTTGAGTGTTTCGGCCATCGCCCTGGTGAAGTCCTGCCGCGTCTGCAGGATCGCGAGGCTGGCGCCGAACCGTGCGGCTTGCGCGCGCAGCGAGGCGAGCGCCGCATCCAGGTCGCCGACGATATCGTCGATGGCGGGGTCGGACTGAAAGTCCTCACCCGCCGGCGCCGCGAGACCCAGCCCGGTGGCGTCGAGCGACGCGCCTGCGATCGACAGCGTGCTGCTGCCGTTCCCGTTGAACGTCGCCGTGAGACTGCCGCCGGAGAGCAGATTGATGCCGTTGTAGAACGAGTCGAGCGCGAGCGTATCGATCTGCTGCAACAGGATATTGTACTGCGCCTGGTAACCCGCACGGCTTGGATCGGGCGTCGGCGTGTTCACCGTGCCGTACTCGACGCTGCTCGGCGCCATGCCGAACACCGCCAGCGCCGATCCGCTGGTGATCAGCGAGTTTTGCACGCCGGCCGTCGCGGGGACGCCGAGCGAAAGGTTCGCGCCGGTCGTCCACGCGTTGACCCCAGTGCTTGCGAGGGCGGACTGGAGCTCGTCGAGCGTGGACACCTGACCGGCGCCGGTTCCGAAATTGATGGTCTTTGCGCCTCCTCCTGATTGAACGGTAAGCGATGTGCCGGCAAGGCCCGGCATGGCCTGCAGCAGATTGGTCGACGTCCCGCTCTGGCCGGCGATGCCCAGCGCGGTCGCGGCGGCCGTGTTCAGCACCTGGAAGCTCACGTCGGTGCTGTCCGCGGTGAGCTCGAGGAATTTTCCGGTGGCGTCGAGCGAGGCCGTGATCCGGCTGTTGAGGCCGGCGGTGTTGTTGATGCGCGAGATGATCGCGTTGATGCCCTCCGGCGTGGGCGATATTGCCGAATTCACGGTGTAGACCGTCGCGCCCACCTGGATCTGCAGTCCGTCGACGTCGGCGGTGAATCCGCCCGATGTGTCGACGTTGCCGGTGACGGCCCCTGCGGTCTCGCCGCTGATATCGGCCGTGCCGGTCACCTCGATCGCGTCGTAGGTGGTCATCGGATGCTCGGCCTGGCGCGCCTGCTGGGCGAGGGACCTGGCGGACTGGACGAGCTTGCTGAGCGCACTGATGCCCTGCGTGACGGTCTTCACCGTCTGCTGGGCCTGGGCGACGTTGTCGAGGAGCACATTGAGTTCGCTTGCGCGCGCGGCGAGCGACTGGGCGGTGAAGAAGCTCGTGGGGTTGTCGAGCGCGGAGGTGATGCGCTGGCCGGTCGCCAAACGCGTCTGGATCGCGCTCGTGCGCGCCGCCGTCGCTTGCAGCGATAGCAGTGTCGACCGGATGCCCGGCGACAACGTGACCCCAGACATGAAGCGCCCCCGCAGCGGAATGTCTAGAAATTCCGGACCAAGGGCGCGTGAATCGATGCGGCCGAGTTGCACGCATGGTTGCGCGCAAGCCGAAGACTTCGATTCAATTTTATGGAATTTCCAGCGGCACGTGACCGCTGCGCGAAACGCCCGTCATCGGGACGGTTTGTCCCCGGAGGGTGCCGTCAAGAACGTTCCGCGGCCATTCCGGATTCACGCGCTGCATGCGCGAGTCCGGAATGGCCGCGGCAAACTTGCAGCGGCGGCTGGCCTGTGCCCGGCGGGCCGAGGCCGCTCACGTCTTGGCGGTCGCCTCCGACGAGATCAGTTCGATCTGCGTCTGCGCGGTCGCAGGAACGAACGCGCTCACCATGTACCCAGCCAGCATTCCGAGCAGGAAAATGGCTGCGCCGCACGCACCCAAAAGTCGGATCATTGGACCTTCCTCCCTTGATGCGGGACGGGATAGGCGCCCGGGATTAAAGTCCGGTTCCGCATCCGGGGACGGATCGTGAAATTGCGGCGACTGGTGAACGAAACGCTGCTGCGGTGACCGGGCAGGTGCGGAATCGCGCGCCGCGCCTTGGATCGCACCGAATGTGGCGGTCCGTTAATGACTTTTTAGGACTGTTAATTAACACTCCCCTAACCATCACCGCGGTGGGGAAATGCCATGCGTTCCAAGTCTCTGGTGCTCGCCATCAGGCGCTCGAGCGAGTGGCGCTGGTCGTCGGTGCGACGGGTCATGCGGGCTGGGACGACGGGCGACATGACTTCGCTGGAATGGGAATGCCGAAAGTGAAGAGCAAAGCGCCTTCCTGCTTCTGGGGGATTGATGTTCGAGCGCCGCAAGCAACGCGATTCAAAGGCTGATGCAGCAACGCCGGCCGGCAAGGCCGCCAAATCCATCCGCTTCGGCGTAAGAGGCAAGCTGCAGAGCGCGTTCGGCGTGGTCGCGCTGATGACGGTCGCGGCCGCCGGCGTCGGCATCGTCTCGTTCTCCGCCACCGAGCGCGAATTCCAGCGCGTCGCGAGCCACGACGTGCCGATGATGACCGACGCGCTGCGGCTTTCGGTGATGTCCGGCGAAATCTCGGCCGCGGCTGCGCGGTTCGTCAGCGCCCGCACCGCCGAGGAGCAGCGCGCCATCGCCAACATGCTGACGAGCCGCAACCGCGACCTCGTCGCGATCATGAACCGGCTGCGCGAGAGCCAGAAGGACAACCAGTCGTTCGGCGCGGTCGAGGGCGCGGCGCAGCGCCTCGAGCAGAACCTCAAGGCGCTGGAGAAGGCGATCATCGAGCGCACCGATCTGCGCACCAGGCTGGAGGTCAGGCAGGCGGGCGTGCATAGGCAGCACGCCTCGATCACCGACAAGATCGCCCCGCTGGTCGACGATTCCTATGTCGAGGTGGTTGCGGCGGCCGAGGACGTCGGCAAGGTCGGCGACAAGACGATCCGTTCCTTCATCAACGGCGGGCTGCAGCGGATGCAGGCCGCCCTCGACGCCGGCGCCGAGATGAATATCGCAACCGGCCTGCTCGCGGCCGCGGCGCTGACCTCCTCGCCGCAGGTGCTGGCGATGCTGGAAGACCGCTACGCCACGTCGGCCGCGCGCGTCCAGAAATTCCTGACGAAGCTTGCCGAAGAGCCCGAGATCGCCGCGCTGCGGCAACGGATCTTGGCCGTGCAGCAGCTCGCCGATTTCAAGCCGCCGCCGCAGCCGGCCGAGGGCCAAAGGGATCAAGGGGCCCAAGGGGCCCAAGCGGGCCAAGGGGCCCAAGGGGACCAAGGGGACCAAGAGGGCCAAGGAGGCCAAGGAGGCCAAGAGGGCCAAGGGGGCCAAGCCGCCGCCGAGCGGCCGGATGAGACCGACCGGCTGAACAAGATCTTCCGGGCCCACGAGTCGTTCGCGCAGATCCTGATCAAGCTCGTCGACGACCTCAACTTCAACCTGGCCTCCGGCGGCGAGGACGCCATCAAGATCTCGAACGGCCTGCTCAAGACGCTGGCGGGGGCGCAGATCTCCGCCCTGCGCGACACGCTGCAGACCGCGGCGCAGACGCATCTCCTGACCAGCCTGATCAGCGAGGCGGCGGTCGCGAAAGATCAGACGCGCCTGGTTTCGACCCGGGAGCGCTTCACGGCGGCGGCAGAGGCCGCGAAGAAAGTTGCCGGCACGCTCAACCAGGACGAGATCGCGAAGGCGATCGACAATCTGATCGTGCTCGGCGGCGCCGCCGACGGCATCTTCGCCCTGCGCGGCCAGGAATTGCAGGCCGACCTGGTCGCGAGCCGGGCGGTTTCCGACAACGCGGCAATCCAGCGCGACCTCGACAAGGCCGTGGCCGGCCTGGTGTCGATCGCCGAAAGCAGCATGAAGCAGAACGAGTCGCGGCTGTTCGAGAGCCTCGGCCACAACCGCAATGTGCTCCTGATCGTCGCGATCGTCAGCATCCTCGCTGCCGGCGGCATCGGCGTGTTCTACGTGCAGCGCAAGCTGGTCAAGCCGCTCACCGCGATCGACGACAGCATGCGCCGCCTGTCCTCGGGCGAGACCGAGCTGGCGCTGCCGAATGTGCGCGCCAACGACGAGATCGCGTCGATGACCCGGGCGGTCGTCGTGTTCCGGGATGCCGCTCTCGAACGCGAGCGGCTGGAGCGGCAGGCCGAGGAGCAGCGCGCGCTCGCCGACGAGCAACGCAACCGGGCCAATGCGGAGCGGGCCCGCACCGAAGAAGAGCGGCGCAAGAACGCCGAGCTTCAGGCGCAGGCGGCGCAGGAACAGGCCCGCGTGATCGGCAATCTGGCGAACGGCCTGCAGCGGCTCTCCGAAGGCGATCTGGTGTTTCGGCTCGACGCGGCGGCGTTCGGCTCGTACCGGCAGATTTCCGAAGACTTCAACCGCATGGCCGAGCGGGTCGCCGCCAGCATGTCGGTGATCGCGACCTCGACGCGCGAGGTGACGAACAGCGCCACTGAAATCTCGGAAGCCACCACCGACCTGTCGCAGCGCACCGAGGAGCAGGCGGCAAGCCTCGAGCAGACGTCCGCGTCGATGGAAGAGATTTCCAAGACCGTCAAGGCCAACTCGGAGCACGCCCAGCACGCCAACGAGCTTGCCACGAACACAAACGAGGTCGCGACGCGCAGCGGCGAGGTCGTGGCGCAGGCCGTCGAGGCGATGTCGCGGATCGAGGGCTCGTCGAGGAAGATCGCCGACATCATCAGCGTGATCGACGAGATCGCCCGCCAGACCAACCTGCTGGCGCTCAATGCCGCAGTCGAGGCCGCGCGGGCGGGCGATGCCGGCCGCGGCTTCGCGGTGGTCGCCTCCGAGGTGCGCAGCCTCGCGCAGCGGTCCTCGCAGGCCGCGAAAGACATCAAGGACCTGATCACCAACTCCGGCACTCAGGTCCAGGAGGGCGTCGAGCTGGTCAACCGTGCCGGCCAGTCGCTCGGCGAGATCGTCGCCTCGATCAAGAGCGTGGCGGACATCGTCTCGGATATCGCCAGAGCCAGCACCGAGCAGGCCGAGGGCATCGACCAGGTCAACAAGGCGCTGGCGCAGATGGACGAGGTCACGCAGCAGAACTCGGCGCTGGTCGAAGAGAATGCCGCCACCGCCAAGTCGCTGGAGCAGCAGGCCGCGGCGATGAGCGAGCAGGTCGGCACCTTCAAGCTCGCCGCCAATGACTATGCCGCGCCGCCGCAGGAGCCGGCCGCGGCTGCTCGCGCGGCAGCGCCGAAGCCCCGTCCTGCGGCCGGCAAACCGCCCGCACCGGCGCATAAGTCCAGTGGCGTCCAGCGCGGGCCGGTGGGCCGCATGCATTCGGCGCTCGCGACCGCGCTCAAGGCCGACGAGGACTGGAAGGAATTCTGAGTCGCAAAAGGGCGCCGGCCCCGGCCTGTTCCGGCGCGGGTCCTGTGTCTATTGCGGCTCGATCTTCAGCTCCACCGCCAGCGCCCGCCATTTCTCCTGTTCGCGGGCGATGAATTCGCCGGTCGATTGCGGGGTGCCTGCGCCGCTGCTGGCAAGGCCGAAGCCGGTGAGGCGCTCCCTGATCTGGTCGCCCTTCAGGAACTCGCCGATCTCGCGGTTCATCCGCTGCACCACGTCAGCCGGCGTGCCGGTGGGCGCGACCACGACGAACCAGCCGTCCATGTTCACGCCCGGCACGGTCTCGTTGATCGCCGGCAGATCCGGCAGGGGCGGAAAGCGCTTGGTCGAGCTGATGGCGAGCCGGCGGACCTTGCCGGCCTGCACCATGGCGTTCGACGCCGCCATCGAGCTGATCAGCACCGGCACCGTGCCCGCGGCGACGTCCTGCAGCATCTGCGCCGCCGAGCGATACGGCACCTCGACCAGCCCAAGCTCGGCACGCTTGTTGAACAGGCGCGCGGCAAAGGGTGCCGCTCCGGCCGTCACGTCGACCGCATAGGACAGCTTGCCTGGATTGGCCTTGGCGTAGGCGATCAGCTCCGCAACCGTCTTCACCGGCATGTCGGCGTTGACCGAAAGGATCTGCGGGCCGAAATCGACCACCATCGCGACCGGCGTGAAATCGCGCGCCGGGTCGTAGGGGATCGATTTGAAGGTCACCGGGTTGGTCGCCATCCCCGACGTGTTGGTGAACAAGAACGTGTAGCCGTCGGCCGGAGCGCGCGCCGCGGTCTGATGCGCGACCAGACCCGATGCGCCGCCGAGGTTCTCGACCACGACCGGCTGGCCAAGGCCGCGCGACACGCCTTCCGCCATCAGCCGCGCCATCACGTCGGTCGCCGCGCCCGGACCGGTCGGCACGATGATCTTGACCGGACGGTTGGGCCAGCTCTGCGCGTGGGCTGTGCCGGCGACAGCCAGGCCGGCAAAGACGGTAAAGACGGCTGCGCAATGCGCGGCCCGGGTCGCGAACCTCATTTGCTTTTCCCTCTCGACTATTGTTTCGCCGCCGCGGACCACCGCGCGATCTCGTCGGCGATGATCTTGCTGCCGGCCTCGCCCTTCTCGATCGACAGCACGGCACGGCTGTTGTTGCTGTAGACGAACGGCACTCCGAGCCACGGCCGGTCTTTCAGAACCTGCATGTTGTGCTGCACGTCAAGCTCGATGGCCGACAGGCCCATCAGGAAGAAGTCGTTGCTGACCTTGACGCGGGTGCCGGCGAGCTGCTGGCCGGAGACCTCTTCGTTCGGCTTCATCATCACCCCGACCACGTCGAGAATGCCCTTGGTCGACGAGTCCGGCGGGATGTCGAATTTCACCTCGATGGTGTGGCTTGCGGGCAGCGCGCGGTCGAGGTTGCGGAGAAAGGTCATCGTCATGCTCAACGGCCGGTCGGGCAGCACGACCTGCGCGACAATCGTGTTGTCGCCGGCGTTGGCGCCGGTGCCGGGCTCGGTGCGCCACGTCACCCAGCCGGTATAGCTCTTGCCGGCCGGGGTCGAGGGATCTTCCTCGTAGAGGATCGCCTTCTGCGCGCCGGGCGGCGCGTTTTTCGGCAGCGGAGCCGGGGCGGCCGCCTGTGGTGCCACGGGCGCGGCTTGCTGCGGCGGCGCGGCCGGCGCGTTGCCGAAGGCGTCTGTCGGCAGGAACACGCGGGTCAGTTGCCAATCACCGGTCCAACGGAACAGCAGCACCATCGGTCGCTTCACGGTGTCGCTGTTGGGGCGGAGATCGACCCGGAAGGCGAACGGCCCGCCGGTGAAGAACGCATAGCTGATGCGAAGCAGCTCAAGGCCGCGACCGGTTTTGCCTTCGGCCGCGGCGGGCGCGGCGTCCCAGCCGCGGTCGGTGAGCCGGGCGGACCGGACCAGCTCGATCACCGCCCGCTGCGTGGCCAACGGCTCGACGGCGCTCGCGGGCGCATTCTCGCCGAGCCGCCGCGATCCCAGCATCACGCGCAGGTCTTCGCGCAAGCCCTGGCGCACCGAAGCCCAGTCGATGCGGCGCTCCAGCGCCACCGCGTCTTCGTTGTCAAGCGCCGACGACAGGTCGTAGAGCGCGAACGCCGCCCAGCCGCACCACACCAGCACGATCAGCAGCAGCCAGCCGGCGATCCGCCGCCAGCGCCGCGGCCGCCGCGGCGCGTCCGGCTCGAACGGCTTCTCGGGTGCGGGCGGCACCGGTCTGCGGTCCGGCATCGGGGCAGCCGGCCGCTCGGGGGCGCGTGTGCCGGGCGCCGTTCGGGGCTCGATCATGATTTCCGGCGTCGGCATCCTCGGCAGACTCCCGGCGGCGGGGCCATGCCCGGATCATGCAACAAGAACAGCATGTTGCCAATTGCGGCGAATTCACACGCGAATACCGCGCTACTGTCCCATTGTGATCCCGAGCGTCCGCACGGCGCGGCCGAACGCGTCGCGCTCGCGGGTCAGGAAGGCGCGCACGTCCTGGGTGTCGCTCGGCTCGACGCCCTGCAGCGCCAGCGCCTCGCGCAGCTTCGGATCGGACAGCGCGCGCAGCGTCTCGGATCGAAGCCGCGTGACGATCTCCGCCGGCGTGTCCTTGGGCGCGAGCATCACGGTCCAGCTCGCGAGGTCGAATTCCGGCACGCCCGCCTCCTTGAAGGTCGGCACATTCGGCAGCGCCGCTGAGCGCTTTTCGCCGGTCACCGCCAGCGGCTTGACCGCGCCGCTGTCGATTGCGGCTTTGCCGACCGCGACCCCGCCGTAGAACATGTCGAGGTGGCCGCCGACCACGTCGTTCACGCCCTGCGCGCCGCCGCGATAAGGGATGTGCGCGACATTGAGGTCGCGCAGTTTGTTCATCCAGGCGCCCATGAGGTGCGGCGGGCTGCCGACACCGCCGCCGAACGTGTATTTGCCCGGATTGGCGCGGACCTCGGCGATGAACTCCTGCAGCGTGTTGGCCTTGAAGTTCTTCGCCACCATCAGCACCACCGGCACCAGCCCGGTGACGGCGACCGGCTCGAAATCATCGATGGCCGAGTAGGTGAGGTGCTTGGCGATCTGCGGTGCCACGGCGGTTTCCGCGGTGTAGCCGACGAACAGCGTGTAGCCGTCGGGCTTGGCGCGCAGCGCGCTCTGGATGCCGATCGTGCCGCTGGCGCCCGGCCGGTTGACGATGAGGAACGACTGGCCGGTCTGCTCGCCGAGCTTCTGCGCCACGGCGCGCGCGACGATGTCGGTCGAGCCCCCGGGACCGTAGGCGACGACGACTTCGACTGCGCGGTTGGGATAGGGGTGGGCTGATGCAGCCGGGCACAGGAGCGCCGCAATCAAGAGAGCGCCGCCAAACTTCTGCGCGAGAAGTCGCATATATGCCTCCCGTCGATTGCGTCCCGTTCTCATGCGGGTGCTGATCGCCGCAAGCTTGGCATCGCAGGCTCGTGATGCCAAGGCATGAGAATGGACGTCAGACCGGCTGAAGCCCGTGCGACGGCATCGCCGCGCGTACATGCGGCGCGAGGAGAAGCCTGATCAGCGCCGCAGCCTCCGTCGGCGCGGCGGCGGACTTGGTGACGCCGGCCGTGAACGTCGTCGTCTTGTTGAGCTCGTCGGGCAGCGGGCCGACCACATCGACGCCTTTCACCAGCATGTGTTCGCACAGTTGCTGGATCGCAATGTCGGCTTCGCCGCGTGCGACGAACTCCGCGACCGGGCCGCCGTCGCCGAGCTTCGCCTTGGCCTTCATCGCGTCGGCGATGCCGAGACGCTCGGCGATGTTGATGAAGTGCACGCCGCTCGCGGCGCCGGTCGACGGATCGGTATAGGCGACCGCCTTCGCCGCCAGCAGCGCCGAGCGGACATCGTCTGCGGTTGCGATCTTCGGCCTGGGCGCGCCGGCGCGCACCGCCACGCCGACGATCGAGCTCGCGATGTTGTGCTCGGTCCCGCCGGCCGCCAGGCCTTCGTCGATCAGCGCCTTCATGGTTTCCGGCGTGATCACCACCACGTCGGCTGTTTCGCCGGCGCGAACGCGCTTCACCACGGTGCCGGCCGGCGCATAGACCGGCGCAAACCCGAAGCCGGTCGCCTGCCGGTACTCGGGCTCGAATTGCTCGAACAGCCCCTTGAAGGCGACCGAAACCATCACGTTGAGATTGCGATTGCCGCTCACGGGAGCCGTCCGTTCTGCTGGAATGAAACCGGCCGCGCAGCTTGAAAGCGCGGCCGGGATGTTTGCGACCGGAAGCCTAGAGCTTCGTCACCCGCACGTGCAGGAGCGCGGCGCGGCCGCCGCGCACCTCCTTGACGCAACGCTCCACCGCCGCGGGCAGGTCGTCCGGATTGTCGACCTTCTCGCCATGGGCGCCGAACGCCTCGGCGATCTTGGCGAACTCCGCGTTCGGCATCAGGTCGGCCTGGAACTTCTCCGACGATTTGGCCTCGCCCTGCGGGAACACGCGCAGCGTCGACTCCTTCACCGCCGACCAGCCGGCGTTGTCGAGCAGCAGCACCAGGATCGGCAGCTTGTACTGCTGCGCCACCGAGAACACCGACGACGGACCGCCGAAGTAGAAGCCGCCGTCGCCGACGACCTGCACGCACATGCTGTTCGGGGCTGCGAGCTTGGCGCCGAGCGCCATGCCGCCGGACCAGCCGAGGCCGCCGCCGCCGGAGCGGACGCAGGTGTTCGGCAATGGCCGCGTGAGCTGCATCGCACAGGCGCCGGCGTTGCGGACGCCTTCGTTGAACACCATGTCGTCGGGCTTGAGGTGCTTGTTCAGCTCCGCGAACAGGTAGTGCGGGTTGATCTCGTCGGGCTTGCCCTTGTTCGTAGCCATCTTGGCGACGCTTTCGCGCCAGGCGGCGCGCTCGGCGGTGAAGGCGGCGACCCGCTTGGCCGCGGCCTCCTTGAACTTCGGCGTGGCCTTGGCCTTCAGCGCTTCGAGCAACTGGCCGAGGATGACGCCGCTGTCGCCCTGCATGCGCAGGTTGCCCGGGAACGTCCACATCGGCGACGCCGACTTCAGCGTGTCGACGTCGATATGCGCCCAGAACGACTTTTCACGGTGCGACACGTCGGCCGGGAACCAGGGAACGTCGACGTCCACCAGCAGGCCCACGTCGGCCTTGGGCAGGTGCTTGTTCGGCGCGAAGCCGAGGAAGCAGGGGAACTCGTGCGAGATGTTGAAGGTGTAGTTGCCCTCGAACACCGCGATGCCGGCGAACGCCGACAGCTCCTCGATCAGCTTCGGCGCGCTCTTCGATTGTCCGGCGTAGCCGCAGATCAGGATCGGATGCTCGGCTGCCATGAGCTTGTCGGCGAGCTGCGCGATCATCGCCGGGTCGGCGCCGCCGCTCTGCGGCTGCGAGTAGTTGGCGGCCGCGTAGCTCCTGATCTGGTCGTTCGCCCACTTCTCGGTCAGCGTCTCGCGCTGCGCCATGAAGTAGACCGGGCCCGCCGGCTTGGTCTCCATGATGGTGTGGGCCCGCCGCAGCGCCTCCTTCACCACCACGCCCGACGGCAGCGTCCATTCCCACTTCATGTAGGGCCGCACCAGCGCGCCCTGGTCGATCGGCTCCTGCACGAAGTGCACATAGGTGTCGCGCGAGCCGACCAGTTCATTGCTGGAGGTGTAGGGCGCCTTGCCCGACATCAGCAGCACCGGCAGGCGCGAGCGGAACAGGTTGTGCATCGCATTCGCGGTGTTGGCGGTGCCGACGTCGACATGCACCAGCACCGCCTGGCCGCGGCCGGTCACCGCCGCATAGCCCATCGCCATGTGCGCCGCGGTGTTCTCGTGCGGGCAGAGCGTCACGTTCGGAACCTTCTCGCCGTTCTTCTGCCGCTCCGCCATCGCCTCGATGGTCGGCGCATGGTCGGTGCCGAAGTTGCAGAACAGGTGCTCGATGCCGAGCTCGTTCAGCCCCTCGATGAAGTAGTAGGCGGTGGAATGCTCGGGCGCGTTGCTGATCTTGGGGGCGGCGGCTGACTGAGACATGAGACGGGTCCGATTGGTTATGGGTTATGGGGGCGAAAGCCGGTTTCCTCGGCCGCACTTTGCGATGGGGCGGAGGGCGATTCAAGCCGGGGTCGCTGCATAGCCGGCTGGCCCGGGTGAAGCATTGTCGGCGTTCGCGCCGAAACTGCGCCCTGAACTCCCTTGATTTCGAGGCGCCGGGCGCACTCAACCCGTCGTTGTTCCGGTTCGCCATCCTTTCTATGATGCGAAGCCGACGATTGGGGGGCGATCATGGCGAGTTCCGGCACGCGCATCTCCCGATGCGCACGGCGTATCGTACTGGGCTTGTGGCTTTGCTCCTTGCAGGTTTTGGGCGCTGCCGCGAAGGATCTCGACGAGGAGGTGCGGTCGGTTTCGTCGATCGTCAATGACGCCTATGACTACCTGCATCAAAATCCCGAACTGGGAAAACGGGAATTCAAGGCGCACGCATATATCAAGGCGGCATTGCAGAAGCTCGGCTACACCCAAATCGTCGAGTCGAAGCTTGCGCCCACCGCAGTGATTGCGGTTCTTGACACCGGACGTCCCGGTCCCGTGGTCGCGCTGCGGGCCGAAATGGATGCAAGACCGCTGAGCGAGGGCAGCGAGCCTCAACACCACGTGCCGCGCTCCCAGATCGATGGTGTCATGCACAACTGCGGACATGACTTCCACGCGGCGATGCTGCTCGGCACTGCCGCGATACTTGCCCGCAACCCCGACAAGCTGGCCGGAAAGGTTGTGTTTGTTTTCCAGCCGGCCGAGGAAACCGCCGGAGGCGCGGATGACATCGTCAAAGAAGGAATTCTGACGCAGCTTGGCGTCGAAAAAATCTTTGCCCAGCATGTGGCGGGCGGCGTGCCCGTGGGCGCCGTCAGCGTTTCTCCGGGCGCCGCGCTCGCTGGCAGCAGTACGTTCACCTTGAAACTGAAGGGCAGGGGCTCGCACGCGGCGGCGCCCTATGAGGGCGATGACTTGCCGCTGCTCGCAACTCACTTTGCGCAGGCCCTGTCGTACTTCCCGGCGAGGCGGCTCGACATCGCCAACCGGCCCGTCGTGGTTTCGATCGCGCGGATTGCCGCGGGCGGCGCGTCGAACGTGCTGCCGGCCGAGGCGGAAATTGGCGGGACAATTCGCGCCTTCGAAGACATCGACCGCGAATACGACGGCGGTCCAGCGCTCGCGACCATGCTGAAGGACATGGTTGACGGCATGGCGAAGGCGCACGGCGTGCAATACGAGTGGACGTTGCGCGCGGGAGCGCCGCCGACAGTCAATAACCCTCGGTTGTTCGCGGAAGTCACCCGGCCGTTGGCGCTGGTTTGGCCGGGGAGTCTGAATACGACGCCCTATCGCGGGATGTTTGCGGAAGACTTCGCTTTTTACACCAAGGGTTTTCCGGCCCTCTACTTCAGCCTTGGTATCGCCAAGGACGGGCTTGGCGCGGTTGGTGTGCACCGTGCGGAATTCACCATCCATCCGGAGGCGGCGGCGTACGGTGTCCGCCTCATGACCCTGCTTGCCCGAATAGGCACGACCGGGGCGGCAAACTGGCCGTGATTGTGGCTACGCCGGCACCGCCTCCGCCGCCGGCACGCGCTTCACCTGATGCGCCTGCAGCCGCGGCAGCACGTCCTTGCCGAAGCGCCGGATCTGCTCGATGAACACGTCGTGCGCCATGGCGCCGACGTTCATGTTGAGCAGCAGGGTGTTGGCGCCCATCCGCTCGGCGCCCTCGATCAGGTTGTCGGCGACCTCCTTGGGCGAGCCCCAGGACAGTTCGCCGGACGAAATCTTCCGCTCGATGTCGGCCATGGTCGTCTTCTGCATGCCCTCGCGGTCGACGCCGACGCCGACCCGGTTCTCCGGCCGGATGTAGTCCATCGACGATGACGAGAGATATCCGGTGCCCTTCGGTGACGACGCCTTCTCCAGCGAGCCGTGGTGCCAGAGCGTGTGCACGAAGTAGAGATAGAACGGGCTGTATTCCTTGATCGCGGTTTCGCGGTCCTTCGCCACATAGGCGTCGGTGAAGTAGCACATGTGCTCCGGCGTGATGGCGTGCCCGTTGGCGCGGAGCTGTTTGGCGTAATAGCCGACGATGTCCTGTGTCAGGCCGCGATGGTGATCGGGAATGACCGCGCTGAAATTGTGCTTGCCGGCCCACTCGATCGTTTCCTTCGAGCCGGTGAACGGCACCCACACCGGCGGGTGCGGCTGCGTGTAGGGCCGCGGCCAGATCGCGATGTCCTTGTAGGACCAGAATTTGCCCTCATAGGAGAACTTCGGCTCGGTCCAGGCCTTGAGGATAATGTCGACGGCTTCCTCGAAGCGGGCGCGTGATTCACCCATGGAGACGCCATAGACGTTGTATTCGCGCGGCACGCCGCGGGCGAAGCCCGAGAGAATGCGCCCGCGCGACATGGTGTCGGCCATCGCCAGCTCCTCGGCGATGCGCAGCGGGTTGTGCAGCGGCACGAGGTTGCCGAGCATCAGGAACTTGAGCTTCTTGGTGCGCTGCGCCGCGACCGCCGCCATCATGTTCGGCGAGTTCATCAATCCGTGCGGCGTGGTGTGGTGCTCGTTGAGGCCGACGCCGTCGAAGCCGAGCTTGTCCATCTCCTCCCAGGCCTGCAGGTGCTGCTCATAGGTCAGCGCCGCGATCTCGCGGTCGTAGTGATCGCTCGGCAGCGGGTAGGGGAGATACTTGGACGCTTTGTATTGATCGAAATGCTTGCCGTAGGGGAGCAGGTCGAAGATGAAGACTTTCATTGCAATGTCCTGAAGCTCTGTCGGTGCCATTCATCCCGACGTCATGGTCGGGCTTGTCCCGGCCATCCACGCCTTGGCCCCAAGGAAGGCGTGGATGCCCGGCACCATAGACGAGCGAAGCGACGTCGTCCTTCGGACGCCTAAGGCCGGGCATGACGTTGCGCCGCTATCCGCGGGCCTTTCTGATTTCTTCCGCCGAGTTGATGGTGGCGTGCAGATTGCGCGCATATTCCACCGCCCCGGCGGTCGGCATGTCGGGGCCGGTGCGGATGTATTCTTTCGCGCTGGTGAGCGAGATGCGCGGCGCCTTCAGCATCGCCGCGGTGAGCTTGTCGACATGAGCGTCGAGCTGCGCCGCCGGCACCACGTCGCTGACGATGCCGTAGGAGAGGGCGCGCTCAGGGCTCACCTCGAACATCGAATAGACCAGGTAGGCCATCGCCTTGCGCGGCACGCGGTCGACGAACGACGACATCACCATGGTCGGCATGATCTGGTGCGCCATCTCGGGCACCGAGAATTTCGCCTGATCGCTGGCGATGGTGATGTCGCAGGCGGCGGCGATGGCGCAGCCGAAGCCGTGCGCGCCGCCCTGCACCACGGCGATGATCGGGATCGGGCAGCCGCGCATCGCGCCATAGGCGTCGAACACCACGTCGGAGAAATTGCGCCGGGTGTAGGCGGTGGGCTCCGGGCTCGGCCGCGCGCCCATGCCGGCGCGGCCGACGCAGAAGTCCTTGCCCGCGCCGCGCAGCACCACGATGTCCGACGTCTTCGGTGCCTCGTCGATCATCTTGGTGAGGCGGGTCACCATGTCGTCGGTCACCGCATTGCCGCGGTCCGGCGCGTTGAGCGTGATGCGCAGGATCGATCCGTCCTGCTTCACCAGAATGTCGTCAGCCATCTCGTCCCTCCGTGCCGCCGTCTAGGCGGCCTTCTGCTTTCCGTCCCGGATTGCCCGCCACACCCGCTCCGCGGTGAGCGGCATTTCCAGGTGTGTCACACCGTAGTCCGATAGCGCATCCACCACGGCATTGACCACCACCGCGAGCGCAGGGGTGGTTCCCCCTTCGCCGCCGCCGCGCACGCCCAGCGGATTGCCCGGCGCCAGCGTCTCGGACAGCTCTGTCACAAAAGAGGGCAGCATGGGCGCCCGCGGCATCGCGTAATCCATCATCGAGCCGGCGAGGAGCTGCCCCGACGCCGGGTCGTAGTGGGAGTGCTCCCACATCGCCTGGCCGACGCCCTGGACGATCGCGCCGTGGGCCTGGCCATGCAGGATCAGCGGATTGATCGCCCGGCCCACGTCGTCGACCGAGGTGTAGCGGACGATCTCGGTCTTGCCGGTGTCGGGATCGATCTCGACCTCGCAGACCGCGCAGCCGAACGGGAAGCCGGCGATGCGGATCATGTCGTCGCAGTCGGCGGCGAGCGGGCCCTGCAGGTCCGCCGGCAGGTCACGTCGCTCGTGCGCAGCCTTCGCCACGTCGAACAGGCCGATCGCGCGGTCGGTGCCTTTGACGGTGAAGCGGCCCTCGGTGAACGAAATGTCGGCGGCGTCCGCCTCCATGACGTAACCCGCGATCTTCGTGGCGCGCTGGATCACCGCCTCCGACGCCTTGCCCATCACCACGCCGCCCATCCGCATCGAGCGCGCCGAATGCGAGCCGCCGCCGACCGGCACGATGTCGGTGTCGCCCTGAATGAGCCGGATGTCGTCGACGTCGACGCCGAGCCATTCGCCGACGCACTGCGCGAAGCTCGTCTCGTGGCCCTGGCCGCTCGACAGCGTGCCGACCGTGACGTCGACGCGGCCCTCGGGCCGCACGTCGACCTTGGCATATTCGCGCGGCGCGCCGCTGGTCGATTCGATGTAGTTCGCAAGGCCGATGCCGCGCAGCCGGCCGTTGCGCTTGCTGTCGCGCTTGCGCCGGTTGAAATTCTTCCAGTCGGAGAGTTCGAGCGCCTGGTCCATGACCTTGGCGTAGTCGCCGGAGTCGTAGGTCATGCCGAGCGGGTTGGGGTAGGGCTGCGCCGACGGCGGAATGAGATTGCGCCTTCGCAGGTCGATCCGGTCGTAGCCGAACTGCCGCGCCGCGATGTCGATCAGCCGCTCGACCGCAAACATGGCCTCGGGCCGGCCGGCGCTCCGATACGGGCTGGTCGGCACCGTGCTGGTCAGCGCCGCGCGGGCGTGGATATGCGCCGCGGGCACGCGATAAACCGAAGTCAAAAGCTCGCTGCACTTCACCAGCGGCACATACATCACGCTGTGCGCGCCGACATTGCAGATCACCTCGCCGCGCACGCCGAGGAACTTGCCGCGCTGGTCGAGCGCCAGCTCCAGCGTGATGGTCTGGTCGCGGCCCTGATAGTCGCTGGCAAACGCTTCGCTCCGCTCGCAGGTCCACTTCACCGGCCGGCCGAGGCGTTTCGCCGCCCACACCACCAGCGCGAACTCGGGATAGAACGCGTTGCGGGTGCCGTAATTGCCGCCGACGTCGCCGCATTCGACCCGCACATCGGTTGGCGGCACGCCGAGCACCCCGGCGAGCTCGGCCTTCTGCCGCACCACGCCGCCGGAGCCGGCATGCAGCGTGTATTTCTTCGCCGCCGGATCGTAGACGCCGACCGCGGCGCGCAGATCGAGCGGCACGCCGGTGACGCGCTGCACGGTCGTGGTGATTTTCGCAAACCGGCTGCCGCGGTCGAACGCCGCTCGCGTTGCGGCGATGTCGCCGACGTCGGCGTCGACGCAGACGTTGGCGACCTGCTCGTAGAGTCGCACCGCGCCGGGCTGCACCGATGCCGCCCCCGCGATCAGCGGATCGAGCGCTTCGTATTCGACCGCGATGCGCTCGGCCGCATCCTTGGCCTGCGCCACGGTCTCGGCAACCACCATGGCCAGCTGCTGGCCGACGTAGCGAACCTTGTCGGCCGGCAGGAGGTCCTGCGGCGCGTAGCCGTGCTCGGAGCCGTCGCGGTTGACCAGCAGGATGTCGGCCGGCGGCTTCATCGGGATCGGCGTGTGCGGAATGTCTTTCAGCCCGTCCGCCTGCACGTCCGCGCCGGTCAGCACCGCAAGCACGCCCGGCATGGCGCGCGCCGCGGCGGTGTCGATCCTGCGGATGCGTGCATGCGCGTGTGGCGAGCGCAACACACAGGCGTAGGCCTGGCCCGGCAGATTGACGTCGTCGCTGTAGCGGCCGCCGCCGGTGAGAAGCCGCAGGTCTTCCTTGCGGCGAAGTGGCTTTCCGATCGATTGCGGCATCGGCGTGCTGTGGGCTGGCGGGGGCGGGGCCGTGGACGCGGCGGACCTTCGCCGCCGGACGACAGCATATCGTTTGCGACGCCGACTGCGCCAGCGATCCAGCACTCAAGCGGCCGCCGCGCGTGTCCAAATCGGATCGCAGACCTGCCGATCGTCGGTGGCACTCCCGGCGCATAGGTCTGTCCACGCCGGCGGCGTTGAAGCACGCAACAGCCCGCCCTATGCTCGCCGCCGCATGAAGCCCGCCCCGTTCCAGTACCACGCGCCCAAGACCATCGACGAAGCCCTCGAGCTGCTGGCCGAATTCGGCGACGACGACGGCCGGGTCATCGCCGGCGGGCAAAGCCTCGTGCCGACCATGGCGTTCCGCCTGGCGAAACCGCGGCATCTGGTCGACATCAACGGCGTCGGCGAGCTCAACTATCTCGAGATCAAGGACGGCCAGCTCCATATCGGCGCGGGCGTCCGCCATTCGGCCTTCGAGCAGCCGGTCGACAACGGCCCGCTCGGCCGGCTCCTGTCTGCGGTGGTCAAGCACATCGCCCACCATCCGATCCGCACCCGCGGCACGTTCTGCGGCAGCATCGCCCACGCCGATCCTGCCTCCGAATGGTGCGCGGTGGTTGCGGCGCTCGACGGCGACATGTTGTGCGAGAGCAAGCGCAGCGGCGCGCGGCTCGTTCCGGCGCGCGACTTCTTCAAGGGCATCATGACCACGGCGCTGCGCGAGGACGAGCTCCTCACCGAGGTGCGCCTGCCGATCCTGCCGCAGGACGCCTATGCGGGATTTGCCGAGTTCAGCCGCCGCCAGGGCGACTATGCCATCGCCATGGCGGTTGCGACCTACCGCCTCAAGGCCGGCGTCATGAGCGACATGCTGCGGATCGCGGTCGGCGGCGCGGAGGCCGCGCCGCGCCGCATCGCCGAGGCCGAGCGCACGCTGATCGGGCGTCCTCCGAACCTCGGCACGTTCCAGTCGGCTGCCCACGCCGTGGTCAAGGCGGTGCGGCCGCTCGACGACGCGAACGTCACGGCCGACTACCGGCTCGGCATCGTGCGCACCATGGTTACGCGTGCCTTGCAGAACGCCAATCCCGCGGGTGCCGGCGAATGAACGACGCTCCTGCTCCCTCGAAATGGATCGGCCAGTCGGTCGAGCGGCTGGAGGATCCGCCGCTGGTCACCGGCCGGGCGCGCTTTGCCGGCGACATCAACTTCGCGCGCCAGCTTCACATGCGGGTGGTGCGCTCGAACCATGCGCACGCCAACATCACGTCGATCTATACCGATTCGGCGCGCATGCTTCCCGGCGTGTTTGCGGTCTGGACGGCGGAGGACATCGCCGACATCCCGCCGATCGACTTCCGCGAAGGACCCATCGAAAAACTGGCCCCTTACCGCCAGCCGGTGCTGGCGGTGCACAAGGTGCGCTATGTCGGCGAGCCGATCGCCGTGGTGTTCGCCGAGGATCCCTATATTGCCGAGGACGCCGCCGACATCGTCACCATGGAGGTCGAGGAATTGCCGCCGCTGCTCGACGCCCGCGACGAGCCCGGCGAGTTCTCGTTCGCCCGCGACACCGAGGCGACCGTGCTGCATCAGGGCTATGGCGACGTCGAGGCGGTGTTCAAGACCGCGCCGCACATCGTCGAGCTCAAGCTCACCAGCGGCCGGCATTCCGGCGTGCCTTTGGAGACTCGAGGAGCAATAGGCCGCTACGACGCTTCGCGCGACGTGCTGGAGCTGCACGGCGCGGCGAAGGTGCCGCACCGGAACAAGGAATTGATCGCGCGGATGCTCAACCGGCCGCCGTCGTCGGTGCAGTGCTTCGAGTCTCACGTCGGTGGCGGCTTCGGCATCCGCGGCGAGATCTATCCCGAGGACATCCTGGTCTGCGTCGCGGCGATGCGCTTGGAGCGGCCGGTGAAATGGATCGAGGACCGCCGCGAGCATCTGATCGCCGCCAACCATTCGCGCAACCAGCATCATCACATCAGGGCCGCGGTGGCCGACGACGGCGAAATCCTCGCCATCGACGACGAGATTTTCCACGACAACGGCGCCTACGTCCGCACCCACGCGACGCGCGTCGCGATGATGACCTGCGGCGTGCTGCCGGGACCCTATCGCGTGCCCGGCGCCTATCGCGCGACCTGTCACTTCCGCCTGACCAACAAGACGCCGGCCGCGACCTACCGCGCGCCCGGGCGGTTCGAGACCACGTTCGTGCGCGAGCGGCTGGTCGACGCCATCGCGCACCAGCTTCGGCTCGATCCGATCCATGTGCGGCGGCGCAACGCCGTCACCGTCGACGAGATGCCGTTCAAGCGGCCGCTCGAGGCACTCGGCGAGGAGATCCACTTCGACTCGGGCGACTATCACGCGCTGCTCGACACCACGCTCAAGCACGTCGAATGGGCGAAGCTGAACCAGGAGCTGGCCGAGCGCCGCGAAAACGGCGAGATGGTCGGCGTCGGGCTTGCGATGTTCGTCGAGAAGGCCGGACTGGGCCCGGCCGACGGCGTCCGCATCCAGGTCGACACCTCCGGCGCGGTCGAGGTCATCACCGGCGGCGCGTCGCTCGGGCAGGGTTTCGAGACGGTGATGGCACAGGTCGCCGCGGACTGCCTCGGCACCGATTACAAAAAGATGCGCGTCATTCACGGCCAGACCGACCGCATCGAGCAGGGCATCGGCGCGCATGCCTCGCGCGCCACGGTGATGACCGCCTCCGCCACGCGCGTCGCCGCGCTGAAGGTCCGCGAGAAGGCGCTGAACATGGCGGCCGATCTGCTGCAATCGCCGGCCGACACGCTCGACATCGTCAATGGCGAGGTGGTGATTGCCGCGCGCAAGAGCGGCCCCTCGATCTCGCTTGGCAAGATCGCCGCGGCGCTCGGTCCGAGCTCCAAGCTGCGCGGCGACCGCGAGCCGGGACTGTCCGCCGAAGGCTGGTTCTACGCCGACCACCAGGTCTATCCCTACGGCAACCATCTCGCGGTGGTGAAGGTCGATCCGGACACCGGCTTCGTGAAGGTGGTGCGCTATGTCGTCTCCTATGACGTCGGCCGCGCGCTCAACCCGGCGCTGGTGAAGGCGCAGATCGCCGGCGGCTTCGCCCAGGGGCTCGGCGGCGCGCTGATGGAGGAGTTCACCTACAACGAGCGCGGCGATCCGCTGTCCTCGACCTTCGGCGATTACCTGCTGCCGACCATCAAGGATGTGCCGGACATCGAGATCATCCTGACCGAGGACTATCCAACGCCGCTGAACCCTCTCGGCATCAAAGGGGCGGGCGAAAGCGGCGTGAACGGCGTCGGCGCGGCCATTGCCGCCGCGATCGACGACGCGATCGGCATTCCGGGTGCCATCACCGAATTGCCGGTGACGCCGCAGCGGCTGAAGGCGATCATCGACGGCAAACGATAAGTATTTCGGATTTTTCGAGGGGGAGCCCGCATGACATTCTTTTTGCGACTGGCGGCGGGCTGCGCGGCCCTGCTCATGCTGGCGACCCCCGCGCTGCCGCAGTCGAAGCCCGCGCCGCATATCGACGTTCTGGAAGTTGTGTCGTCCGGTTTCGCCGGGCCGGGTGAGGCGGTGAAGCGCGGCAAAATCCGTCAGCGGTTTTCCCGCACTCAGGCCGTGATGGGCCAGGTCGGGACGAAATTTGCCATGACCGTCCGTCCGGTCGGCCAGCCTGACGGCGCCGACGTGATGCTGCGCTGGGTCTGGAGGGCGCCGCGTCCGATCGGAAAGGACGAGAGGACCGGCAAGGCCACCCGCGAGATTTCCGAGGAGGCCCCGGCCAGGATCGGCAGCGAGGCGCAGCATAGCTTCGAGTTCCGCAGCGAAGAACAGCTTGTGAAGGGCAACTGGCGCGCCGAAGTCTGGAACGGCCGCCGCCGGCTCGCGGTGCGCCGCTTCGCGATCCGCTGAGCCGGGCTATAATGCGTTGATCCTCGAACCGCGGGACCTGAAATGAACACCAATGTCGATCCGCGCAGCGCGGCCGCCAAGTCGAATGCAGCGAGGTCCAATGCGCCGAAGCAGGACCTGCGCGCCTGGCTCGCCGAGATGGAAGCCGCGGGCGAGGTGACGCACATCTCGGGCGCCGAGCGCGAGCGCGAGATCGGCGGCATCGTCGACATCTTCCAGCGCAAGATCGGCAATCCGCTGGTGCTGTTCGACGACATCCCGGGCTATCCGAAGGGGCATCGCATCCTGGCGAACCTGCTCACCTCGATCCGCCGCATCAACATGACCATGGGCCATCCGCCCGACGGCACCGAGATCGAGCTGGTGCGCCATTGGCGCAAATACATGAAGGAGGCGAAGACCATTCCGCCGGTCGAGGTCGCGAGCGGTGCGCTTCTGGAAAACGTCAAGACCGGCGACGATATCGACCTGTTCACCATCCCGATCCCGCGCTGGCACGAGCACGACGGCGGCTACTACATGGGCACCGGCGACATGGTGATCATGCGCGATCCCGACACTGGCTGGATCAACTACGGCGCCTATCGCGTGCAGGCGCACGACAGGAAGCTCGCCACCGTGATGTGCTCCAAGGGCAAGCACGGCGACATGATCCAGAAGAAGTATCACGAGCGCGGCCTGCCGTGCCCGGTCGCGGTGGTGTGCGGCATGCACCCGGCGCTGTTCATGATCGCAGGGCTCGAAATCCCGCACGGCAGGAACGAGTACGACGCGGCCGGAGGCCTGCTTGGCGAGCCGGTGCAGGTGATCAAGGGGCCGGTGACCGGCCTGCCGATTCCGGCGCATGCCGAGATCGCCTTCGAAGGGTTCATCCATCCGAACGACCGGATCGACGAGGGCCCGCTCGGCGAGTGGACCGGATATTACGCCGGCGGCCTCAAGAAGGAGCCCGCGATCCGCGTCGAGACCATGATGTATCGCGACAACCCGATCCTGCTCGGCGCGATCCCCGGCATTCCGCCGGACGACGACTCGTTCTACCGCGGCTCGTATCGCTCCGGCGCGGTGTGGAACCAGCTCGAGGCCGCGGGTGTGCCGGAGGTCAAGGGTGTGTGGTCGCATGCCGCCGGCGGCTCGCGGCTCTGGCTCACCGTCTCGATCAAGCAGATGTATGCCGGCCACGCCAAGCAGGCGGGCCTGATTGCCTCGCAGTGCCATGCCGGCGCCTACGTCAACCGTTTCGTGGTCGTCGTCGACGACGACATCGATCCCGCCGACATGGACAAGGTGATCTGGGCGATGTGCACGCGCTGCGATCCGCGCGAGGGCATGGAGATCTTGCGCGGCTGCTGGTCGTCGGCGCTCGACCCGATGGCCTATTCGGAAACCGACCCGCGCAACGCCCGCGTCGTCATCGACGCCTGCAAGCCGTTCGGCCGGCGCGCCACCTTCCCGATCGTGGTGCGGGCAAGCCAGGAGGTCGAGGACTTGGTGCGCGGCAAGTTCGGCGACAAGCTGCCGAAGTAGAACCATGAAGCTTTTGCGGCAAAACAGACCCCTTGTCCCGGGCGCAGCGCAGCACCTCTTGGTGATGCGCTGCAGACCCGGGACCGTCCCAAAGGCGGTATCTGGAACGGTCCCGGATCAGCGGTGCACCATTCCGCTTCGCTTCACGCTGCACCGCGTCCGGGACACTAGAGCGCGTTTCGTGGCAAGATCTGAACCGAAAGTCGCATGACCGAAAAAGTCAACGTTCTGCTCCGCATCAACGGCCGCGACCATGAGGTCAGCGTCGAGCCGCGCAAGACGCTGGTCGATGCGATCCGCGACGACTGCGGGCTCACCGGCACCCACATCGGCTGCGAGCACGGCTTCTGCGGCGCCTGCACGGTGATCGTCGGCGGCGAGGCGGTGCGCTCGTGCCTGATGTTCGCGGTGCAGGCCCACGCCCAGCGAATCCGCACCGTCGAAGGGCTCGCCAAGAACGGCACGCTGCACCCGCTGCAGCGCGCCTTCATGGCGCATCACGGCCTGCAATGCGGCTTCTGCACGCCGGGCTTCCTGATGCTGGCCGTGAACGCGCTGGAGAAGAACCCGCGGATCGGCGACGAGGAGCTGCTCGACCTGCTGTCGTCGAACCTGTGCCGCTGCACCGGCTACCAGAACATCCTCAAGGCGGTGCATGCCGCGCGCGACGAGATGCGCCCGCCGGCGCCGCGGATCGATCCGTCGCAGGAGGTGGCGCCGGCCGCCGATCTCGATCTCCCGGTGGGGCGCGTCGAGATCGTCAACCGCGACTGAAGCCCTTTCCGTCTGCGCCCGTCATGCGCGAGCGAAAAACGGCGCCGCGATGGGTCGGGTCCGCATCTTAAACGTGTAAAAAATCATTCGGCAATCTCAGATAGGAGGTCGGCGGAACGAACTATTGAACCGCCGCTGCCCGGGCAAGCAGCAGTCGGCGTTCGCGTTCGTTGCGCGTGAGCGATGCCGCGCGCTCGAACTCGGCGCGCGCCTCGCCGTGGCGGCCGAGCTTGGCGAGCAGTTCGCCGCGCACGCTCGGCAGCAGGTGATAGCCCTTCAGCGCAGGCGACGCGCTCAGGCGGTCGACCAGCTCGAGGCCCGCCGCGGGACCGGACGCCATGCTGACCGCAACCGCGCGGTTGAGCTCCACCACCGGCGATGGCGAGAGGCTCGCGAGCGCGCCGTAAAGCTCGACGATGCGCGGCCAGTCGGTGTCGTCGGCGACCCGCGCCCGCGCGTGGCACGCCGCGATCGCGGCCTGGAGCTGATAAGGCCCTAACGCGCCGCTGAGCGTTTCCGCCAGCGCGAGCGCGGCGAGCCCGCGCCGGATCAGCAGTTGATCCCAGCGTGCGCGGTTCTGGTCGAGCAGCAGGATCGGCTCGCCGTCAGGCTTGGTCCTTGCGCCGAACCGTGACGCCTGGATCTCCATCAGCGCCACGAGGCCGTGCACCTCGGGCTCGAGCGGCGCAAGCCCGGCGAGGATGCGGCCGAGCCGCAGCGCCTCCTCGCAAAGCTCGAGCCGCATCCAGTCCTGGCCCGCGGTCGCCGCATAGCCCTCGTTGAAGATCAGGTAGATCACCTCGAGCACGGAGGCGAGCCGCGTGCCGCGCTCGGGCCCGTGCGGCACCTCGAACGGCACGCGTGCGTCCGCGAGCGTGCGCTTGGCGCGCACGATGCGCTGCGCGATGGTCGGCTCGGCGACCAGAAACGCCCGCGCAATCTCGTCGGTGGTGAGCCCGCCGAGCATCCGCAGCGTCAGCGCGGCCCGCGCCTCGGCCGACAGCACCGGATGGCAGGCGGTGAAGATGAGCCGCAACAGGTCGTCGCCGATATCGTCGTCGAGCGCGCCTTCGAAGTCCGGCATGTCGCCTTCCAGGCTCTGCTGATCCCGGGCGATCTCGCCGTGCTTGCGCTCGGCGAGCCTTAGGCGGCGGAAGTGATCGATGGCGCGGTGCTTCGCCGCGGCCATGAGCCAGGCACCGGGCCGCTCAGGCACGCCGGTGCGCGGCCACGCCTCGAGCGCCGCGACCAGCGCGTCCTGGGCGAGCTCCTCGGCAAGCCCGACGTCGCGGGTGATCCGCGCGAGGCCGGCGATCAGCTTCGCCTGCTCGATGCGAAAAACCGCCTGGATCGTCCGGTGAATATCGGTGGCCATCACGGCCACCGATATCACCACCCGGGCTCCGCCCGGGCAAGCCGGGCGGCTGTGGCTTACTTCTTCTGCTGTTCCAGCGTCTCCTGGAGCGCGCGATGATGCTCGATGGCATCGCCCGGGGTGAAGTCATCGAGCTCGAAGACCTGACGGATCTCGATCTCGCCGTCCTCATTGTGGGGATTGGGACAGCGCTTCATCCACTCGATCGCTTCCTCTTTCGACTTGACCTGGATGAGCCAGTAGCCCGCGATCAGCTCCTTGGTCTCGGCGAACGGCCCGTCGATCACGGTGCGGCCTTTGCCGGAGAAGCGGATGCGCGCGCCCTTGGCGCTCGGCTGCAGGCCGTTGCCGTCGAGCATCACGCCGGCCTTGACCATCTCCTCGTTGAACTTGGCCATGGCGCCGAGCAACTCCTCGGACGGCATCTTCCCGGCTTCGGAGTCCTTGGTGGCCTTGATGATGACCATGAAACGCATGGGTGGTTCCTTTCATTGAGCGGCCCGGGCCTCCGGACGCCGTTGTCCGGATATCAATACCCGCGCTCTGACGACACGGCGAACGGCGAGCGCCGGAATCGACATGGGCGTGAAAAAAATTTTGGGGCTGCCGCGGCGCTTTCGCAGTCCGAAGGCAGGGAGCAACCGCCGGCGGTCTATGGCCCGCCGATCGCCCTCCGGGTGTCCTCCACCACGTCCTTCGGCGTGGCGTAGAGTTCCGCAAGCAGCCGGTCGATCTCGGCCCCGCTCACCGGATTGACCTCCTGGCCGCGCGCCTTCATCTCGGCGATCAGCTCCGGATCGGCCCATGCGTCGTCGAACGCCTTGCGCAGCGCCGCGGCGCGCTCGCCCGGCAGGCCGGGCGGTGCCGCATAGGGCCGTGCCATCTCCTGCCGGCTCAGCACCAGGCGCAGCATCTGCTTCTTCTTCTCGGTGTCGGCAAACTCGGTGATCAACGGGATGTGCTGCAGGTCGGCGCCTTTGACGAGACTGAGCTGCACCGGCAGGTTGACCTTCTTCTCCGCGAGCCATTGCGGCCGCAAGGTCTTCAGGCTGGTCCAGGACCAGCTCGCCCGCGTATCGACCTCGCCACGCTCCAGCGCAATCGCGATCTCGGCGGTGCCGGGATAGCCGCTGATCAGCCGGAGCTTGGCGCCGAACGCGTTCTTCAAGAGCAGCGCGTAGATGTCGGGGTCCGAGCCCGAGCCTTCGCCGCCGACGGTGAACGGCTTCGTCACGATGTCGTCCCAGGTCTTCACCGGCGAGGTGTGCCAGGCAACGAACACGCTGGTCTCGTTGGTGCCGCTGCCGAGCCAGGTGAACTTGGTCGCGTCGAACTGCACGTTGGTGCCGCCGATCAGCGGTTCCATCGCCATGCCGCGGCTGAAGGTGCCGATGGTCAGGCCATCCTTCGGCGCGACGGCGTAGAGATAGTTGGCGAACTTGAGCGAGCCCGCGCCTGGCATGTTCTGCACCACGATCGCCGGGTTGCCGGGGATGTGCTTCGAAAGATGCCGCGCCAGGATGCGGGTGTAGGTGTCATAGCCGCCGCCGGAGCTGTAGCCGACGATCAGGTTGAGGTTCTTGCCGCGGTAGAAGTCGGCCACCGGCTGTGCCTGCGCCGGTTGCAGCAGGGCCGAAAGCAGCGCGCACACCGCAAACGCGCACCAGCGTTGCGTAGCTCCTCGCATGGGTTGCCCACTCTTGAGCCGGTTTCCTATACTTGCGGTTCACCTGCCTCAGGACTGCGATGAAGCCGCCTCCCTTCCAATACCACGATCCGAAGACCGTCGCCGAGGCCGTCGGCCTGCTCGGCACCCTCGATAACGCCAAGGTGCTCGCCGGCGGCCAGTCGCTGATGCCGATGCTCAACATGCGCTTCGTGCTGCCGGACCATGTGATCGACCTCAACCTGGTCGAAGGCCTGTCCTACATCCGCGAGGCGGGCGGGACGCTCGAGATCGGCGCCATGACGCGGCAGCGCGATCTCGAATTCTCCGATCTGGTGAAGGCGAAATGCCCGCTGATGCATGAGGCAATCATGCACATCGGCCACCGCCAGACGCGCAACCGCGGCACCATCGGCGGCTCGCTGTGCCATCTTGATCCCTCCGCCGAACTGGTGTCGGTCGCCGCCGCCCACGACGCCACGGTTGCGGTCGCGGGTCCGAACGGCACCCGCGAGATCGCGTTCCGGGACTTCCCGGCAGGCTATCTCACGCCGGCGATCGAGCTGAACGAGATCGTCACCGCGATCCGCATCCCGCTCTGGCCCGCAGGGCACAAGTCGGCGTTCATCGAGTTCTCGCGCCGTCACGGCGATTTCGCCATCGTCTCGGCGGCGGCCTTGTTGCAGGTCGACGGCGGCAAGATCTCGCGCGCCTCCGTCACCGTCGGCGGCGTCGCGGTGGCACCGGTCCGCGCGACCGAGGTCGAGCAGGCCATCACCGGCCAGGCGCCGTCGAGCGCGCTGTTCGCCAAGGCCTGCGAAAGCTGCCGCGGCATCGAAGCCATGTCCGACATCCACGCCTCGTCCGACTACCGCCAGCATCTCGCCGCGGTGCTGTCGCGCCGCGCGCTGGAGAAGGCCGCGGGCCTTGCCGACAACGCGCCCTGGAACAGGCCGCACTAGGGACACCATGAGCGAAAAGCGCACCATCTCGGTCACCGTCAACGGCACGAAGTACGAAAGGGAAGTGCCGGTCCGCATCACGCTTGCCGACTTCATCCGCTATGAGCTGAAGCTCACCGGAACGCATCTCGGCTGCGAGCATGGCGTTTGCGGCGCGTGCACGATCCTGGTCGACGGCCGCTCCGCGCGCTCCTGCCTGATGCTCGCGGTGCAGGCCAACGGCCACGAGATCCTGACGGTGGAGGGCATCGCGCCGTCGGCCGACAAGCTGCACCCCCTGCAGGAGGCGTTCCGCGACAACCACGGCCTCCAGTGCGGGTTTTGCACGCCCGGTATGCTGACGACATTGCTGGAATTTCTGCGCGATAACCCGGACCCCACCGAGCGCGAGGTCAGGGTCGCGATTTCCGGCAATCTTTGCCGCTGTACCGGCTACCAGGGCATCGTTTTGGCCGCCCTGGACGCCGCCAAGCGCATGAAGGCGACGCAGGCGTAGGCGTTGGCGACAGTCTTTACTGTACACGCAATTCGTTATTGCGCTGCAGCAGCGCGTTCCTTTTGCCCATTCCCCATCCGTGTTTTGGTGTTAGACTTTTAAAAAAATTACGACTGCTGGGAATGCTATGGAGCGACGAGAGTTCATAGCCCTTCTGGGCGGCGCTGCCGCATTGCTGCCTTCGCAGACGAACGGCGCGCTCGGGCATCCGGGCCGAACACCCGACAACAAGCTCGCCGGAAGCTGGAGCTTCGTGTCGTCGGTCGACACGCGCAACGACGGCACGCTGGTCGATCGCTGGGGTCCGAACACCCGCGGCATGCTGATGTTCGACGACAACGATTACTTTGCGCAGATCATCATCGGCTCCGTGTCGCGCATGTTCGGCTCAAAAACCTATTGCGCGTTCGGCAAATACACCTTCGACGCCGATGCCGGAAACCTGAATTTGAAATTCAAAGGCTGCACGATCGCCAAGGCCGTCGGCTCGGTTGAGGAGCGCAAGATCGTGCTGCTCACGGCGGACGAGCTGAAATATGTCAACCCGCTGACCGCTTCCGGCACCGTCGCCGAAGTGGTGTGGAAGCGCCTCGTCTGAAATTCCATCTGATTTGAATTTGGTGCGCGGTCAGATGATCGCGTGCCGCACCTTGGCCGACACCCATTCGCTGACCACCACGGTCGCGATGATCACCAAGAGGATCAGCGACACCTGCGTCCATGACAGTGTGGTGATCGCGGCGTTCAGCGGCAGGCCGATGCCGCCCGCGCCGACCAGGCCCAGCACCGTCGACTCGCGGATGTTGATGTCCCAGCGAAACACGGAAATTCCCGCAAACGCCGGCATCACCTGCGGCACGATGCCGTAAGCCGTCACCTGCGCGCCGCTGGCTCCGGTCGCGCGCACCGCCTCGACCTGGCTCTCGTCGATCTCCTCGATCGCTTCGTAAAGCAGCTTGGCGCAGAAGCCGATCGAGCGCAGCGCGATCGACAGGATGCCGGCGAACACGCCCGGGCCGATGATGGTGACCAGCATCAGCGCCCAGATCAGCGAGTTGATCGAGCGCGACGAGACGATGATGAACAGCGCGACCGGCCGCACGAACGCGACGCTCGGCGTGGTGTTGCGCGCCGCGCAATAGGCGACCGGCACGGCGAGAACGATCGCGATCAGCGTGCCCAGCGTGGCGATGTTGATGGTGTCCCAGATCGGCCGCCACAGCGTGTGAATGAACTTCCAGTCCGGCGGCACCATCCGCACGCCGAGATCGGCCGCCTGCGTCGGCGCGTCGGTGACGAACTCCCAGATGGTTTTTTCGGAGATGAGCTGCCAGCAGTAGACGAAGATCGCGACGCCGACGAGCCATGCGGCCCAGACCGCAAGCTGCGCGCCGCGCTCGCGCCGCTGCCAGACTTTTGTTTCGCCCCGGACCGCGACCGCCATCACTGCACCCAGCGCCGCATGAAGCCGGACGAATATTCGACCACCATGACGATGGCGATGATGATCAGGAGGATCGCCGCGGCCGAGCCGAACTCGTAGCGGTCGAACGCGGTGTTCAGCGTGGCGCCGATGCCGCCGCCGCCGACGATGCCGACCACCGCCGACTCGCGGAAATTGATGTCGAAGCGGTAGAGGCCGAGGCCGATCATGCGCGGCATCACCTGCGGCTGGACGCCGTAGTTGATCCATTGCAGCCAGCCCGCGCCGGTCGCACGCACCGCCTCGGCCTGCGCCGGGTCCATGTCTTCGATGTCCTCGGCCAGGAGCTTGCCGTAGAAGCCGATGGTCGCGACCGACAGCGTCACCACGCCGGCGAACGGCCCGAAGCCGAACAGCTTGATGAAGAAGATCGCAAGGATGATCTCCTGGAAGCTGCGCGACACCGCGAGGATGCCGCGGCAGAAATAGTAGACCGGGGCGGGGGCGATGTTCTTCGCCGCGCCGATGCCGACCGGCACCGACAGGGCGATGCCGATGACGGTGGAAACCACCGTCATCCAGAGGCTCTCCATGATGCCTTCGGCGATCTCTTCCCAGCGGCTGACGAAGTCGGGCGGGAAGAACGCGGCAAAGAAGCGCGCGCCGCGCGGCAGGCCCTCCCACACCCGCGCCCAGTTCACCTCGGTGGTGCCGAACGCGAGCGCCAGATAGAGCGCGAAGCCGAGCCCCAGCGACCAGCGCAGCCACGCCGACTTGATCAGCGGCGGCTTCTTCCAGCGGCGCGGGGCTATCGCGGTGATGCTCATGGCCGCCGCGCCGGCGACGCTGGTTGGTGTGCCCTCTCCCCTTGCGGGAGAGGGCATGTCGGTGTTTCAGCGAGCGAGATGGGGTGAGGGGTACCCCTCATAGGCGCTAGGTTAGTAGGTAGACGCCAAGAGTCACGATGTGATTCAAGATTGGGATGGTGATTCGTGCTG
>JAIESI010000076.1 GCA_019746135.1 Xanthobacteraceae bacterium
CAGCCCGGCGGACCGGAGGCCTTTGCCTGCCTGCAGCGCAACGCGGCGAAGCTCTCGCCGGATTGCCGGACGTCGCTTGCCGCAATCGCGGAAGGCGCGCCCGCTGGGGCCGCCGCAGCGCCCGCTGCGGCTCAACCGGCGGCAGAAGGATTTCGCCCGGTCGGGCCGCTGCGCCGGGCGATCCGCGAACGGATGATGATGGGCCAGTAGGCCCTCAGGCCGTGCCGGCCATGTAGCCCGGCAGCCAGCCTTCGAAGCGCTCGTTGAGCGCGGCGATGGCGAGCGCGCGCTCGCCGGGTATCGAGATCGTGTCGCCGCCGGTGGTGCCGATGCGGTGCACCGGCACGCTCGCCGCCTGCACGCGCCGGATCAATTCGTCGGCGCGATCAAGCGGCACGGTGACGAGATAGCGCGCCTGGTCCTCGCCGAACCAGTGGGCGTGCGGCTCGGTGTCCGACGGCGGCGCGACGAGGCGCGCACCGATGCCGGACGCCATCGCCATCTCGGCAACGGCAACCAGAAGCCCGCCGTCCGACACGTCATGGGCGGCGGTGGCCAGCCCCTCGCCGATCAGCGCGCGCACCACGTCGCCGTTTTCCTTTTCCTCGGCGAGATCGACCGGCGGTGGCGCGCCCTCTTCGCGGCCGCAAACGTCGCGAAGATAGAGGGACTGGCCGAGCCAGCCTTGCGTCTCGCCGATCAGCAGGATCGCCTCGCCGCCGGCCTTGAAGGCGAGCGTCGCCGACTTTGTGAAGTCGGAGAGCAAGCCTACGCCGCCGATGCTCGGCGTCGGCAGGATGCCGCGGCCCTGCGTCTCGTTGTAGAGCGAGACGTTGCCGGAGACGACCGGGAAGTCGAGTGCCTTGCAGGCCTCGGCGATGCCGCGCACACAGCCGACGAACTGGCCCATGATCTCCGGCTTCTCGGGATTGCCGAAGTTGAGGTTGTCGGTGATGGCGAGCGGCTTGCCGCCGACCGCGGTGATGTTGCGCCACGCCTCGGCCACAGCCTGCTTGCCGCCCTCGAACGGATCGGCCTCGCAGTAGCGCGGCGTGACGTCGACGGTGAGCGCCAGCGCCTTCGGACCGTCCTCGACGCGCACCACCGCGGCGTCGCCGCCCGGGCGCTGCACAGTGTTGCCGAGAATGACGTGATCGTACTGCTCCCAGACCCAGCGCTTGGAGCAGAGGTCGGGCGTGCCGATCAGCTTCTCCAGCGCGTCGGCGATCGGCATCGGCGGCTTGACGCTCGCGGCCTTGATCACGGGACGCTTCGGCGTCTCGGTGAACGGCCGGTTGTAGACCGGCGCCTCGTCGCCCAGTTCCTTGATCGGCAGGTCGGCCATCACGTCGCCGCGGTGCTTGACGATGAAGCGCCTGGTCGGCGTGGTGTGTCCGACGATGGCGAAATCGAGCCCCCACTTGCGGAAGATCGCCTCGGCCTCCTGCTCCTTCTCGGGCTTGAGCACCATGAGCATGCGCTCCTGGCTCTCGGAGAGCATCATCTCGTAGGCGCTCATGCCGGTCTCGCGGCACGGCACGCTATCGAGCTCGAGATCGACGCCGAGATCGCCCTTGGCGCCCATCTCCACCGCCGAGCAGGTGAGGCCTGCCGCACCCATGTCCTGAATGGCGATGACGCAGCCCTTTGCCATGATCTCGAGGCAGGCTTCGAGCAAAAGCTTCTCCGAGAACGGATCGCCGACCTGCACGGTCGGACGCTTCTCCTCGGAGTTCTGATCGAACTCGGCCGAGGCCATGCTGGCGCCGTGGATGCCGTCGCGGCCGGTCTTCGAGCCGAGATAGACGATCGGCATGCCGACGCCCGAGGCCGCCGCGTAGAAAATCTGGTCGGTCCGGGCGAGACCCACGGCCATGGCATTGACGAGGTTGTTGCCGTCGTAACGGGTGTGAAAGCGCACCTGCCCGCCGACGGTCGGCACGCCGAACGAATTGCCGTAGCCGCCGATGCCGGCGACCACGCCCGACACCAGATGCCGGGTTTTGGGATGCTTCGGGTCGCCGAACGACAGCGCGTTGAGGCAGGCGATCGGCCGCGCGCCCATGGTGAACACGTCGCGCAGGATGCCGCCCACGCCGGTCGCCGCGCCCTGATAGGGCTCGATGTAGCTCGGGTGGTTGTGGCTCTCCATCTTGAACACCACCGCGAGCCCGTCGCCGATGTCGATGACGCCGGCGTTCTCGCCCGGCCCCTGGATCACCCAGGGCGCCTTGGTCGGCAGCCCGCGCAGGTGGACCTTCGACGATTTGTAGGAGCAGTGCTCGTTCCACATGGCCGAGAAGATGCCGAGCTCGGTGAAGCTCGGGGTGCGGCCGATCAGGTCGAGGATGCGCTGGTATTCGTCCGGCTTGAGGCCGTGTTCGGCGACGAGATCGGGCGTGATGGGGGGCTCGTTCGATTTCACGGGCGATATGTAACGTGGGGGCCGTAGAATTACACCCGGCGAAAACCGGGCATCCACGCCTATTATTCGGCGATTTACCGGGATTCCGTGGCGGCTGCGTGACCGGCGCTCAACGGTCCCGGCCGAGGAAGAACATGCCGGCGTAGATCTTGCGGCGGGTGGTCTCGTCGAGCCGGGCAATCGACAGGTAGAGCTTCTCGATCATCAGGCAGGGCTTGCCGGGCTCGTCGCCGCCTTTGCTGAGAAATGCCCCGCTGCGCACCTCGTCGAAACGAAGCCCGTCGCGGTTGAGGCTCGCCTCGAAGGCGCCGAGCTCCGCCTGGGTCAGCGCGTCCACCGGCTTGGTGTTGGACATGCCTTCGACGATCGCCTGGAAGCGGTAAAGCGTGCCGAGCCGCATCATGCGCCGGACGCTTTCCGGCGGCTGGCTGTCGGCCGGGGTTTCGTCCTTGCCAAGCACCTTCAGGCAGAAGTTCGCGCCTTCGGTGCCGAGCGCGCGGAACAGGGCGACCTCGTTGGCGGCAAGCCGGTCGATCATTGCGGTGCCGGCGCCCGCCGCGAACCGCAGCTTGCTTCGCATGATGTCCTGAAAGCGCGCGAACAGCTCCTGGCCGAAGGCCTGATCGGCGACGCCCTCGTTGCGCCGCTCGACGGCGACCGCAATCAGCGCCTTGTAGTCGTCGGCGAAATAGCGCCTCAGCAGCGCCTGAAGCTCGGCATGGTCGGACTTCGCGATTTCGGCCTCGATGCTTTCCGGCGTGGCCTTGGCCGGTGATGCGGGAGGCGGCGGCGAGGCGGGCTGAGCCGCGGGCGGCTGCGCCGCCGCATCCGGGGCCCGTGTCGGCGCAGCGGCAGGCGCTTCGGCGGTGCGGGCCGGACGCGGCTGTGACGCGGCCAGCGGCTCGTGCTGGCGCGAGCTCAGCGCGAAATAGAAACCGCCGAATGCCACGGCCACGAGCGCGACGGCCACCGCAATCAGGATGCGGAAATCCATCAGACGACCAAGTTAGACGACCGAGTTCCCTTCACCCCCGCAGAATAGGCGGTTCAGGCAACCTTCGCAAAATGCTGTGTCAGCCCGGCAAACAGGCCGCGCCCGTCGGTCGGGCCGATCGCGCTTTCGACATGGTTCTCCGGATGCGGCATCAGCCCCAGCACGTTGCCGCGCTCGCTCAAGATGCCGGCAATGGCGTTGACCGCGCCATTGACGTTCCACTTCGGATCGAGCTTGCCGTCGGGCGAAGCATAGCGGAACGCCACCCGGCCCTCGCCTTCCAGGCGCGCAATCGTCTCGGTGTCGGCGGCATAGTTGCCCTCACCGTGCGCCACCGGCACCCGGATGACCTGCCCGGCGTTGTAGCCGCGGGTGAACGGCGTGTCGGAGCGCTCGACGCGGAGATAGACATCCTTGCAGATGAACCTCAGCTCCGCATTGCGCATCAGGATCCCCGGCAGCAGTCCGGACTCGCAGAGGATCTGAAAGCCGTTGCAGACGCCGAGCACCAGGCCGCCGCGCGCGGCATGCGCGCGCACCGCGTCCATGATCGGCGCGCGCGCCGCAATGGCACCGCATCGCAGATAGTCGCCGTAGGAGAAGCCGCCGGGCACCACCACGAGGTCGGTGCCGGGCGGAAGCGCGGTCTCGGCATGCCAGACCATCGCCGGCTCCGCGCCGGAGACGAGCTTCAGCGTGCGCGCCATGTCGCGCTCGCGATTGATGCCGGGAAAGACCAGGACGGCGGATTTCACGTCGGAAGTGGCTCGCTCAGTTCCAGACGGCGTTCGATGCGATCCAGGCGCGTGTCGTGCCGAGTGAGGATGCCATAAATATTGTGGATGTCCTGCTGCATCGAAATGAGATTGCCGCGCATTGCCTGCATCTCAGCCTTTAGCTCGTCGACCTTGTGATCCATCACGTCCATTCGGTGATGGATCTTCTTGAGGAGTTCGAACGTCAATTCGGCAATTGATTCGGCCATGATTCGACCTTCAATTTTTGAAGTCGATAGAGTAATTCTCAATAACCGTATTCGCCAGCAGCTTCTCTGCCGCTTCCTTCAGGGCGACCTCGGCCCGCGCGCGGTCCGCGCCGTCGACCTCGATGTCGAACACCTTGCCCTGGCGCACGCTGGCGACGCCCGACACGCCGAGCGACCTTAACGCCCCCTCGATCGCCTTGCCCTGCGGATCGAGAACGCCGGATTTCAGTGTGACGGTGACTCGCGCCTTCATCGTGAGGGTGAAATAAAGCGGATTCCCCCACCCCGCAACCTCCGGCGGAGGCCGTCCCCTGTATTTCTAGGGCAATTCCAAGGCAGCAGCAGGGTCGGCCTGTCGTTCAGGCCGGGACGGCCTGCGATTCCGCCAGCATCCGGCCACGGCCGGCGACGTGGCCGCTGTCGCCGGCGAGCCGCATCGCCTTCCAGAACGCCGACTGCGTGCTGGTCACCACCGGCACGCCGTGCTGTTTCTCGATCGGCTCGGCACAACCGAGCGTGAGAAGCCCGCCGCAGGAAATCAGCACTGCATCGGGCTTGCCCGCCGCCTCGATCGCCGTGCCGCTGAGATCGATGATCTCCTGCTCGGACTTCTTGCCGGGCTCGCCGAAGCCGAACAGGCCGAACCCCTTGAGCGCCAGCACATCGAAACCGGCCCGCCGGAGAAAATCGGCGAGGCGATCGTTGACCTCGTCGGCATAGGCGGTTGCGACCGCGATGCGCCTGGCGCCCACGGCCTTGAGCCCGTCCACCACCGCCTCGCTCATGGTCGAGACCGGCAGCCCGGTTTCCTTGCGCAGCTGTTCGAGCAACTGCCGATGCGCGTCATAGCCGCGATAGAAAGTAAGCGAGGTGCCGATCACCATGATCGCGTCGACGCCTTCCTTGGCGAGCTCTTTCGCCGCCGGCAGGATCGCGTTCCACGCAGCGTCGTAGCCTTCGGGCGTCAGCGCCCGCACGCCGACCGCGCGCGGAATGAACTTCACGCCCGGATACATCATCGGGCCCTCTTCCGGCACCTTGTCGGTCGAGAACGGCACGACGAGGCCGATGGTCCGCTGCTCGCTCATGGATGGGCTCCTCCGCGACTGCCGGAAATCTACGCCTACTCGACGCTGATGCCTATGCCTCTGATGACCGCGGTCCAGCGCGCCGCTTCCTTGACGATGTGCTCGTGCGCCTGCTTCGGCGTGCTGGTCCGCGGCTGCATGCCGAGCGAGGTGAAGTAGCTCTGCACCTCCGGCGCCTGCATGACATCGGCCAGCGTGCGATTGAGCTTCGTGACCACCGGCTCCGGCATCTGCGGCGGGCCGACCATCATCTGCCAGGTGTTCGCCTCGTAGCCGGTGACGCCGGCCTCGTCGAGCGTCGGCACGTCAGGCAGATTGCTGCTGCGGATCGCGGTCGTGACGCCAAGCGCCTTGAGCTGGCCCGACTTGATCAGCGTCGCGGCCGGCCCCGCGTCGGCGAAGTAGACCGGCACATGGCCGGCGACGACGTCGTTCTGCGCCAGCGCGCCGCCGCGATAGGGCACGTGCCGCATCTTGATGCCGGTCATGCTCATGAACAGCTCGCAGAAGATGTGATGCACCGCGCCGACGCCGGCGGACGCATAGGCGAGCTCACCGGGCTTGCTCTTGGCAAGCGCGATCAACTCCTTCACCGAGTTGACGCCGAGCGACGGGTTGACCACCAGCACGAACGGCACGGTGGCGAAGAACATCACCGGCGAGAAATCTTTCGTCGGATCGTAGGCGAGCCGCTTGTAGAGGCCGGGCGCCGCGGCGAAGGTCGAGGCGGTGCCGACCAGCAGGGTGTAACCGTCCGGCTCCGAGCGTGCCACCGCCGTTGCGCCGAGCGTGGTGCCCGCGCCGCCGCGGTTCTCGACGATGAAGGGCTGCCCGAGCCGCTGCTCCATGCCCTTGGCGACGACGCGCGTCAGCGCATCGGTGCCGCCGCCGGCCGGAAACGGCACGACGACCTTCACCGGGCGATTGGGATAGTCCTGCGCCGAAGCAAAGTCAGCGCCGGGCAAAGTCGATATCGCGATAGCGGCGCAAACAGCGGCCCGTATCAGCACGTCTCTCTCCCGTCTTGCCCGCTCGCCCGTAGCCGTCCGAAGGACGGCGTCGCTTCGCTCGCCCGTAGCCGTCCGAAGGACGGCGTCGCTTCGCTCGCCTATGGGCGGACACCGTTATTTTCAGGAGAACTTAAAGACGCCAGTGGCCGGGACAAGCCCGGCCACGACATTGCAGCATCGTTTTGAAACGGAAGAGGCTGAGGCTCAGCTCTTCACCAGCACCGGTCCTGTGCCCTGCGGCCGCTCGTTCTCGCTCATGACGCCGAGGCGCCTTGCGACATCGGTATAGGCTTCGAGCAGGCCGCCGAGGTCGCGGCGGAAGCGGTCCTTGTCGAGCTTGTCGTTCGACTTGATGTCCCACAACCGGCAGGAGTCCGGCGAGATCTCGTCGGCGACCACGATCCGCATCAGGTCGTTTTCCCACAGCCGTCCGCATTCCATCTTGAAATCGATCAGCCGGATGCCGACGCCGAGGAACAGGCCGCACAGGAAATCATTGACGCGGATGGCGAGCGCCATGATGTCGTCGATTTCCTGCGGCGTCGCCCAGCCGAACGCGGTGATGTGCTCCTCCGACACCATCGGGTCGTTGAGCTGATCGTTCTTGTAGTAGAATTCGATGATCGAGCGCGGCAGTTGCGTGCCCTCCTCGATGCCGAGCCGCGTCGCGAGCGAGCCCGCGGCAACGTTACGCACACAGACCTCGAGCGGAATGATCTCAACCTCGCGGATCAATTGCTCGCGCATGTTGAGACGGCGGATAAAATGCGTCGGCACGCCGATGTCGTTGAGGCGCTGAAACAGATATTCAGAAATGCGGTTGTTGAGGACGCCCTTGCCTTCGATCACCTCGTGCTTCTTGGCGTTGAAAGCAGTGGCGTCGTCCTTGAAGTGTTGGATCAGGGTTCCAGGCTCCGGGCCTTCATAAAGGACCTTCGCCTTGCCTTCATAGATGCGGCGACGGCGGCTCATTGGAACGTACCGTGGTTTGTTTATGTCCATCGACGTGCCGTGGCTCCAGTGGATTCTTAAGGTCCGCGGCGGCGAAAGCGGCAGGCACAGCGCAAATAGAATCGGACGCCTATCCGTTCACAACCAAAACCTATCCGATCGGGTGGGGTTGCACAACGACATATGCCGACTTGGTCCAGTGCGCAACGGACAAGTTAGCGCGCCGGTGGATTAACTTGACCCTGTGTGCCTGTTGTGCAAAGCGCGGAGAAACCATAATTTGCTGCAAGCATCCGCAAGAACTTAGTCCCACCACGCGCGGCGCTTGTGGGAGCGCAATCGTGCGATACTGACGACACCGCAAATGGCGACGCAAAAAAGGCAGCGAGGGAAAACATGACGACATTCGACAAGCGCGAGGAAGGCTTCGAGAAGAAATTTGCGCTCGATGAAGAGTTGCGCTTCAAGGCGAACGCGCGCCGCAACAGGCTCTTTGGCGCGTGGGCCGCGCAGCAGCTCGGGCTTGCCGGCCCGGATGCCGACGCCTACGCGAAGGAGGTCGTGATGGCCGACTTCGAGGAGGCTGGCGAGGACGACGTGTTTCGCAAGGTCCGCAAGGACTTCGACGCCAAGGGCATCAAGCAATCCGACCAGGACATCCGCCGCACCATGAGCGACCTGATGGAGCAGGCGATTGCGCAGATCAAGGCAGGCTGAACGGCGCGAGAAGCCTGCCGCCAAGCGAAGGACGGGCCGCAAGCCTACGCCGCTTTCCGCCGAGCTCGCGGCAAGCTGGTACGAAGGCAAGGAATTCGCCCACGACTGGACGTCGTGGCATTTCCCGAACTGGACGAAGCTCTTGGGCTCGCGGCGCAATCGTGCCCTGCGCGTGCTCGAGATCGGCTCGTGGGAAGGCCGCTCCGCGCTGTTCTTCCTGAACTACCTGCCGCGCGCGACGCTGACCTGCATCGACACGTTTGCGGGCGGCCAGGAGCATCAGGAAGTGGCGGCGCGCAGCCGGACGGACGCGCGGTTTCTCCGCGGCGTCGAAGGCCGCTTCGACCGCAATACCAAGGCCTTCAAAAAACGCATCGAAAAGATCAAGGCGCCCTCGACCGACGCGCTCGCGGAGCTCGGCATCCGGAACCGCCGCTTCGACCTTGCCTATATCGACGGCGGCCACCGCGCGGTCGAGGCCTACGCCGACGGCGCGCTGACATGGCCGCTGATGACACGCGGCGGCTTGCTGCTGTTCGACGATTACGAATGGAAGGAAATGCCGAAGCCCCTGGACAATCCCGGCTCCGGCATCGATGCTTTTCTGAAATCGATCGCCGGACAATATCGCCTCGTTCACAAAGGCTATCAGGTCGCGATCGAAAAGCTGTGAGGCCGCCGCCATGACCCTTCCCAACTACTCGCTTGCCCGCAGGCTCGCCGCCGGCGAGACCATCTACACCGGCTGGTGCGCGCTGCCCGCGCCGATCGTCGCCGAGACGATCGCGCGCGAGGGCTTCAACACCGTCACCATCGACCAGCAGCACGGGCTGTGGGGCACCGACGGCACCGTGACCGCGATCGGCGCGATCCGCGCCGCCGGCGCCGCTCCGATCGTGCGCGTGCCGCTTGGCGCGTTTGCGGTGGCAAGCCGCGCGCTCGATTTCGGTGCCGAAGGCATCATCGCGCCGATGATCAACACCATCGCCGACGCCAAGGCCTTTGTCGGTGCCACCAAGTATCCGCCGCTCGGCGAGCGGAGCTGGGGGCCGACGCGGGCGATGGTGCTCGCCGGCATCACCGACATGAAGTCCTACTTGCGCGAAGCCAACGACAACATCGTGACGCTGGCGATGATCGAGACCAAGACCGCGATGAGCAATCTCGAGGCGATTGCCGCGGTGCCCGGCATCGACGTGCTGTTCGTCGGCCCCTCCGACCTGTCGATCGGATTGAGCGACGGCGCGGAGCTCGACCCGCACTCGCGCACCGTCGACGATGCAGTCGATAAAATCGTCGCGGCCTGCAAGAAGGCCGGCAAGATCGCCGGGCTCTACTGTGCCAATGCGGAACGCGCGGTGGCCTCCGCCAAGCGCGGCGTCCGCTTCCTCGCCGTCGGCAGCGATCTCGGCTTCCTGCGCGCCGGCACCGCGGCGCAGGTCAAGACGCTGAAGGGGTGATGGCGAGCGCCGCGGCGAGGCTGCTCAGCACATCGCCGACGTTCCGCTCGACGTCGATCATCGCCACGTCCACCACGCGATAGCCGCGCTCGGTGAGCCAGGCGCGGCGTTCGATACGGGCGTTCAAGCCCGCGTCGTTCTCGTCGCCCGGAACAAGCTCGATCACGGCCTTCAGCGGAAACGACACGATATCGGTCACGTGCGGCCCCACCGGCACCTGCCGCTTGAAGCCAAGGCCGACGAAACGCCGGTCCTTCATCATCGCGTCCCAGAACGTCCGCTCGGCGTCGGTCGGATTGCGGCGCAGCAGCCGCGCCAGCCCCCGCACCGGGCCGCGCTCGTTCGGCACCCTGCCCTGGCCGTGCTCGGCCAGAAGATTGCGCAGCAGCGCCGCCTCGTCGCCGTTCAACAGCCCGCCGCGCGCCGGCCCCTTGCGGCCCTCGACGATCGACATGATCACGCCGTGCAGCGTGCGGATGTCCTGCTGGCTCGGCTGCATGCGCGTGATGATGTTGCGCAGGTTGATCTGCATGGTGTCGCGCTTGTCGGGCGGCCGGAAGAACTCGACCTTTTCCAATTCGTCTTCGAGCATCTTGAAGAATGAATACAACTGCTGCTTCGAGGCCGGCGGCGAGCGCTCCGGCATCCGGAACGGCAACGCACCGGACGTGGCGTGCTTGAACCACTCGTAAGCGACGATCACCACCGCCTGGGCAAGATTGAGCGAGGCGAACGCGGGATTGACCGGGAGGGTGATGATCTTGTCGGCAAGCGCGACCTCGTCGTTCTCGAGCCCGATCCGCTCGCGGCCGAACAGGATGGCGACCGTTTCGCCCGCCGCGACCGGCGCCGCCATGTCGCGGGCCGCCTCGGCGGCGTCGACCACCGGTTTCGCCTGGTCGTGCGCCCGCGCGGTGGTCGCAAACACCAGCGTGCAATCGGCAATTGCGGCTTCGACACTGTCGAACAGCTCGGCCTGGTCCAGCACCCGGTCGGCGCCCGAGGCCATCTTGCGCGCCTGCGGGTTCGGCCACGCCTCCCGCGGCTTCACCAGCCGCAGCCGCGACAGGCCGAAATTCGCCATGGCGCGCGCCGCCGAGCCGATGTTCTCGCCAAGCTGCGGCTCGACCAGAATCACCACCGGGCCCGGCTGCTCCACCCATCGCTTGGTCTTGTCGGTGCCGGCGCCCGGCATGCACTGCTCCTCGGCGGGCAAACGCCCTGACGGTGCAGCCCCTGCCCAAGCCGGCCGCTCGCGTCAAGCCGCAGCACCGTATCCGGCCGAAACACCCGGCGGCTTGCCCTCGTGCTCATGCGCCGGCCGCATTCTGGCCCCCCGGCACCTGCCGCGCACCTTCTAACAAGGCTTTTACCAGCGGAGTGCGGATGCTATAGGGCGCGCGCCGAATCCCCGTCAGTCGGATCCCCGGTTGGCGGTCTCCGCGCCGAGAACAATTCATTTGAGGGCCCGGGGGAGACGCCTTTTCCCCGCACCCATCGATGGTCAGTTTCCGGTCGGCCCAACCAAGCATGGCGACCAGAGGTGCTAGCATGCCAAATCTCGAAATCATGTGGACAAAGGTCGATGAAGCCCCGGCGCTCGCGACCTATTCCCTCCTGCCGATCGTCGAAGCCTTCGTGGGCGCGGCGGGTGTGTCGGTGACGCAGAAGGACATCTCGCTGGCCGGCCGCATCATCGCCACCTTCCCCGAGAAGCTCACCCCCGCACAACGGATCAACGACGAACTCACCGAACTCGGCGAGCTCACGCTCCGGCCCGAAGCCAACATCATGAAGCTGCCCAACATCTCGGCCTCGATCCCGCAGCTCAAGGCCGCGATCAAGGAACTGCAGGGCAAGGGCTACGCGGTCCCGGACTACCCGGACAATCCGACGACGGACGCCGAGAAGGAGATCAAGACCCGTTACGGCAAGGTGTTCGGCAGCGTCGTCAACCCGGTGTTGCGCGAGGGCAATTCCGACCGCCGCGCGGCCGGCGCCGTCAAGCAATACGCCCGCGACAACCCGCACAAGATGGGCGCCTGGAGCAAGGACTCCAAATCGCACGTGGCGTACATGTCGGGCGGCGACTACTTCGGCTCGGAAGTCTCGACGACGGTTGCTTCGGCGACCAACGCACGCATCGAGCTGGTCGAAGCCGGCGGCAAGGTCACTGTGCTGAAGGCAAAGACGCCGCTGATCGCGGGCGAGATCATCGACGCCGCGGTGATGAGCTGCAAGGCGCTGCGTGCTTTCTTTGCCGAGCAGATCGAAGACGCCAAGAAGCAAGGCGTGCTGTTCTCGCTGCACGTCAAGGCGACCATGATGAAGATCGCCGATCCCATCGTGTTCGGCCATGTCGTTTCCGAATTCTTCGCCGACGTGATCAAGAAACACGACGCCACGCTGAAGAAGCTCGGCGTCAACCTCAACAACGGCTTCGGCGATCTTCTGACCAAGATCGAGACACTGCCGGACGCCGAGAAGAACGCGATCAAGGCCGACATCGAGGCCGAGTACGCGAAGCGGCCCGCGCTTGCGATGGTCAATTCCGACAAGGGCATCACCGGGCTGCATGTGCCCAGCGACTTCATCATCGACGCCTCGGTGCCGGCGATGATCCGCGAGTCCGGCCGCATGTGGGGCCCGGACGGCAAGCTGCACGACACCAAGGCGGTGATCCCGGACCGCAGCTACGCAAGGCTGTTCCAGGCGGTCATCGAGGACTGCAAGGCCAACGGCGCGTTCGACCCCAAGACGATGGGCTCGGTCCCGAACGTGGGCTTGATGGCGCAGAAGGCAGAGGAATACGGCTCGCACGACAAGACGTTCGAAGTGCCCGCGAGCGGAACGGTTCGCGTCGTCGCCGATGACGGCAAGGTGCTGCTGGAGCGTCCGGTCGAGACCGGTGACATCTTCCGCATGTGCCAGACCAAGGACGAGCCGATCCGGGATTGGGTCAAGCTCGGCGTGCGCCGCGCGCGCCTGACCAACACACCCGCCGTGTTCTGGCTCGACAAGAATCGTGCGCATGACGCGCAGGAAATCGCCAAAGTCGAGAAGTATCTGAAGGATCACGACACCAACGGCCTCGACATCCGCATCATGGCCCCCGTCGACGCGATCAAGTTCTCGCTCGAGCGCATCCGCAAGGGCCAGGACACGATCTCGGTCACCGGCAACGTGCTGCGCGACTATCTGACCGACCTGTTCCCGATCATGGAGCTCGGCACGTCCGCCAAGATGCTGTCGATCGTTCCGCTGCTCGCAGGCGGCGGCCTGTTCGAGACCGGTGCCGGCGGCTCGGCGCCCAAGCACGTGGAGCAGTTCCAGCAGGAGGGCTATCTGCGCTGGGATTCGCTCGGCGAATTCCTCGCGCTGGGCGCGTCGCTCGAACATCTGGCGCACACCTACAAGAACCCCAAGGCGCAGGTTCTCGCCGAGGCGCTCGACACTGCGATCGGCCAGTTCCTCAAGTTCAACCGCAATCCGGCGCGCAAGGTCGGTGAACTCGACAATCGCGGCAGCCACTTCTACCTCGCCCTGTACTGGGCGCAGGCGCTGGCCGCACAGACCAAGGACGCGGAGCTGCAAGCCCGCTTCAAGCCGCTCGCCGAGACGCTCAGCAAGAACGAAGCCAAGATCAACGGCGAGCTGATCGCCGCGCAAGGCAAGCCGGTCAACGCGGGCGGTTACTACCTGCCCGATGACGCCAAGGCGTCGGCCGCGATGCGGCCGAGCGCCACGCTGAACGCCGCGCTCGCGGCGCTCTGACGCGGAGCCCGCGGCGGCGGGCGTTTCCGAGACCCTGACCCGCTCGATGACGAACTCATCGGGCGGGTCGCTGCTTTTGCGGCACGAAAGCCAATGCTATAGAGCGCGCCACGGCTGCGGGGCGGCGTCGTCAATGAGCGTGCGCCGAATTTTCGTCGGTCCGACCGTTGCCTATGCCGGCTCTCCAAAGGTGGCCCCTGAAAATGGCGAAGATCAAAGTCAAGAACCCGGTCGTCGAGATGGACGGCGACGAGATGACCCGGATCATCTGGAAGTTCATCAAGGACAAGCTGATCCATCCCTATCTCGACATCGATCTTCTCTATTACGATCTCAGCGTCCAGAAGCGCGACGAGACCAGCGACCAGATCACCATCGATGCCGCCAACAAGACCCGCGAGGTCGGCGTCGCGGTGAAGTGCGCCACCATCACGCCGGACGAGGGCCGCGTGAAGGAGTTCGGCCTGAAGGACATGTGGCGGTCGCCGAACGGCACCATCCGCAACATCCTCGGCGGCGTGATCTTCCGCGAGCCGATCATCTGCAAGAACGTGCCGCGCCTCGTGCCCGGCTGGACCCAGCCGATCATCATCGGCCGCCACGCGTTCGGCGACCAGTACCGCGCGACCGACTTCAAGTTCCCGACCGCAGGCACGCTGTCGATCAAATTCACCGGCAATGACGGCAAGGTGATCGAGCGCGAGGTGTTCAAGGCGCCGGGCCCGGGCGTGACGCTGGCGATGTACAACCTGGACGCGTCGATCATCGACTTCGCCCGCGCCTCGTTCAACTACGGCCTGGCGCGCAACTACTCGGTCTACCTGTCGACCAAGAACACCATCATCAAGCAGTACGACGGCCGCTTCATGGAGCTGTTCCAGCAGATCTTCGACGCGGAGTTCAAGGCCGAGTTCGACAAGCGCAAGATCATCTACCAGCACCGCCTGATCGACGACATGGTCGCGGCGGCGATGAAGTGGTCGGGCGGCTACGTCTGGGCCTGCAAGAACTACGACGGCGACGTGCAGTCGGACGTCGTGGCGCAGGGCTTCGGCTCGCTCGGCCTGATGACCTCGGTGCTGATGACGCCGGACGGCAAGGTGGTCGAAGCGGAAGCCGCGCACGGCACCGTGACGCGCCATTACCGCGAACACCAGCAGGGCAAGGAGACGTCGACCAACTCGATCGCGTCGATCTTCGCCTGGACCCGCGGCCTCGCGCATCGCGCCAAGCTCGACGGCAACGACGCGCTGGCGAAGTTCGCCGCGACGCTCGAGAAGGTCTGCGTCGACACGGTCGAGGCGGGCTTCATGACCAAGGACCTCGCCCTCCTCGTCGGCCCCGAGCAGAAGTGGCTGTCCACCACGGGCTTCCTCGACAAGATCGACGAGAACCTCAAGAAGGCGATGGCGGCGTAAGCCGCGCCTTCACACGCACTGCTGGAACGGCGGCCTCGCGGCCGCCCTTCTTGTTCGAGCGCGATGGAGAACGAACGCGCTCAGAACGCCCAGTTGGCCCGGACGTTTCCGGTCCAGATCTTGTGTCCCGCGCCGATGCCGCCGTATTCGCCGCCGAGCGCCAGCGATCCGCCGCGCAGGTTGATCAGATTGACGCCGCCGGTGGCGCGGCCCGACCAGCCGTTGCCGATGCCGACCACGGGCTGGCCCGCGGGGAGCGCGTTGTCGGTGCTGAAACGCCAGTCGCCGTAGAAGCCCGCATAGGGCGACACCGACAGCGTGGATGACATCTGCCACGGCGCGATCACGCGGCCGCCCGCCGACACGCGGCCGGCGGAGAAGCTGCGCGCGTCCTGCAACGTGCCGAGGCTGTCGGTCCACGCCTCCTGCCGCTCCCACAGCGCATAGACTTTTGCCGACGGCTCGAGAATATACGACGCAACGCGGTGCGTGCCGGTGAAGCCGGTCGATGCCAGTCAGCGCGCGCCGGTGAAGCTGCCGCTCGCTGCACCCGCGCTCGCGTCGTACGCGACCTTCGACCAGCCCAGCATCGCGTCCCAACGCAGCGTCGGAATGATCCGCCACGCGGCGTAGCCGCCGGCCGTGCCGCCGTCCCCCTTGAGTCTGCCGGAGACCGAGGCGAAGTCGGAGCGGAAGTTCTCGTAGCCGCCGAACAGGCCGAGCAGCACGTTCGGCGTGACCTTGTAGCCGAAGCCCGCGGTCGCGCGTTGAGCTGCGTGCCGTTGAGAGCGTTGGAACGCTCCCAACCGGTGCCGCGAATATCGGCCCAGACGCTCCACGGCCGCTCGAATGCCGCCAGCGACCGCGCCTTGGTGACGTTGCCCGCATAGGCCAGCGCGGCAAACGCCTCGTCGGCACGGCGCGTCACGTCGGAGCGCGACGCCACACCGGCATCCGGATCGGCGGCGAAGTTGAGCGCGATGCCGTTCGGGCCGACCGTGACAGGATTGTCGCCGCCCGCGAACGCATCGGCGGTTGCCGCACTCACCACATCGGTGACAGCGGTGACGGAGGCCTGCGCCGCGGCCATCGAGCCTTGCACCTGCACGGCGCCCAGCTTCAGGCTGTCGGTCAGTGCCGACGTATCGGTCTGAACCGGTCCGCCGCAACGGAAGTTGAACGATGCATTCGCGTCATTCTGCACCGTCAAAGACCAAGCGGTTCGGGCTGTCCAAGACCCAGGTCTCGAGCATCATCGACGAGGGCGCGCGTCTGGGCTTTTTTAGGCTCGACGGCGCGGCTGTGCCGCTGGCGACGCCGCACCTTCGCGACAGCTACGCGCGCGGGATCTCGATCGAGCTTGCCTTCTATGCGCGCCACATGCGGCCAGCGTAAGCCGCCGCCCGCCGTTTTTGCGCCGCCTTTGCAAGGCTCATGAAGCCGCAACGGGGGCTTCATGAAAAAACGTCACATCGCGCTGATCGCCGTCGGCGCGTTCGTCGTCTTCGCCGCGCTCAACAACACCAATCTCTTCTCATCCGCTCCAACAGGCCGTCCGCTGCTGCTCGCGCATCGCGGGCTCGCGCAGACCTACAGCGCGGAGGGGGTCGGCAACGACACCTGCACGGCGAGCCGCATCCATCCGCCCGAACATCCCTACATCGAGAACACCCTCGCCTCGATGGAAGCCGCGTTCCGCGCCGGCGCCGACATCGTCGAGCTCGACATCCATCCGACCACCGACGGGCAGTTCGCGGTGTTCCACGACTGGACGCTGGATTGCGCGACCAACGGCAACGGCGTGACGCGCGAACAGACGATGGCGACGCTGAAAACGCTCGACGTGGGTTACGGCTACACCGCCGACGGCGGCAAGACCTTCCCGCAGCGCGGCAAGGGCATCGGCCTGATGCCGACGCTCGACGAGGTGTTCGCGGCGTTTCCCCGAAAACGCTTCCTGATCCACATCAAGAGCAACGATCCGGCCGAAGGCGAAAAGGTCGCCGATCGCCTGAAGACGCTGCCGCCGGAGCAACTCGCCGGGCTCATGGTCTATGGCGGAAATCGCCCCGTCCTGGCCGTGCGCGAGCGGCTGCCGCAGGTGCCGACCATGTCCAACCGCCTGGAGCTGAGCTGCCTCCTCACCTATCTCGCGACCGGCTGGTCCGGCCACGTGCCGGCGTCCTGCGCACACAGCCTGCTGCTGATCCCCGACAACTACGCCGGCTGGCTGTGGGGCTGGCCTGACCGCTTCCTCGCGCGCATGCAAGGCGTCTCGTCCGTCGTGGTCGTCGCGGGGCCCCACCGCTCCGGCGACGGCACCCGCGGCATCGACAGCGCCGAGCAGCTCAAGACCGTGCCGCTGCGTGCGAACGTGGGCATCTGGACCAACCGCGTCGATCGGATCGCACCGCTGCTACCGGCGAAACGCGCCACCCGATTGTCAGAACGGCACGGTCAGTCGCGCGTTACCGGTCCAGAGCTTGTAATTCGCGCCGATGCCGCCGTATTCGCCGCCGAGTGAAAGCGATCCGGTGCGAAGCACCTGCATCGAGAAGCCGCCGGTCGCGCGCGCCGACCAGCCGTCGCCGATGCCGGTGAACGGCACTGCTGCAACCTGGGTGCTGTCGGATGCGAAACGCCAGTCGCCGTAGAAACCGACATAAGGCGTGAAGGCGAACGCCTGCGGCGGCGCCAGCACCCGTCCGCCCACCGACACGCGGCCGGTGGTGAAGCTCCGCGCGTCGTGCGCCGCGCCGAGGTTGTCGGTGTAGGCGGTCTGCCGCTCGGTGACGGCGAACACCGTCGCCGAAGGCTCCAGCGTATAGAGGCTCACCAGATAGCGCCCCGTGAGCCCGGTCGAGAACAGCCAGCGCGAGCCGCTAAAGCTGCCCGATGCCGTCGCAGCGGAGGCGTCGTAGGACACGCCGGTCCAGCCGACCATGCCGGTCCAGCGCAAGGTCGGCGTGATCGCCCAGCCGGCGTAGGTGCCGATCGAGCCGCCGTTGCCCTTCAGGCTGCCGGTCAGCGAGGCGAAGTCGTATTTGAAATTCTCGTAGCCGGCGAAGACGCCGACAACGAGATTGGCGCGGGCCTTGTAGGTGACGCCGCCGGTGGCGTTGATCTGCGTGCCCTTGAGCGCGCTCGCATCGTTCTGCTCGAAGCCCGAGCCGCGCACGTCGCCCCAGGTGCTCCATTGCGGCGTGAAGACATGCGTCGCGCGCGGGGCCTTGTTGAGAGAGGCCAGCGCCGCGAACGCTTCGTCGGCGCGTCGCACAACGGCCGACTGTTGCTCGGGGGCAAATTGCGACGCCGGGGCGGCGACGGCAATAAATCCGGGCCAGCTCCCCGGCCGCGCGATGAAAGCATTCCCCTTCGCCGTCTCCTGCTTGTAGTAATTTAATCCCTGCTTCCTCAAGACGTCGTACACAATACCCCGTGCACCGGGGTGCCTCTGATGGACCCAATTCACGGCGAATTCGTCCGCCGTCATATACACGGGAGGGTTCGTTGATTCGCCGGAGCCGGACGAGGACAGGGCCGCATTCGTTGCATCCGAGACCGACCCGCTGATGGCCGCGCCGGAGGTGTTGGCCGCGACCGTCGAGCCTGTCGTTTGCACCGAGGTCAGCTTCTCGCTGGCGGTGCCGCCGCTGCCCGCTGCCGACACACAGCTCCACGCGTAGCTGGCACCGGCATCAGGAATTGTGAAGCCAGTGATTGTGAACGTGGCAGTCGTGTTGGCCGGGACTGGATAGGTCCTGCTCCCGGGATTCATGGTGTCCGCCAGCAGCACGGCAGGAGCGGAACTGCTCAGTCCGAGGGCGCTCATGGCGCCCGGCACGTTGACCGTCAGCGTGACGACATCGCCGGCGGAAAACCCTGTGCCGCTTGTGCTGCCGGTGACGACGCCGCCGTTGTACGTGCCGTTGAGCGCCGTACAGCCTGCCGACGCGAACGCCGCGCCCTGTCCCCCGACAATCAGTCCGAAACCCGCCAATCCGAACGCGAACGCCTTACCGGCAAATCCCTGACGGGATTTGCCCCACACACCCATTCCCATGAAACGAACTGCCCCCGACCACTCACCGCTTCCGATGGAACTTTCCTATGTGGTTGAGGCAGCAGCAATTCCGGCGCTCACGCTATCAAAAGATATCCACAGCGTTCGCGTCACAGGGCGAAAGAGCAGCGAACGCGTCAGACGAACCGCACCGCATAGACCGGCGGCAGATGGGCGTTCACGAGCCGCCAGCTTTCGCCCGCATTGTCGCTGGTCCACAGCGCGCCGGTGGTCGAGCCCATGGCAAGCCCGTCGCCGGTCGCGTCGACGTCGAGGCCGTGGCGATAGATGAGGTCGTAGGCGTCGCGCTGCGGCAGGCCCTCGCGCAAGGTCTCCCAGGTCTTGCCGCCGTCGCGTGTGCGCGTCACCGCGAGCGCGCCGTCGCGCGGCATGCGCACCTCGTCCTTGATGCCCGGCACGAACCACGCGGTGTTCGGGTCCTTCGGATGGGCTGCGACCGCAAAGCCGAAGTCGTCACCGGGCAATTTCATGCCGGTCCAGGTGCGGCCCGCGTCCTCGGAGCGGAAGATGCCGCAGTGGTGCTGCATCCACATGACGTCCGGCGCCCCCGCGCAGCGCGCGACGCGATGCGGATCCTGACTTTCGAGCGTGCCGGCCTGCTCGGGCGGAAGATAAGTCGCGATCATGCCCTTGCCATGCAATCGCCAGTTCTCGCCGCCGTCCTGCGTCTCCCAGACGCCGCCGCACGAGATGCCGACGAAGACGCGTTTCGAATCGCGCGGGTCCGGCGAGATCGAGTGGATGCCGGCGTCGTCATAGCCGCCGCCGAACCACTTTTCGCGCTCGGGCACCGTCCACAGCGCGTCGACCAGCCGCCAGCTTGCGCTGCGGTCATCCGACACGAACAGGCCCGCAGGAATCGCGCCGGCCCACAGCCGCCCCGGCTGATCGGTGCCGCCCGCCTCGATGGTCCAGATCTGAAACAGCGACGGCCCGCCGGGCGCATCGGCCGGGAAGGCCGGCGCGGCGAGCTCCTGCCAGCTTTTGCCGTCGTCGTCCGAGCGATGCAGCTTGGTGCCGAAGTGGCCGTGCTTGAGCACGGCATAGATCGCGCCGTCGCGCGGATCGCGCAGCGCCGCGGTCACCGCGATCCCCGGGAAGTCGGTCGTGGCGACCTTCCAGCCGCCGTTTCGCTTCAGCGTGAGCAGCCCCTTGCGGGTCGCAACCAGCATCCGGTCCGTCATCTTTCCACTCCTTTCAGCCGCCCGACAGCGCCTGCATCACATGCAGCCTGGTCTGTGGTCCTATGCTTCGCCCGAGCGCATCGGCGTTTTTCAGCCGCGCGCCGTCGACGAACACGCAGACGTGCTTGCGCAACCGGCCGCGGTCGTCGAGCACGTAGCCGCGCACCTGCGGCCGCGCCGCAAACACGCCTTCCAGCGCATCGCCGACGGTGCAGCCGCGGACCGTCAGCGGCCCGTCCGGCACCAGTTCGCGCAGCCAGCTCGTGAAATGCACTTCGGCCATGACATCACCTGGGCAGCCCGCGCTAGAGCGCAGCGGCCACCTGCTCCAGCTTGTTCACGAGGCTGCCCCAGCCGGGGCTCATCGCGTCGTAAGCGAAATCGTTCTCCGGCGAGCGGAAGCCCGCGTGCTCCATCCGCAGATGCGTGCCGCCGTCGACCGGCGTCAGCGTCCACGTCACGGTCGAGTCAAGGAGCGAGCCGTGGGTCTTGTTGCTCGCCGCGCCGCCGACCCAACTGTAGCGCAGCATGCGATTCGGCTCGCAGGCCAACACCTCGCAATGCACCATGCCGTCCCAATCGCCGACCGGCTTGACCTTCGCTTTGAAAGCAAATCGATGGCCGACCACCGGGCGGAAGTCGTTCGGCATCAGCCATTGCCCGATCAGCTCCGTTTCAGTCAGCGCGCGCCATATCTTCTCGGGCGGGTGCGACAAGCGCCGCTCGATGACGATGGAACGCAATGCGTTCGCTGGTGCGGTCATCGGTCCATCTCACTCAGAAGCTTTTCCAGATTGTCGAGCCGCTTGCTCCAGAACTCGGCGTAAAATTCGAGCCAACCGAGCAACGGGCTCAGGCCCTGACGACGGACCCGGTAGTGCACGTGGCGGCCTTCCCGCCGCTCGGTGACGAGGCCCGCCTCGCGCAGCGCGCGCAGGTGCTGCGACACCGCGGGCTGCGAAACCCGCGTGCCTGTGACCAGCGCGCCGGCGGTGATCTCCTCCTCGCGCGCGATGCGCTCGAACACCGCCCGCCGCGTCGGATCGGCCAGCGTCTTCATCACCTCGGTGAGCTGCAGCGCAGCGCTCATGAATTATATATAAGTGGCTACTTATGTAAAAGTCAAAGCCCTATGCACCGACCGACCCGGTCGCCTCTCGCCATGACGTAGTGGTTCAGGCGCCGAGCGCGCTTTCAATCGCCTTCAGCGCCGCATCGGCTTTGGAGCCGTCGGGCCCGCCGGCCTGCGCCATGTCCGGACGGCCGCCGCCGCCCTTGCCGCCCAGCGCCTCCGAGCCCTTCTTCACCAGATCGACGGCGTTGAAGCGCGAGGTCAGGTCCGCGGTCACGCCGACCACGACGCCCGCCTTGCCTTCGTCGGTCACGCCGACGATCGCCACCACGCCGGAGCCGAGCTGCTTCTTGCCCTCGTCGGCGAGGCTTTTCAGGTCCTTGATGTCGATCCCGGACACGGCACGGGCGAGCAGCTTGACGTTGCCGATGTTGCGGACCCCGTCGTCGCCGGCGGCCTTGCCGCCGCCGCCCATCGCCAGCTTCTTGCGCGCATCGGACAGGTCGCGCTCGAGCTTCTTGCGCTCGTCGAGCAGCGCGGTGATGCGCGCCGGGAGATCGTCGAGCGTGACCTTCAGCTCCGACGAGGCCGCCCTGGCGAGATTGACGGCGCCCTGGGCGGCCTTGCGCGCCGCGGTGCCGGTCAGCGCCTCGATGCGGCGCACGCCCGCGGCGACACCGGAGTCGGCCACACCGAAAATCAGGCCGATGTCGCCGGTGCGGCGCACATGCGTGCCGCCGCAAAGCTCGACCGACCAGCCCATGGTGTTGCCGCCCCCCTCACCCATGGCGACGACGCGCACCTCGTCGCCGTACTTCTCGCCGAACAGCGCACGGGCGCCCGAGGCGCGCGCGTCGTCGAGCGCCATCAGCCGCGTGGTGACGGGCGAGTTCTGCAGCACATACTCGTTCGCCATGTCCTCGACGCGCTCGATCTCCTCGGGCGTCATCGGCTTGGGATGCGAGAAATCGAAGCGCAGCCGATCGGGCGCGACCAGCGAGCCTTTCTGCGCGACGTGGTCGCCGAGCACCTGGCGCAGCGCCTCGTGCAAAAGATGCGTCGCCGAATGGTTGCGGCGGATCGCGGTGCGGCGGCTGCGATCGACCTCGAGCGAAAGCGCCATGCCGACCTTGAGCGTGCCCTGCTCGACCTTGCCGGCGTGGACGAAGAGATCGCCGGCCTCCTTCTGCGTGTCGCTCACGGCGAAGCGGACGCCGTCGGCCTGCATCGAGCCGGTGTCGCCGACCTGGCCGCCGGATTCGCCGTAGAACGGCGTCTGGTTGACGATCACCGAGCCGGTTTCGCCGGCCTTGAGCTCGGCGACCTCCTTGCCGTCGCGAATGAGGCCGGTGACGACGCCCTCGGCGGTTTCGGTCTCGTAGCCGAGGAACTCGGTCGCGCCGAGCTTTTCGCGAATCGGAAACCACGCGGTCGAGGCCGCGGCCTCGCCCGAGCCCGCCCAGGAGGCGCGCGCCTTGGCCTTCTGCTGCTCCATCGCCGCGTTGAAGGCTGCGACATCGACGCCGATGCCGCGCGGGCGCAGCGCGTCCTGCGTGAGATCGAGCGGAAAGCCGTAGGTGTCGTAGAGCGTGAACGCGGTTTCGCCCTTCAGGCTGTCGCCCTGCTTCAGCGCCTTGGTTTCTTCGTCGAGGATCGACAGGCCACGCTCCAGAGTCTTGCGGAAGCGCGTCTCCTCGAGCTTCAGCGTCTCGGTGATCAGCGCCCCGGCGCGCGGCAATTCCGGATAGGCCTGGCCCATCTCGCGAACCAAAGTGGGCACGAGCTTCCACATCAGCGGCTCGCGCGCGCCGAGCAACTCGGCGTGGCGCATGGCGCGCCGCATGATGCGGCGGAGCACGTAGCCGCGGCCCTCGTTCGACGGCAGCACGCCGTCGGCGATCAGGAACGACGCGGCGCGCAGATGATCGGCGATGACGCGGTGCGAGGCCTTCTGCAGGCCGTCCGGCGACACCTTGGTGAGCTCGGCAATGGTGCCGATCAGCGCGCGGAACAGATCGATCGAGTAGTTGTCATGGGTGCCCTGCAGCACCGCGGCGATGCGCTCGAGCCCCATGCCGGTGTCGATCGACGGCCGCGGCAGATCGGTGCGCGAGCCGTCGGCATGCTGCTCGAACTGCATGAACACGAGATTCCAGATCTCGATGAAACGGTCGCCGTCGGCATCCGGGCTGCCGGGGGGGCCGCCGGGAATCCTGTCGCCGTGGTCGTAGAAAATCTCCGAGCACGGGCCGCAGGGGCCGGTGTCGCCCATCTGCCAGAAGTTGTCGGAGCCGGCGATGCGGATGATGCGCGACTCGGGCAGGCCCGCGATCTTCTTCCAGAGATCGAACGCCTCGTCGTCGTCGACATAGACCGTCGCGGTCAGCTTGTCCTTCGGCAGCCCGAATTCTTTGGTGACCAGGTTCCAGGCGAGCTCGATGGCGCGATCCTTGAAATAGTCGCCGAACGAGAAGTTGCCGAGCATCTCGAAGAAGGTGTGATGCCGCGCGGTGTAGCCGACGTTGTCGAGGTCGTTGTGCTTGCCGCCGGCGCGCACGCATTTCTGCGAGGTCACGGCGCGCTGGTAGGGCCGCTTCTCCAGGCCGGTGAAGACGTTCTTGAACTGCACCATGCCGGCATTGGTGAACATCAGGGTCGGGTCGTTGCGCGGCACGAGCGGCGACGACGGCACGGGCTCGTGGCCGGCCTTGGCGAAGTAGTTGATGAAGCCCGCCCGGATGTCGTTGACGCCGCTCATAGCAATTGCCGAACCCTTTCGCGGCAGCCGCGCCGCCGCACCTGGCCGCCGTACCCGATATGGCCCGCTAAATCGCGGGCCCCGTTGATTTTTCAGGGGATATGTAGCGGCGGGGTCGGGGGCTGTCCAGAAAGGGCGGGCGGCCCGCGCGGGCCCTCGCGGCGCTGCGCCCCGCCCGGCGGCGCGGCCCTGCCTCCTCCCTGCCCTCGCGGCCATGACCAACGCGAATGCCGCCCCGGACGGGCCGGGGCGGCATCGGCAGGGAGCCGCGGTCGCCAAGGGCGACCGCCTGCGCGAAGTTGCTGGGCGTCAGGCCTCGGCGGCCTCGTCGTCCTCGTCGTCGCCCTCTTCCTTGTTGGTGATCTGGTCGGCGATCGGGCCCGCGTTCGCCCGGATGGCGGCCTCGATCCGGGCGGCGACCTCGGGGTTCTCCTTGAGGAAGGTCTTGGCGTTCTCGCGGCCCTGGCCGATGCGCTGGCTGTCGTAGGAGAACCAGGAACCGGACTTCTCGACCACGCCAGCCTTGACGCCGAAGTCGATCAATTCACCGGTCTTCGACACGCCCTCGCCGTACATGATGTCGAACTCGACCTGCTTGAACGGCGGCGCGAGCTTGTTCTTGACCACCTTGACGCGGGTCTGGTTGCCGACCGTCTCGTCGCGGTCCTTGATCGCGCCGATGCGGCGGATGTCGAGCCGCACCGAGGCGTAGAACTTGAGCGCGTTGCCGCCCGTGGTGGTCTCGGGGCTGCCGTACATCACGCCGATCTTCATGCGGATCTGGTTGATGAAGATCACCATGGTGTGGGACTTGTTGATCGAGGCGGTGAGCTTGCGCAGCGCCTGCGACATCAGCCGCGCCTGCAGGCCGGGCAGCGCGTCTCCCATCTCGCCTTCGAGCTCGGCGCGCGGCACCAGCGCGGCAACCGAATCCACCACCAGCACGTCGATCGCGCCCGAGCGCACCAGCGTGTCGGCGATCTCGAGCGCCTGCTCGCCGTGGTCGGGCTGCGAAATCAGGAGGTCATCGACATTGACGCCGAGCTTCTTGGCATAGACCGGATCGAGCGCGTGCTCGGCGTCGACGAAGGCGCAGATGCCGCCCTTCTTCTGGGCCTCGGCGATGCAATGCAGCGCCAGCGTGGTCTTGCCCGACGATTCCGGTCCGTAGATCTCCACCACCCGGCCGCGCGGCAGGCCGCCGACGCCGAGCGCGATGTCGAGGCCGAGCGAGCCGGTGGAGATGGTCTCGATCTCCAGCGACTTGCCGGTCTTGCCGAGCTTCATGATCGAGCCCTTGCCGAAATTCCGCTCGATCTGAGACAGCGCCGCGTCCAGCGCCTTCGACTTGTCCATTGATGCACCTTCAACGACACGCAATGTGGCCGCGGCCATTTCCTGCTCCTTAACCGGGATTCGGAGGTCTCACAAACGTGGCGCCGCTCCCGCCGTTGCGCCCGTTTTCCATTGAGGAGGCACCGTACACTATTTGTTCCGTGTTCGCAATACGTTCTTTTCAAAAAGTGGATAACGGCCCGTTTTGAGCGTCATTTTCCCCGTTCCGGGGGAGTGATGCAGTGTCGCACCCGCATTTTGTTACCGTTCATTTGGGCGCCTTTAGCGTTGCATTGGGCGACCAAGGAAAGGAACGCGACAATGTCTCGCCTCGCTTTATTGCTCGCCGCGGCAGCGACTGCGGCAGTGGCGGCTTCGATCTCGCCCGCGGAAGCTCGCGACGGTTGCGGACGCGGCTGGTACTACAACGGCTACCGCTGCGTGCCGGCGCACGGCGGCGGATATCGCGGGCACGGATACCGTGATCCCGGCTCGTACTACGCCCCCAACTTCCGCGGGAACGTCGTGCGCCCTGTCATGGGTGACAACGGCGCGATCTCGTGCAGCAATCCCAACTACACCTGGCAGGACGGCGCATGTAAGCCGTACCGCGGGCGTCGTGGCTGGTGACCCTGAAGAAAGAGGCCGCCGCAGTTGGCGGCCTTTTTCTTTTCACCACGTCCTCGTCTTTGGAGATCGGTTGGTACGGCCTTTGCGCTGATTCGCCGCCGCTTGCTTCCTCTCGCGATGCCTCTCGCCGACCCTGACCCAGCCACCCCCGCAAACCAGAGCGAACGACGCGTCGACAAGCTCAGCCGCCCACTCCCGGCAGATCAGGGCATAAGCGATCAAGGCCGGCATGAGCCCGGCGTAGACGCCGAACAGTGCGCCGAAGGCGAACGCCCGGCCACGCGGAAAGCGGACGAAGATCGCGTTGAGGTGGCGGCCGAGGAGCCGGGACGAATCCCAAGTGAGGCCGATCACCATCGTGGCCAGGGCAACCGCACCGCTCAAATAAACGATCATGGCTCACCACAGACGAGAACAGCACGCACCGGTTGGTGCCGTCCCATTGAGGCGGGTTTAAGTTTGCCGGTTGCCCGGCTAATCTCGGGACCCGCAATCGTTTTGTCCCTCCCCTTCCAACCTCAAGCGAGTCTCGCGTGAACGACATTCTGATCCGCGGCGGCGTCCTCTATGACGGCAGCGGAGCCCCGGGCGTGCCGGCCGATGTGGCGATCAAGGACGGGCGCCTGGCCAAAATCGGATCGGACCTCACCGAGCCCGCGCGCCGGACCATCGATGCGAGGGGGCTCGCGGTCGCGCCGGGCTTCATCGACATCAAGACCCATTCCGACTTCACGCTGCCGATCAATCCCAAGGCCGAAAGCAAGGTGCGCCAGGGCGTCACCACCGAGATCATCGGCCATTGCGGCTTCTCGGTGGCGCCATGCCTGCCCGGCAAGGTGGAGCTGTTGAAGGACTACCTGAGCCCGTCGGCGCCCTGGACCCCGTTCCGCGAGCTGACGTTCCCCGACTATCTCGACACGTTTCCCGCGACCTCGGTGAACGCCGGCATACTGGTCGGCCACAACACGCTGCGCCTCATGACCATGGGCATGAGCGACCGCGAACCGACCGCGTCCGAGCTCGATCACATGGTCGCGCTCCTGGAGGCGGGTCTTCAGGCGGGCGCGCTCGGCCTGTCGTCCGGCCTGTTCACGCCGCCGGGCTCCTACGCCAAGCCCGCCGAGATGCACGCGCTCGGCCGCGTGCTCAAGGCCCACAACGCCGCCTACTTCACCCACCTGCGCGACGAGTCCGACAAGGTGCTCGACGCGGTGCAGGAGGCGATCGACTTTGCCGAAGCCTGCCGCGTGCATGTGGAGATCGTGCACTTCAAGTGCTCCGGCACCAACAACTGGGGCAAGGCCGAGGCGGCGCTGAAGATGATCGCCAACGCGAAGGCGCGCGGGCTTGCCATCGACTGCGACGCCTATCCTTACGCCGCGGGCTCGAACCCGCTGAAGAACCTCCTGCCGCAATGGGTGCAGTCCGGCGGCGTGCCGGCGATGCTCGCCCGGCTCAAGGAAGCCGACACGCGCGACAAGATCCGCGCCGACATCGCCCGCGACGGGCTCAACAACTGGGGCCGCATCCCCTCGTGGGACTGCGTGCAGATCTCGATCTCGCCGAACCTGCCGCAGTATTCCGGCCGCACCCTCCTGTCGCTGGCGAACGAGCGCGGCGCGGACCCCCTCGACACGCTCTGCGACTATCTCGTCGACGACCAGGCGGCGACCCGCGTCCTCGTCACCTCGATCTCCGAGGACGACATCGAGACCATCGTCGCCTCGCCGATGGCGCTGGTCGGCTCCGACGGCAATTGCGTCGCGCCCTACGGCCAGGTCGGCAAGGGCATGCCGCATCCGCGCTTCTACGGCACGTTCCCGCGCATCATCCACCACTATGTGCGCGAGCGCGGCACGCTGCCGCTCGAGCTTGCGATCCACAAGATGACGGGGGCCACGGCGCGGGCGCTGAACTTTTCCGATCGCGGGCTGCTGAAGCAAGGCTATCGCGCCGACGTCGCGATCTTCGACCCGGCGGACTTCCAAGACCGAGCGACCTATGCCGAACCGCACCAGTTTCCGTCCGGCGCAAGGACGACGGTGATCGTCAACGGCGTGATGGTGGTGGAGGACGCGACGCACACCGAGACGCTGCCAGGGAAGGTGCTGAGGCGGGATGCAAGCGGCAAAGTGGCCTGATGCAGAAGCAACTCATTGCGCTACATGAGGAACCGCGATCGATAGTTCGTTTCGCCAGCTTTATACTTTTGGTTGTAATTATTCAAAAATGCTCTCATTGAGGGAGGCGATGGTTTCGATAGCGTCCCGCATGCTGCTTCGCGTTGGGCCACGACACGCCAGCTCGCGGCGTTGAGCCGTCCCCGGCGCTGTCGATGGCGTGCACCATCGCCCTCACCGCGGCGGCCGCCTGCCGCTTTCGCGCATCAGACCTTTTGCCGGCTCAGCAGATATAGAGTGGGCAAAGCCGCGAAGCGGCATAGCCGTCCGAAGGACGGCGTCGCTTCGCTCGCCTACGCCACCACTTTGCGCGGAGCAAGAGTGGTGGGCCCGGCCATAGCGCGTCGAAGACGCGCGTGAACGCGCTACTGCGCGCCTTGGCCCACCCTGTACCCCTGCTGGCGTTCGGAATTGGTCTTGACTGTAGACTGGCCGGACGGGCCGATCTGCCGGGAGCCACCATGGCCCACCCGTGCCGCGAGCACCAACGTAGGACACGTGCCCCGGCAGATGGCCGCAACGCAGGTCCGGTAGGAAGTTTGCGCCTGGAGCGCCCGTACAGGGATTGATCAGCGTTGCGAAGGCCCGAGCACAGGAGGTGAGTGCATGGGTGATGTTCATTGGTTTGTCGGGATCGACTGGTCGAGCACGCAGCATCGCATCTGTCTGCTCGATGCCGATGGGCGGCACGTGGCCGAGCGCGACGTGACGCATGATGGCACCGGCCTGGCGGAGCTCTGCGCCTGGCTGATGGTGCGGACCAAAGCAGAGCCGGCGGAGATCGCGGTCGCGATCGAGACGCCGCATGGACCGGTGGTGGAGGCGCTGCTGGAACGCGGCTTCCAGGTGTTCGCCACCAATCCGAAGCAGCTCGATCGCTTCCGCGATCGGTTCAGTGTCGCCGGCGCCAAGGATGACAGCCGTGACGCTCAGGTCCTGGCCGACTCGCTGCGCACCGATGGCCGCGCCTTCCGCCGGCTGATGCGCGATGACCCGCTGGTGATCGAGCTGCGCGAGTGGTCGCGCCTGCACGAGGAGCTCAGGCAGGAGCAGAACCGCCTCGGCAATCGCGTGCGCGATCAGTTGTGGCGCTATTATCCGCAGGCGCTGCAGCTCGCTGGTGGGAACCTCGCTGCCAACTGGTTCCTCGAGCTGTGGAAACGGCTGCCCACGCCGGCAAAAGCCGCCCGCGCGACCGAGAGGCCGATCGCCCGCCTCCTCAAGGCGCATCGCATCCGTCGTCTGCAGGCGGCCGATGTGCTGCGCATCCTGCGCCAGCCGCCGCTGTCGGTCGCGCCGGGCACCACAGAAGCCGCCGGCGCTCATCTGCGCTCGCTGGTGCAGCGCATCCGCCTGGTCAATCAGCAGATCAAGGAGGCCGAACGACGGCTGGATGAGCTCTGCGCCGCCATCGAGCAGACCACGCCGGGGCAGATTTGCGAGCAGCACGACGTTGCGATCCTGCGATCCATGCCAGGGCTCGGCAGGATCATCATCGCCGCGCTGCTCGCCGAGGCCTGCGCGCCTCTGCGGTTGCGAGATTACCACGCCTTGCGGGTCCTGTCGGGCCAAGCCCCGGTGACGCGCCGCAGCGGCAAGACCTGCATCGTGCTGCGGCGGCACGCCTGCAACAATCGGCTGCGCAACGCCCTCTATCAGTGGGCCCGCGTCGCGATGCAGCACGACCCGATCAGCAAACGTCGTTATGCCGAGCTGCGCGCCCGCGGTCACAGCCACGGCCGCGCCTTGCGCAGCCTCGGCGATCGCTTGCTCTATGTCCTCTGCACGTTGCTGGAGCGCCGAACACCGTTCGATCCGAACCACAGGAGCCGACAAATGGCGGTCGCCTGAAGCCCATCCCTTGGTTCGGCCACCAGGCGACCATCCCTTCGTCCCGACCTGCCGATCGGCAGAGCGCCACGCGCAGCCGCGGTCCAGGATGCCGCTTGCGGCACCGGCGCAGCCGGCGCGAAGCGTCCTGGACGGCGGCGAGCATGGCGCTACCATCGCCGGCAACGGGACCACGGCCGCCGCGGGCTTGCCGCCCCGCAAATCTTGCTTGATCGATGGTAGGAAGTCCTGCGACGCTGCCCGAGTTGCAAGGTTTGCGTCCGAAACAGATTCACGTGGACGATCGGACCGCGCTACGCGCTCAGCTTGTCGAGCGTGATCGGCAGGTCGCGCACCCGCTTTCCCGTCGCGTGATAGACCGCGTTGGCGACCGCCGCCGCGACCCCGACGATGCCGATCTCGCCGAGCCCCTTGAGGCCCAGCGGATTGCTGTCGTCGGGCTCGTCGACAAAGATCACCTTGATGTCGTGGATGTCGGCGTGCACCGGCACGGCATATTCGGCAAGGTTGGCGTTCATGATCCGGCCGATCCGGTGATCGACATGCGTCTCCTCGTGCAGCGCCATGCCGATGCCCCAGACCACGCTGCCGAGGATCTGGCTGCCGCCGGTCTTGGTGTTGAGGATGCGGCCGGCCGCGACCGCGCTGACCGCGCGGGTGACGCGGACGACGCCGAGCTGCTCGTCCACCCTCACCTCGACAAAGTGCGCGGCGTGCGTGTTGTTGGCGCGGCTGTGGTCGCCGGAGGGGCTGGTGGTCTTTTCCTGCACGATGCGGTCCACCGCGCCCTGCCGCATCGCGTCGGCGATCGACACGCCGCGCGAGGGGTCGCGCTTGCTGACAAGCTTGCCGTCGGCCAGCGTCACGTCGTCGGCCGCGGCGCCGGCGAGCGGTGAATTCGGCAACTGCTGCGCCATGCGCAGCAGCTCGTCGCGGATCGCGCCGGCGGTGGTCATGATGCCGTTCGACACCGAGGTGGCTATCCACGAGCCGCCTTCGACCGGCGATTGCGGCAGGCTCGAGTCGCCGAGCTTGATGCTGATGTTGTCGAGCGGCACACCAAGCATGTCGGCGGCGACCTGCGCCATGATGGTGTAAGTGCCGGTGCCGATGTCGGAGGTGGCGCACGCCACCTCGCCATGGCCGTTGGCGGAGAGCGCGATGCGGACCGTGATCGGCACCTGCAGCGCCTCCCAGATGCCGGTCGCCATGCCGTAGCCGATCAGGTCCTGGCCGTCGCGCATCGAGCGCGGCTCGGGGCTGCGCTGGTCCCAGCCGAACGCCTGCGCGCCTTCCCGGTAGCATTCGCGCAGCGCCTTGCTCGCGAACGGCTTGTCCTCGTTCTGGTCGCGCTCCGAGTAGCATCTGAGGCGAAGCTCGACCGGGTCGACCTTCAGCTTGACCGCGAGCTCGTCCATCGCCGACTCGAGCGCGAACAGCGCGGTGGTGGCGCTCGGCGCGCGCATGTCGCACGAGGTCGCGAGATCGAGCTTGGCGAGCCGATGCGCGTATTTCGCATTCGGCGATTTGTAGAGCGCGCCGGACCAGCCGGTTTCCTGCCGGTGGAAGTCCTCGTACTGCGAGGTGATGGTCACCGCATCGTGGGTGATCACGTCGAGCGTCCCGCCGGTGTTGGCGCCGATCGCGATCTGCTGGATCATCGCCGGCCGGTGGCCGATCTGATACATCTGCGGCCGCGTCAGCACGAGCTGCACCGAGCGCTGCAGCGCGCGCGCCGCGAGCACCGCGAGCACCACCTGGAACTGCGGGCGAAGCCCCGAGCCGAAGCCGCCGCCCATATAGGGCGACATGACGCGCACGTCCTCGGGCTTCATGCCGAATACGCCGCACAAATACTTGTGCACGTTCTGCACGCCCTGGGTCTTGTCGTAGACCGTGAGCCTGCCGCCCGGCTCGACGACCACCGTCGAGGCATAAAGCTCCATCGGGTTGTGATGCTCGATCGGAACGAAATACTCGGCTTCGTGACGCACCGCGGCTTGGGCGAGCGCCCGGTCGGGCTCACCGCGCGGCTTCGGCGGCGCGAACGCGGCCTCCATCGGGCTGGTCGGCGCCTTGACCGGGACCGCCGCGTCGCGCGCACGATAGATGTCCGTCACGTGCGGCTCGGTCGCGTATTCCACCTTGACCAGCGACGCCGCGTGGCGCGCGGCCTCCGACGTTTCGGCAACGACCAGCGCGATCGGCTGGCCGTTGAACATGACCTTGTTGTCGAACAGCGGCCGGAACGGCGACCCATCCGGCGCCACGTCGTCCTTCCAGTCCTCGTCCTTGTCGGCCATCCGTGGACGGTTCTCGTGCGTCAGCACGGTCAGGACACCCCTGACGCGGCTGGCCGCGCCGGTGTCGATCCTGGTGATCCGGCCCTTCGTGATCGTCGCGCCGACGACGCTCGCATGCGCAAGCCCCGGCACGTTGAACTCGGCGGCATATTTTGCGGCGCCGGTGACCTTCGCGACACCGTCGACACGGGATGTGGCGGTTCCGATATAGGTTGCCATGGTCTCAGCTCACGCGATCTTCTTGTTGGACTGCACCTGCGGGGTGCCCCGCGCCGCCTGCGACAGCGCGCGGACGATGGTCCGGCGCGCCAGATCGATCTTGAACGTGTTGTGCCCGAAGCCCCTGGCGCCGCGCAGCGCGAGATCGGCGGCCTCGGCAAACGCCGCCTCGCCCGGTGCCTTGCCGCGCAGCGCCGCTTCGGCCTCGGCCTTGCGCCACGGCTTGTGGGCGACGCCGCCGAGCGCAAACCGCGCCTCGCGGATGTTGCCGCCGTCAAGCTCGAGGCCGACCGCGACCGACACCAGCGCAAAGGCGTAGGACAGCCGGTCGCGGATCTTGAGGTAGGTGTAGTTCGTGCTGAACCCCTTGGTCGGGAGCTCGATCGCGGTGATCAGCTCGTCGGCGCCGAGGTTGGTGTCGCGCTGCGGCGTATCGCCGGGCAGCCGGTGAAAGTCCGCAAACGGTATCTCGCGCTCGCCGCGGGGACCGGTCACGCGAACCTTGGCCTCCAGCACCGTCAGCGCCACGCACATGTCCGACGGATGCACGGCGATGCAAGCCTCGCTGGTGCCGAGGATGGCGTTCATGCGGTTGACGCCGCCGATGGCCGAGCAGCCCGAGCCCGGCTCGCGTTTGTTGCAGGGCGTCGCGATGTCGTAAAAGTAAGCACAGCGCGTGCGCTGCAGCAGATTGCCGCCGACCGAGGCCATGTTGCGCAACTGCTGCGACGCGCCGGCGAGCAACGCACTCGAGAGCATCGGATAGCGGCGCTCGACCTCCGGGTGATAGGCGAGGTCGGTGTTGCGCACGAGCGCGCCGATGTGAAGCCCGCCGCCGGGGATTTCCTCGACCTTGTCGAGCGGAAGCCGCGTGACGTCGATCAGCCTGGCCGGCTTCTCGACGTCCATCTTCATCAGGTCCACGAGATTGGTGCCGCCGGCGACGAACTTCGCACCGGGGCTCGCCGCCATCTGACGCACCGCGTCGGCGACGTTGCTTGCGCGCGAAAACTCAAAGCTGTTCATGACTGCCCCATCGCCTGCTGGATGGCCGCGACAATGTTGGTGTAGGCGCCGCAGCGGCAGATGTTGCCGCTCATCAATTCGCGGATCTGCTCCGCGCTCTTGGCCTTGCCTTCGGCGATCAGGCCCGCGGCCGAACAGATCTGTCCGGGGGTACAGTAGCCGCACTGGAACGCGTCGTGATCGATGAACGCCTGCTGCAGCGGATGCAGCTTGCCGTCCTTCGCCAGCCCCTCGATGGTGGTGACGCGCTTGCCGTCGGTCAGGACGGCGAGCGTCAGGCACGAGACGACGCGGCGGCCGTCGATCAGCACGGTGCAGGCGCCGCACTGGCCCTGGTCGCAGCCTTTCTTCGAGCCGGTCAGGTCGAGATGCTCGCGCAGCAGGTCGAGCAGCGTGGTGCGCGGATCGAGCGTGAGCGCATGACGGGTGCCGTTCACGGTGAGGTTCACGGAAACGGCGGATGACGCGCCGTTGCCCGCCCGCGGCTGGGCCGCGGCGTCCGAGGACAGGCCCATGGCGATCGGGACCGCGGCGGCGCCGGCCACCACCTCGCGGCGCGTTGGATGTCGGGGATGAGGATTGGCATCGGCGTCGCTCGCTGTCATGCGGCACTCCCATCAAGCTGCGGCACCGGGATCCGAACAAGGGGTAATCAGATACCCGGCCGGCGTCAGGCCGCTGTCACGACCGCCGCCTGACGCAGCGGCGGTGCATCTGGAAAACGCGGCTGGTTTAGAATAGGTCCGAAGAAACAGGGCGATAGCCGTTTTGCGCAAGATCATCCGCTTTGCGCCAAAAAATGCTGCATCGCGGGGACTTCCGTCACGGAACGATGGTGCCTAGGTAGCAGACGCCGGTGGTAGGGAATGGGAGCGACGCCCGTGCGCACTCGGAATCTCGACGAAGCCATCGATGCCGTGTCCAAGGTCTATTGCCCGCACACCGTCGAGGTGATGGGCCCGATCGGCGAAGTCGACGCCTTTCTCGAGGTCAACCACCCGACATCCCAGCCGCTGGTCAGCCTGTCGTATTCCGTGCCGGTGAAGATCGACGCGCAGAACTTTTCGCGGCTGTTTCTGATGATGGGCTGCGCGAGCGGCGCCGCTGCCACCACGCAGGAACGCCGGTCGGCGGAATGGGGCAAGGGCCAGACCATGCCGTTTTCGGCGGGGTTCGAGACCCAGCTCTGGTTCGACCGTGCCTTTGTCCAGCGATCGGTGCGGCTGGACACGGACAGGCTCGAGGTGCAATGCGCCCGCTGGCTGGGGCGGCCGCTCGATGAGCCGTTGCGCTTTGCGCTCCGCCCGTTCTCCGACGAGCTGGAGCGGCTCTGGCGGCGGACGCTCGCATATCTGTGGAGCAGCGAAGACGGCGGCCTGCCGCTCGCGGGGGCCGCGAAGGCCGCCTTCGACGAGTATCTGCTGACGCTGCTGCTGCATCACCACCCGCACAACTACAGCGAGGAAATGGCCGAGCGCGATTCGGGCCTTATTCCCGGCGTGGTGCGGCGTGCGGAGCGCTACATCAGCGACAACGCAGCCGCGCCGATCACGGTTTCGGACGTGGCCGCGCATCTCGGCATCAGCCTGCGCACGCTGCAGGCGGGGTTTCGCCAGTGGCGCAACACCACGCCACGGGCCCATCTGCAGCAGGTCCGCCTGCAGCTTGTGCGTGACGAGCTGCTGCGCTCGGGGCCCGAGGCCAATGTCACGGCCATCGCCATGCGGCACGGCTTCGTGCATCTGGGGCGGTTCAGCGCGCAGTACCGCGCAACCTTCGGCGAGCCGCCGAGCGCGACGTTGCGGCGGGGACGCGCCGGTTCGGGGTTGTCGAGCCGCGCGGTGCGCTGAATTCCCGAAGCGCGTAACCTATGCCGGCGCGCAGCAGATCTGACATGACGAGAACGACGACGATCGTCAGCAAGGAGCCAGTGGCAGAGAACGCGCCGCACACCGGCGCCGGCGGGGAAAGCGTCGCGGAAGGGATGGGACCGGGATGGCGGATTCGCAGGTCTCCGGCACAAATTGAGATTCAAGGGCTACAAGCCTACATTCGCAACATGAGCGACGCACCAAACCTGGAAATCGTGAACGATACCGCGAAACTGATCATGCACCGCTTGATCGCGCGACGGCTTGCTCAGGACGCATCTCTTGCGGAGCGAGCCAAGGTTTGTCACGCCCATATTTCCGCGCGTCACCCGGGACGCCCGTTCGTGCGCGATTGGAATCAATTGCTGGCTCTGTCCGCAAATCAGTTGCGGCGCTTGCTGACCAGCCGGAACGCCGAGATGAACCGGCTTCGGTTATCGTCCCCATTCGTGATTACCGACGGGATTGACTTCACTGACCTGGCCCTTCGCCGCCGCATTCGCCGCGCAGCGAAACGAGTCGTCGAGCGCGGAATTGCCGCACGCCGCGCCGGCATCAGCGCTATCGCTTGATGACCACCCGACAACCGCTCCGGACAGTCGACGACTTGGAACGAACGGTTCGTGCGCTTGCTATAGAATTCAAGATCTTGTCCAACCGTACGGCGCGCTGATCTCTGGAAGCGTAGCCCGGATGAGCGCAGCGAAATCCGGGATCGACCGCCCCGCATTCCGCTTCGCTCCATGCGGGCTACAATCGCAAACGCCCCCTCACCTCACCTTGAACACCAGCTTGCCGCGGAAATGCCGGCCCTGGCTGATGCGGTGCGTCTCGGCCGCGTCGGCGAGCTTGAACAGCTTCACCTCCGGCGGCTTCACCGCGCCGGACACCGCGAGCTGCGCGATCCGCTCCATCGCCGCGCGCGTGCGCGGCACCGGCGGGCGCAGGCCCTGAACATCGGAGCGCGAGGTCGCCGGCGCCTTGGCGCCCGAAGCGATGAACGCGGCGCGGCCGCCGGGCTTGAGCACGTCGTAGGACTTCGCCGCGACGTCGCCGCCGACGGTCTCGAACACCGCGTCGCAGACCTGGCCGAGCCTGGTGAAGTCCTCCTTGCCGTAATCGATCACCTGATCGGCGCCGAGCGAACGCACGTAATCGACATTGGCCGCGCTTGCGGTCGAGATCACGCGCGCGCCGATCGACTTGGCAAGCTGGATGGCGAAGCTTGCGACGCCGCCCGCGCCGCCCTGGATCAGGATGGTCTCGCCGCGCTTGAGCTTCAGCGTGTCGTCGACCGAGTTGATCGCGGTCAGCCCGGTCAGCGCGAGCGCCGCGGCGTCCACATGCGAGAGGCCCGCGGGTTTGTTCGCGACGTATTCGGCCTTGATCGCGACCTTCTCCGCATAGGTGCCCTCCTGGCCGGGCGGCAGCACCGCAAACACCTCGTCGCCGACCTTGAAGCCGGTCACGCCCTCGCCCACCGCGGCGACCAGGCCGGAGAAGTCGCGGCCGAGCACATAGGGAAACTTCATCGAATTGCCGTAGCCGCCGTCGCGCACCTTCCAGTCGGCGCCGTTGACGGTCGCGGCGACGATGTCCACCACGATCTCGCCCGCGCCCGCTTTCGGATCCGGCAGGTCGCCGTACTTGAAGACCTCAGGCCCGCCGTTCTTCTCGATATACGCCGCTTTCATTGCGCTCCGCCTTCCCGGTTTCGAACCGGAGGGAGTGTCGCAACAACCGGCGTGGATTACAACGCGCCGAAACGGCCGCCGCCGGCCGCGGCGGGCGTCCGTTGCTACTCGGCGATCCGCAGATTGGACAGCGCGGTGCCGATCGAGTTGAACGCGGCCACCAGCTGGTTCGCCCGCTTGATCTCGGTGAACTTGTCGGTCGAGCTTGCGCAGTTGCGCATCACGTCCTGGGTCGGATCACCGCCGGTGTTGACCTGCACCGTGTAGATGACGATGCCCGCGTTCTTGGCATTCGTGCAGGTGGTGAGCTCGCGCGCGTCGATCGACCATTGGCTGGTGCTGAAGCGGTTCTGCGTGTTGAGGCCGTCGGACATCAGAATGATCACATCGCTGTATCTGTAGTTGGGGTCCTTGGGCGGGATCGTGAACGGCGACGCGGTCAAAGACTGGAACGCCCAGGCGATGCCGATGCCCTGGTTGGTGTTGCCGGCGGGGTAGAGGTCGTCGACCTTGTCGTTGAGGGCGGTCCAGTCGTAGGTCAGGCCCATGAGCTGCGCCGGACAGGAGCCGTATTGCTCGGCCGGAAACAGCGTCACGCTGTTGGTCGGGTCCGGCCCGGCATTGGTCGTGTCCCAGTCCCGGTCGCGGTCGGTGATGCAGCCGTTCCAGTTGCTGCGGCTCGATGCCGTCCAGGTCTTGTCACGGTCGATGCACGACGACCTCGACCTGTAGTCGTTGTCGCTGCAACGGCCGTTTCTCTCCTCCCAAAGGTCCCAGCGGATCCAATCCTCCTGGTAGGCGGTCCTGCCGACGTTGACGTCCTTGCTGAACGGGATGATCGAGACGTAGACGTCGCCGTTGTTGACCGCGGCCGATCTGAGCTGCGACAGCAGGCTTTTGGTCGCCGACTTGAGCGCTTCGATCTTGCCGTCGCTGTCCATCGAACCGGTGGTGTCGAGGGCCAGCGCGACGCGGAGCCGCGTGTTGCCCCATTTGACCTGCGTGCCGACCGAGACCGTCATCTGCGATACGCCAAGCAGGCCCATGAAATCGGTTTTGACGTTGCTGGTCGCGCCGATGACGATCTTGCTGCCGCCGCTCGTGGTGTAGGTGGCGCTCACCGTCACGCTGCTCGCCTCGGGACGATTGAACAGCGCCTTGAAGTATTGGTCGGCGGTGGTCTGGATCTGCTGCTCGTTCATCGTCATCGCCGACTTCGACAGCATCAGCGCCGTCGAATCGAGCGCGGCCTGCATCGCGATCTTCACGGAGTTGGCGTGGCTGTAGTCCACCGCGGCGCCGACGAACCCGACCAGCGGAATGATGGACATCGAAAAAGTCGTCGTGACATTGCCGCCCGCCGCGGTGCGCAGTTGGCGCAGGCAGCGGCGCAGGCGTTCGAACAGCGAAACGGCGTGCATAGCGATGGACCCCCTGGGCGCAGGGCGGCGAATGTGGCGGAAGCGTGTAAACGGAGGTTCCCGGAGGCCGCTAAACAACGCGACGAATCCACCGCGCATTTGCCGGCAATTTGTTGCGAAGTGTAGGCTCCGTGCCTGGCCGGGAAGCAGAAACGCACGGCCGCAGGCGGGAACCAAGCCCCTCACCCGGCGTCGTTGCGCAGGCCAGGACACACGCCGTGCTTGCGACCACGCCTGTCCAGACCAAAGACCCCGGCGCCGCCGCAAGCCCGGGGTCTTTTGCTGCGACAGCCGGTCAGGTCTTGTCGGTGTTCAGCCGGTGCTTCACTTCGGCGCGGAGCTTCTGGCCCTGCTTGTGGATGCCTTCATAGACCTGGCCGCCATAGTGTCCGTCGTAGACGACCGCATCGACCGCCCAGAGCACGACCAGGATTGCGACAAGAAACGCAAAGGCTCGCATGGCGTCCGCCTGATGTTGTCCCTCCGACAACGCGACAACCGCGCGGACGCCTTCGGGTTCCGCGCGGCGGCACCGGAACCGGAGGTTTCGCCCGGAGTTTGGCTTCCGCAAGAATCAGATAAGAGATTCAAATGCGGAAGCTCTGGCGTACCATCGTGAACTTTTTTGCCGAAGCGCTTGCGGACGACACCGCCATGGTCGCGCAGCGAAACCGCGAAGCCGATCTGCGCCGCGAGCGCTGGCTCCGCTATCTCTCCTAGCTAGCAGGCCGTTGAAAAGCCACCGGCATCATTCCGCGGCGCGCCCACCAGCGCGTTTACCCGCGTCTTCGACGCGCGATGGGCGCGAGCCCGGAATCCATACTCCGCAGCTGTGGTTATGGATTCCGGGTTCACGCGCTGACGCGCGTGCCTCGGAATGACAGCCCGGACTCTTTCAGCAGCCTGCTAGAGCGCCGCCGCACTCACTCCAGCACGACACCGGCCGCCTTGATCACCTTGGTCCATTTGGCAGTCTCGCGGCCGATGAACGTCGCGAACTCGCCGGGCGACATCGGCATCGGCTCGATGCCCATGTCGGCGAGCCGCGCCTTGAACTTCGGGTCGGCCAGCGCCTTGCTGGTCGCGGCGTTCAGCGTCGCGACGATGTCGGCGGGCATGCCCCTGGGCCCGCCGAGCCCGTACCAGCCGATCGCCTCGTAGCCCGGGACGGATTCGGCCGCGGTCGGAATGTCCGGCAGCGTCGCAAGCCGCTGCCTGGTCGTCACCGCGAGGACCGTGAGCTTGCCGTCGCGGATCAGCGCAAGCGCCTGCGGGATCGGGTTGATCGCGAGCTGCACCTGGTTCGACAGCAGATCGGGCATGTAGTTCGCGCGATACGGCACGTGCACCAGATCGATGCCGGCCATAGCCCGGAACAATTCGCCGAAGATGTGGGTCGACGAGCCCCGGCCGCCCGAGGCGAAGTTGATCTTGCCCGGATGGGCCTTGGCGTAGGCGACGAACTCCGGAACGGTCTTCGCCGGAAACGACGGCGGCACGATGATCACATACGGCGCGTTGGCGACGCCGGCGATGTGGGTGATGTCGTCGGCGAACGCGAAATTGAGGTTGGTGTAGAGCGTGGTGTTGAAGACGTTGGTCAGAACCGTCATCTGCAGCGTGTAGCCGTCCGGCGCGGAGCGCACGACGGCTTCGGTTGCGATGTTGCTCGCGGCGCCGGGGCGGTTCTCGATCACGAACGGCTGGCCGAGACTGTCCGACAGCCATTGCCCGAGCAGCCGCGCCACAAGGTCGGGCGCGCTGCCGCCGGGAAACCCCGCGACGAGCCGCACCGGCCGCGACGGATAGGCATGCGCTGCGGCGACGCGCGGGACGACCGGAAGCGCGGCCGCCGACGCGGCCAGGCGCAGGAAACTGCGGCGGGGAAGTTGCATGGCATTCCCTCTTTGTTATTTTGCGTGCGGGCGGCATCCCACCCGGCACGCACACGCTACGCCCGATTCTCCGAACCGAGAAGAGCCGCACTGCATCATGTTGCTCCGCAACCGCGTGCGGACTACGCTCCGCGAAAACACGCCGCGGAGAAAACGATGCTGTCGCAAACCAACCCGCCGTTTCGCGCCGAGCAGATCGGCAGCCTGTTGCGCCCGAAGGCGCTGCTCGAGCAGCGCGCGAAATTTGCGCGCGGCGAGATCAGCCAGGCCGAGCTGACCCAGGCCGAGGACGACGCCATCAGGGGCGCGCTCGAGCTGCAGGAGCGCGTCGGGCTGAAGTTTGCGACCGACGGCGAGTTCCGCCGCCGCTCCTATCACAGCTTCTTCTATCGCCAGCTCGGCGAACTGAGCATCGACACCGTCGGCGGCGAGGACGCCAAAGGCGGCAACGCCGGCCAGCGCGTCGCCCAGCCGGTCGCGATGATCAACAGCCGCGTGCGCTGGACGCATCCGATCAACGTGCCGGATTTCGCGTTCATCCGCGCCAACACCGCCCTCCTGCCGAAGATCACCATCCCCGGCCCCTGCGCGCTGCACTTCCGCGGCGGCGACGCCGCGGTGCTGGCCCGCGCCTACCAGGACCTCGACCAGTTCTGGGACGACACGGTGACGGCGTTCGGCCACGAGCTCGACGCGCTGAGCAAGGCCGGCTGCCGCTACGTGCAGATCGACGAGACCGCGTTCGCCAAGTTCGGCGATCCCGAGGTGCAGCAGTGGCTGAAAGCGCGCGGCGACGACTGGAGCGCGCTGATCGACAAATACATCGCCGTCACCAACCGCGTGCTTAAGGGCGCGCCGGCCGGCATGCGGATCGGCATGCACCTCTGCCGCGGCAACCGCGGCGGCCAGTGGCACTCCGAAGGCAGCTACGACGACGTCGCCGACCGGCTGTTCAATGCGCTGAACATCCCGTTCTACTTCCTCGAATACGATTCGCCGCGCGCCGGCACGTTCACGCCGCTGCGGCTGCTGCCCAAGCACAAGACCGCCGTGCTCGGCATCGTCTCGACCAAGACGCCGGCGATGGAGAGCAAGGACGAGATGAAGCGGCGCGTCGAGGACGCCACGCGCTATCTCGAGCTCGACAATCTCGCGATCAGCCCGCAATGCGGCTTCGCCAGCGTCGACACCGGCAATCCGATCACGGCCGAGGTGCAGGAGCAAAAGTTGCGGCTGGTGGTGGAATTGGCGAAAGACATCTGGGGCACCGCATGAGTTTCGGGGAGAACAGCACGATGAAGACCTTGACGATCACGGCGCTCGTCGCGGCATTGGCATGCGGCGTCGCCAGGCCCGCCGCCGCACAGGACGACGCCCGGTACGAAGCCTGGCCGACCCGCCCGGTCCGGCTGATCGCGGCCGCCGGCCCCGGCGGCAATCCCGACGTGATGGCGCGGCTGCTGGCCGACAAGTATGCCAACACGTTCGGCAAACCCTTCGTGGTCGAGAACATGCCGGGCGCCGGAGGCGTGGTCGCGGCGAACCTCGTTTCAAAAGCCGCGCCCGACGGCCACGTGCTGATGTTCGGCGATTCCGGCGCGCTGGCGATCAATCCGGCGCTCAACCCGAACGTCGGCTACGATCCGGTCAAGGATTTCGTGCCGATCACCGCGCTGGTGACGCTGCCGACGATCCTGGTGGTCCATCCCGACGTTCCCGCGAAGACGCTCGAAGAGTTCATCGCGCTTGCAAAGAAACAGCCCGGCAAGATGAGCTACGGCTCCGCCGGCGCGGGCTCGATTCACCACCTGACCTTCGCGATCTTCGCCGAGCGGGCCGGCATCGATCTCCTGCACGTGCCCTATCGCGGCGGCTCGGCCATGGTGAACGGCGTCCTCGCCGGCGAGATCCAGGCCGGCTGGTCCGGCATTCCGAACGTGATGGAGCTGATCGCGGCCGGGAAGCTGCGCGGGCTCTGCGTCTCGACGCTGCAGCGCTCGCCCTCGACGCCGCAGATCGCGACCTGCGACGAGCTCGGCGTCAAAGGCTTCAACGTCGCAACCATGATGGGGCTGCAGGCGCCGGCCGGCACCTCGCCGAAGATCGTCGCCCGGCTTCAGGCCGAGACGGCGAAGGTGATCCGGGAGCCGGCGATGGCCACGCGCATGGCGCAGCTCGGCATGGTGATGGAGGAGAACGGCACCGCGAACTACGCGGCGTTCATCAAGGAGGATATGGCGCGCTACGAGCAGGCGGTGAAGAAGCTCAATCTGCAGCAGCCGAAGTAGCGGACGCTCCAGGCCGCTACGCCAGCGCGCCGGGCTTCTTCAGGTCCCGCGCGGCAAAGCCCGCGATTTCCCTGTAGCGCTCCTGCCACTGCACGAGCTCTTCGCGGGAAATGACGTCCTCGATGTTCTTGAACGGCTTGCCCTTGGTCCGCTCCTCGACAACGCGGATGATCGCGTCGGGCGATATGCCGCGGTTGGCCAGCACCACATTGGCGGTCGCCTTCAAGCGTTTGGCTTCGTACTCCTTGAGCGCAGCCAGCGGGTCGGCCTGCGCCGCAAGCAGCCCGGCCAGCGTCGTCGCGTCAATGATGGCCTGCGCCGCGCCGTTCGAGCCGCGCGGCATCATCGGATGGGCGGCGTCGCCCAGCAGCGTGATGCGGCCTTGCGTCCAGTACGGCAGCGGCTCCTGGTCCATCATCGGATATTCGTAGACGGCGTCATTCGCCCGGAGCAGCGCCGGAATGTCGAGCCAGTCGAACGCGCAGTGCCGGAAATGATCGATGAACTCTTCGACGCGGCTCTTCCGGTTCCAGTCGCGCAACAGCTGATCGTTCGGGCGCACCACCTCGATGACCCAGTTGACGAGCTGGCGGCCCTCCGCGTCGATGTTGTCGCGGATCGGATAGATGACCAGCTTGCCGGTCTCGTGCGTTCCGAGATACGCCATGCTGGCGCCGGTGAGGAACGGCTTCCACCGCGTGACGCCGCGGTACTGCGTCGTCCCTTCGTAGCGCGGCACCGCCTCATTCGGATGCATGCTGGCGCGGAGGACCGAATGGACGCCGTCGCAGGAGATCGCCACCGTGCCTCTGATATCCGGCAGCCGCGCGCCAGCCGGATCGGCCAGGTGGACGATCGCGCCATTGGCGTCCTGCTCGATGCCGACGCACTTGTGGCCGTGCGCAATCGCATCCGATCCGAGCCGCTCGCGCACGGCGTCGAGCAGGACACCGTGCAGATCGCCGCGATGGATCGAGATCTGCGGCCAGTCGTAGCCGGCGAACCGGCCGCGCGGCTCGCGGTAAACGAGCTGTCCCAGCCTGGTATAGAAGCAATATTCCCTGGTCGGGACGCCCTTGCCGGCAAGCTGCGGCTCCAGCCCAAGGCTTGCGAGATCGCGGACCGCATGCGGCAGGAGATTGATGCCGACGCCGAGCGGCTTGAGCTCCGGTGCCGCCTCGACCAGACGGCACGGCACGCCAACCTTGTGCAGGGCCAGCGCCAGCGCGCAGCCGCCAATCCCCGCGCCGACAATGATGACTTGAACTGGTTGGCCTTTCGACATGAACGTCCTCGCTTCAGGGGCTGCCTGCGTCGGCTTGCACGCCGGTCGCCCTGATCAACCGGCCGAGGCGGGCATTTTCGGACGCAATGAAGGTTGAAAACTCCTCCGGCGACCGGCTCGCCGATGCGCTGCCGCCGAAGTCGGCGATCTTTTGCGCGATGTCCGGCGCGCCGATGGCCTTTGCGATCTCGGCATGGAGCCGGACGACCACGGGCTTTGGCGTCCCGGCGGTCGTGACGAGCCCGAACCAGGAGTTGATGACATTGTCCGGGATGCCGGCCTCGGCCATGGTCGGGACATCCGGCAGTTGCGCGAAGCGGCGCGCGTCGGTGACACCCAGCGCGCGGAGCTTGCCGCCGCGGATCAACTCGACGGCGTTGCCCGGACCATCGAACATGTAATGGACGCGGCCTGCGACCAGATCGGGAAGCGCGTTGGTGGACCCCTTGTAGGGCACGTGCGCGACGTCAAGCCTGTTGCCGAACTTGAACATCTCGCCGGCGAGATGCGAGCCGCTGCCGATGCCGACCGACGCGAAGCTGAGCCTGCCCGGCTGCTGGCGCGCCAGCGCGACCAGATCGGTTGCGTTCCTCGCATGGCTCTCCACCGGGACGATCAGGAGATGCGTCGATTTGAACACCAGGGTGACCGGCTCGAAGTCCTTGAGCGGGTCGTAGGTGAGCCTGGTGTAGAGCGATGGATTGATGGCGAGAATGCCGTGGCTCGCCCAGAGCAGCGTGTGCCCATCGGGCCGCGCCGACTTGACCTGTGCCGCCGCCACCTGGCCGTTGGCTCCGATGCGGTTCTCGACCACCACCGGCTGGCCGATGCCGTCGGACAGTTTGCTTGCAACGAGGCGCGCGCCCTGGTCGCTCGATCCGCCGGGCGAGAACGGCACGATGATCGTCACCGGCCGGTTGAATGGCCGGGCCAGCGCCTGAACTGATTCTTGGACGGTTTCTCGGGCGGATTCTTGCGCGGATTCTTGGGCTGATTCTTCCGCGGATTCTTGGGCTGACAACGATGCCGCGCCGGCGCACAGCGTCGCGATCAATGCGAGGGATTTGACCACAGCATGCACGGCGTCCTCCCTGGCTCGCGTTGGGCCTGTTGCGGCGGTGCGCCGCCGGCGCGCTACCGGTTTGCGGTCTCTTCGCGCAAATGGCCGATCCGCCGCATCAGCTCGCGATCGGTCATCAGAAACAGCGTCGCCGGTCCCTTGGTGGCCTTGTGCTCGGTCCAGAGCCAGCGCGGCAGCGTGAACACGTCGTGCGGTTTCCATTGGAAGGTGGTGTCGCCGATGCGGGTCTCGCCCTCGCCTTCGATCACCACCACCATCGCCGTGGCGGTCGAGCGCGCGGGCGTCGTCGACCGGCCGACGCCGGCGCGCAGCGCGTAACAGTCGAGCGTCGGCATGACCGGCCCGCCGTCGACCGGATTGGTGTAACGGACGCGCTTCGAGCCGTCGGCGGCCGCAGGCATCGCGTCGAGTGCCTGGCCGACGCGCTTCCAGGCGTAGCGATAGAGCGGCGAATAGGGCAGGCCGTAGCTGTCGCTGTCCGGCAGCACGCCGCCTTCGCGCAGGCCTTCGTCGGCGATATCGGCGATGTCGCGCTTGGGGATCGGGCCCGGCCCCATCTCGAAGAACACGGTGCCGAGCTGCCGCGCCAGCGGATAGTCCAGGCCGTCGAACCAGACGACGCGGCCTTTGCCGTTGTGACGGTGCTCGTGCCAGCTCCAGGCCGGCGTCAGGATCAGGTCGCCCGGCTCCATCAGGCACGGCTTGCCGTCGGTGATGGTCTCGGCGCCCTCGCCCACCATCACGAGCCGCAGCGCCGCAAGCGTGTGGCGGTGCGCATGGGCGGATTCGCCGGGCTCGAGAATTTGCAGCGCGCCCGACAGCGTCGGCGTCGTGAACACGGTGCCCGGGAATGCCGGATGGCAGAACAGCAAGGCGCGGCGCTCCGCCTCGTCCATGCTGACCTCTTTGGCCGCGCGGTCGACGAGCTTCTCCATCGTCGCCCACGGCCAGATCATCGGCGCGTAGAACTGCGGCTCGCGCGTGTTGAGCGTCTTGTAGCGATCCCACAGCGGAAGGACCTGCTGCTTCTGCATCGCATCGAGGAGGCCCGAGCCGACCGGGGCCACGGAACCCGCATGTTGTGCAGCGCTGCTCATCGTCCCATGCTCCCTTTGTGGCAAAACCGTTCGCCCGGCTGTTGCGGCGACAACGTTACTCGTATACCAATTATCGGTATACCAATTATCTGTCAACATGGGATGCCGGGAGCCATGCCGATCCGGGTTGCAGCCATCGAGGTGAGCCACTGGCATTCGGTCTACGACCCGGCCTATCTGCGGCAGCTCGCGCGGATGCCGGACGTCGTTCTCGTCGGATTGCAGGACCCCAGCCTTGCGGTCGCACAGAAACGCGCCGCGGAGGTCGGCAACCCGCCGGCGTTTGCCGACTACAAGCAGATGCTCCGCGAAGCCAGGCCCGACTTCGTCCTGGCGCTCGGCCGGCCAACGGTGATGGCCGAGATCGGCCACCACCTGCTCGACGCAGAAATCCCGTTCCTGATGGAAAAGCCGATGGGGATCAACGCCGATCAGGTGCGCGGGCTGGCAGCGAAGGCGGATGCCAGGCAAGGCTTTGCGGCCCTGCCGACGCCGCAGCGTCATACGCCGTTCTATGCGGAAGCGCGCGCCATGCTCGACCGTGGCGCATTCGGGCCGCTGTCGCACATCTATCTGCGCACCATCGGCTTCTCGTCGGCGCGCTACCCGGCATGGGATTGCCCGTGGATGCTCGACCCGGCCGCTGCCTGCGGCGGCGCCTTGCGCAATCTCGGCACGCACGGCTTCGACACCTTCCGGCAACTGACCGGCGAGGACGCCGAGGTGATCGCCGCGCAGATCAGCAACCGGGCGCTCGGCCAGCCGGTGGAGGACTATGCGGTGGTGCTGGTGCGCTCCGAGAGCGGCGTGCTGGGCACGATCGAGGTCGGCAACACCTTCCCGCGCCGATCGCGCGAGAGCCACAGCAGCGGTTCGAGCAGCGACAAGCTGCTCGATGGCGGCGACGGCGAAATGAAGATCTCCGGCCGCGACGCCATGCTGGTGTCCAAGGCGGGGCAATTGCGCATCGTCACGGCCGACGGCGAGCAAACCAAACCGGGCATTCCGGCCGAAATGCCGTCCTACCGCATCCTGGAGGAAACGCTGGCATGCTGGCGCCGCGGCGAGCCGCCGCCGGCGAGCGTGCATGACGGCTACCGCGCCGCGAAGATGATCGACGACGCCTACCGGATTGCGGCCAGGGCCGGATGATCAGCCGTCAACGGCCCCTGCCCGGCGTCCGACAGTCCTTTTCCTGGAGCTGGACGGCGTTGTCGGCGGATCACTCTTGAGCGGGGCGCGGCTGTAGACGTTGTTGACGTCAACCACGCGCGAGGCCAGTTCCAGGAATTTCCGCCGGTCCGCCGAACCGAGCGGGGCGAGGATCCGCTGCTCACAGCGGTCGATCATCGGGATGATCTTGCGGACGACTTCGCGGCCCTTGGGCGTCACGTTGAGCACATGCCGCCGGCGGTCGGACGACGACTGCTTGCGCGTGATCAGTCCTTTTTCAACCAGGCGGTCGAGCACCTTGACCAGCGTGGTGGTATCGAACGCGATCCGGTTGCTGAGCGTGACCTGATCGATGTCGGGCACCTCTTCGATCATGTTCAGCGCGGCGTACTGCACCGTGGTGAGACCGAGCTCGGCGGTCTCCTCAAGAAATATCGCAACTGAAATCTGATTCATCCGCCGAATGAGATGTCCGGCGCGGGAATAAAAAAGATCGAGCGTCATGGCAGTCACCTTCCGGGCGGCACGGCACGCCCGCTGCGTGACCTAGCACAGTGAGTATACCAATCAAGCCGACCCGAACACCGGCACCTGGGCGACCGGGACGGATGCCAAATCCTCCGCGCCGGCAATATGCACCAGTTCATAAACCGAAACGGCGATATCGCCCCGCACGTCATCGTGCGCCACCAGCTCCACCGCCAGATGGGACGCGGGAATTTCCCGGATCGCTGCCCGGTCGAAACCCTCCAGCACGATCACCCAGTCGGCGGCCTCGTCGCGCTTGCCGCGCAATGCCTGCTCCCTGGTGTTCGGACCGCGGGCTGCGGCATCCGCCTCCAGCAGATGAACGCCGACGACGCCGGGCAGCCCGGCCACCTGCGGCAGCAGGCCGGCCAGGAGCCAATGGCGGAGACGGCTGGCACCAACCGGCTCCGGCGAGATTCGAATGGCCGCCACATGGCTGCCGATCCCGGTCCCGAAGCTCCCGGACACCCTGCATGGCGTACGATTGAGGCGCTGGACCGAGCGCATCATCCGCGTGGTCCACGCCGAGGGACTGTTCAGCCGCTGCATGTAGGCCGGTGACAGCACGACGTCGAGATCGCGAACCTCGTAGAGAACGAAGATGCGCGGCGCGCCTTGATCCGGCGAGATGCCGCGCCGGACCCGGAGATAACCGGGAACACCGAGCCGCTCCGGAATGTGCTCGTAGGAATGCCAGCGCTCGTGCTCATCGGCCGCAGCCGGGTCGATGTCGCACCACACCAGCACGGCGCCTTTTCCCAACAGGCTCATCGGCGCTCTCCCGATCGCGCAGGCCGTCTTGTCTCTCAGTCGATCTTCACGCCGGACACCTTGACGATGTTGCCGAGCCGCTCGGTGTCCGACGCCATCAAGACGGCAAAATCCGCAGGCGAGCCGGGCAGCAGCCGTGCGCCGGTTTGCGAAAGCTTCTCCATGACATCGGCGCTTTTCAACGCCTTGGTGAACTCGGCATTGAGCCGGTCGATCACCGGCTTGGGCGTGCCGGCCGGAGCGGCGAGGCCAAACCACGCCGACAGCTCGATGCCCGGATAGCCGGCCTCCGCCATGGTCGGCAGGTCTGGCAGCATGTCCGGTCGTTTGCCGGCGGCAGCCGCGAGTGCGCGGACCCTGCCCTCCTTCACCAGCGGACCCGTACCCGGAATGCCGTCGAACATGAAATCGACGCGGCCGGCCACCAGATCGGGCAGCGCATGCACCGATCCGCGATAGGGCACATGCGTCGCCCTGATACCCGTGCTCGCCATGAACATTTCGGCAAGCAAATGACCACCGGCGCCGATCCCCTGCGAAGCAAACGCCAGGCCTCCGGGCCTGGCCTTGGCGAGATCGACAAGCTCGCGGACCGATTTCGCCGGGCTTGCGAGCGGAACCGCCAGCACATGCGGAAACTCGAACAGCGCGATGACTGGCGCGAAATCCCTGATCGGATCGAACGGCAGCTTGCTGTAAAGCGACTGGTTGATGGCATGGCTGCCGACGTTGGCGAGATAGAGCGTATAGCCGTCGGCCGGCGCGTTTTTCACGGCGACCGCGCCGATGTTGCCGCCCGCCCCGCCGCGGTTGTCGATGACGACCGGCTGCCCGAGGCTTTCCGAAGCCTTCTGAGCGACGATGCGCGTGCCCTGATCGGAAATGCCGCCGGCCGGGAACGGCACCACGATCGTGATCGGACGGACCGGAAAATCCTGAGCCGCAGCCGATCCGGTCCACACGACAAACGCAGCGATGGCCATGAAGGCCTTCGATGGGGTCATGGTAACCCTCCGTTTCGCAAGGCGACGATTTTTCTTTTTAGGATTATCGCCAATTAATGAGTATACCGATTATTTGTATACGATATTTCTGAGGGATATGCAACCTTCCGCGAGGCTTCGCGCGCCGGCCCGGCATCTCGCGTCCCGGCGCACGGTCATCGAAGACGCCGTGAAAGTGCTTGTGGCGGCGCCCGAAATGGCGCGAGGGCCGGATTTCTCCGGCCCTCGCGTTTCTGATCCGACCCTCGCTACTTCGCCAGCGGGTCGGGGCGAAGCTGGAAATGCGCGGCGAGCGGCTTCGTGCCCTTGCCGCCCTCGATGAGCCACGGCGTGCGGTCGCCGTTCGCGGCCCAGAGCCCGCGGCCCTTCCAGCCGGCGTTCGGATCGTCGATGCGGCCGTCGAAGCCCTTGGCGTAGAAGCCGAGCGGATACGGCACACGGATCGAGATCATCTTGCCGTCCTTCAGCGCGACGAGACCGTCCATCAGGTTTGCGGTCGACATCGGGATATCGTCGCCGAGCCCGAAGGTGTTGTGCTGGTCGACCCACGAGTAGTAGCTCGACTCCGCCGAGTTCTCGCCGATGCCTTTGAAGCCCGGGCCGGGATACTGATAGAACGCCCAGCCCTCCGGGCAATGGTCGCCGGTCGCGTTCGGGCCGTTGAGCGGGCCCTTGCAGAGACGGCGGTCGAACACGCCCATGTGGCCGCTCGCAAGCGACACCCAGACGCGGCCCTGCTTGTCGATGTCGCCGCCGCGCGGGCCGAAGCCCGGCAGCGGCACGTTGTACATCTCGGCCAGCGCCCGGTGCGGGTTCTTGCCCGGATCGACGCGCAGGATCGCGCCGGGATTGCCGCGGATCGTGCCCCAGACCGAGCCGTCGGCCGGGCTCGGCATCACCGCGTAGAAGGTCGGGCCGATCCGCATGTCCTTGCCCGGCTCCTGCGGCTTGCCCGGCTCGGTGTACTCGTCGCGCTGGCCGTTGCCGTTGGTGTCGAGGATGAGCGAGGTCCAGCCCTGCGACTTTTCAATGTCGCCGGTCTCGTCGAGCATCCTGGTGTTGATCCAGCCGACATTGCCGCCGCCACCGCCGGTCGACATCCACAGCGTCTCGTTGGCGTCGTAGCCGAACTGCAGATGATGCGAGCCGAAGCAGGTCTGGTAGGCGGTGTACTTGCCGGTCTTGGGGTCGTACATCGTCACCCGGCGGTTGGTGCGGTCGAGCGGAAACTCGACGGCCGACGGATGGCTCGAGCCCTTCTTGCAGAAGTCCGGGTTCTCCGGCTTGTGGCCGGTGGCCGCGAGCCAGAGCCGACCCTTGCGGTCGAACATCGAGTTGTGGTTGTTCGCCCGGCTGTCCCAGATGTTCTCCTCGCCCCAATAGGCCGACGGCCCGAGGATCTTGATCGAGCCGGCGTTGCCGGGGCCGAGCGCCAGCGGCATGTCCGGCGTGGTCGGCAGCACGAAGTTGGTCGCGACGTTCTTCACCGGATCGAGGATCGGCATGTCGTCGCAGGCGTGCTCGCACTGCCCGAACAGCGGCCCGTAGGCGTTGACCGTGGGATAGCGGCGGTCGCTGGCGATCAGGTCGTGCAGGTACTGCTTGTCGTTGTGCCAGTCGCGCAGCGTCACGACGATGTTGCGCTCGACGCCTTCCGGGCGCGTCGGCTTGGCGAACGGCAGCTCGCCCTTCTGGACCCGTTCGGTCCAGTCGGCGAGATACTTGAACGGCACGCCGCCGAGCTGGCCGGCGATGATGTTGACCATGTTCTCGCCGGCCTGCCCGGCCTGGACGCGCTTGACCCACGCTTCCTCGTGGTTCTTCGACTGCTCGGTGAAGAACTTCGGAATGGTACGGGTCGAGAGCTGGCCGAGCTGGTGGCAGCCGACGCAGCCGTTGTTCTTCATGCCGTTGAGATAGCCGGTCATCTTCAGGTTCGGCGGCGCGTCCTTGCTGCCGAAGAACTCGGCGTCCGGCAGCTTCATCATCGCGTACCAGTAGATCGCCGGGTAATACCTGGCGGCCTCCGCGTCGTTCGGCGCGGGCACCGCGGTGAGATTGAGCTGCTTGCCCGGCTCGCTCTTCACCTTCGGCGAGTCGACGAGGCCATAGCCGCGCACCCAGATGTCGTAGCTGGCCTTGGGCAGGTCGGGGATGACGTAGCGGCCCTGATCGTCGGTGACGACGCTGCGGATGAAGCGCACCGGCAGCTCGCGGGTCTCCGCGATCACCCAGACGCCGGCTTCGGGCCCGCCCGGGCCGCGCACCACGCCGCCGATATCGTCATTGTCGATCGCGACCTGCTGCGCGGCCGCGGGCGCAACGAACGCCAGCAGCGCGGCGAAGGCCGCGGCAAACACACTTCGAATGCAAGCTGTCTTCATGGTGTCGCCTCCCCAGGCATATGGTGTCCGGCAGCCGTATGGCGGCTGCTCGCCGAAGTTGCGGATAGCCTAATCCCGGCGCCGGCCGGTGGGCAACGGCCGTCGGGCATAAACGGCAGCGGGATACCGGGCCTGACCCAAGGCTGTCGAACCGCTTGCCTGCGCCGCCCGACCAGGGACATTCGGATGGCGCCGGGTTCCGATCCAACGATCACGACCGACCGTTCGGGCCGCATTTGCGGCGGCGCAGGCCTCCCCGCGATCGGAACAGGCCGGGACACCGAAGCGCGCTATTGCGGCAGCAGCGCCGGGTTGGCCCGGACGATGCCGCGATAGAGCTCGAACTGCTGCCTGGTCAGCGCGTCGAGCTCGGCCGCGCTCGAGCCGACGGCTTCGGTGCCGACATCGGCCAGATGCCTGGCCACGCTGACGTCGCGCATGGTCGTGGCGATCGCCGCCTGCAGCTTGTCGATCACCGGCTTCGGCGTCCGCGCCGGCGCGTAGACCGCGGTCCAGAACGGCAGCTCGTAGTCGACGCCCATCTCCTTCATGGTCGGCACATCGGGGATCGACGGCGAGCGCGTGCGGGTCGTCACCGCATAGGCGAGCACCGTGCCGTTGAGGATGTTCTGGGTCTGCACCGGCACGCCGTCGATCATCATGGCGATGCGGCCGGTCAGCAGGTCCGGCATCGCCGCGACCGTGCCGCGATACGGCACGTGCACCATGTCGACGCCGGCCTTCTGCCGGAACAGCTCGGCGGCGAGATGCACCGCGGTGCCGGTGCCCGACGACGCGAAGCTGTACTTGCCCGGATTGGTCTTCATCAGCGCGATGAAGTCCTTCAGATTCCTGGACGGCAGCGTCGGGGACGCGACCATCACCGGCGCAAAGCGCGTGACGATCGCGACCGGCGCCAGATCGCGCATCCAGTCGTACGGAAGCTTGTCGTTGACCGCCGCATGCACGATGCCGGTGGTCGAGTGGTAGAGCAGCGTATAGCCGTCGGGATCGGCCTTCACCACCGCGTCGGTCGCGATCGCGCCGCCTGCCCCGCCCTGGTTCTGCACCACGATCTGCTGGCCGAGAATGTTGCCGAGCACCTGCGCCCCGGCGCGCGCGGTGATGTCGATGCCGCCGCCGGCCGGGAACGGCACGATGAATTTGATCGGCCGCGACGGAAAGTCGGACTGCGCGCGGACTGGCGCAGCCGACGCGACGAACGCCACGCCCGCGCACGCGAGCGCATGCAGCAATGTCCTCATAGGTGCTTCTCCCTCCCTGACTCGACAAAATTTTTCAGGCGTTCGTTGAAGAATGACGCCGGTTTCAGAATACGGGTTTCCTGCATAACGACGAGCGCCCGCGCCTTGTGCAGGAACTCGATCCACTGCGGATCCTTGAACAACCGCTCGCGCCGCTCGACGCGGTCGTTGAGGGACTCATAGGCCCACAGCGTCATCACCTGATTGAGCGGCCCGATCTCGCTGTAATAGTAGCCGACCGGAAGCCCGAGGTGCCGCTCCTGCGGCGCGCGGCCCTGCTCCTGATAGAGCCGGTCGAACCCGGCGCTCTTGCCCGGCGCGAAGGTGTAGAGCCTCTGCTCGATGAACATCGGGCGCTCCTGCTGCCAAACGTGGGCAGAGCGGTGGGCAACACGCGAACGTCGCCGAGTATTCCCAAGCGGCGGAAACCTTGCAAGCACGCGAGCACGGCACCTCGCACCGCACGCGCGTGAACATGCACGTCATGAGAAATCCCGCTGACCTGCCGTGTGCCGCGGCGCGTGCGCGCAGCGTCGGGTTGCTGCGTCGCGACGGGCAGTGTCATACTCTTTCTCTTTTGCAACGCACGCGCAGCAGCAAAGCGATCGGCCGCCACCCCGCGCATGCCATGGAAATGACGAATGCAGCGCAGCACTGACCGCATCCTCACCACCCATGTCGGCAGCCTGCCGCGGCCGGACGACCTGGTGGCGATGATGATGGACCGGCTGGACGGCAAGCCGGTCGACGAGAACGCCTACAACGCGCGCGTGGCCCAGGCGGTCCAGGACACCGTCAGGCATCAGGTGGACATGGGCTTCGACGTCGTCAACGACGGCGAGATGGGCAAGCCGAGCTTCATCACCTACGCGGCGCAGCGGCTCGACGGCCTCGAAAAGCGTGCCGGCTCGCGGCCGAGCCCGTTCGCCACCTCGCGCGAGACCATCGACTATCCGGAATTTTACCAGTCGGAAGCGGCCAAGCAGGTCAGCGCGCCGCGCCGCCGCGCCCTGATGGTCTGCACCGGGCCGATCAAGTACAAGGGCCACGACCGGCTGAAGACCGAGCTCGACGATCTTGCGGCCGCGGTGAAGGCGGCGAACGCCACGGAAGCCTTCGTGCCGGCGATCGCGCCGTCGAACATCGAGACGACGACGCCCAACGAGCATTACAGGACGCCCGAGGATTACGTGTTCGCCATCGCCGAAGCGATGCGCGAGGAATACAAGGCGATCGTCGATGCGGGCTTTCTGCTGCAGATCGACGATCCGTTCCTCGTCACCTACTACATCACCCGGCCCGACCTCGGCATCGCCGAATGCCGCAAATGGGCCGAGGTTCGCGTCGAGGCGCTGAACGCAGCGCTGGCCGGCCTCCCCGCCGACCGCATCCGCTTTCACACCTGCTACAGCGTGAACATGGGTCCGCGCACCAACGACATGCAGCTCAAGGACATCATCGACATCATCCTCAAGGTGAAGGCGGGCGCGGTCTCGTTCGAGGCCTCCAATCCGCGGCACGAGCATGAATTCGAGGAATGGGGCAAGGCGAAGCTCGCCGACGACAAGATCCTGATTCCGGGCGTGATCACCCAGTCCACGGTGCTGGTCGAGCATCCGGAGCTGGTCGCCCAGCGCCTCGAGCGCTTCGCCGGCGTGGTCGGCCGCGAGCGCGTCATCGCCGGCGCGGACTGCGGCTTCGCCTCGTTTGCCGGCTCCAACGAGGTGCATCCGTCGATCGTCTGGGCGAAGTTCGCGGCGCTGGTCGAAGGCGCGCGGATCGCCAGCAAGACGCTCTGGAAGAAGTAATCCGAGCACAACAGCAAAGCCCGGTGGGCAATGCCGCGCTTGGGCTATTGCCCGCGCGCGGCCCTCCTCCTGCGCAACGGACAGTGCTAGCGTTGCAACTCGCGAACAACATCGCAACGGCTTCGACCGGTCACGCACGAAGGGCTGGCGGCCTTCAACGTCCGGGAGGACAGCATCATGAGCCATGCCACAACGCGCACGGCGCTCATTTTTGGCGTATCGCTCGCGGCCACATTCGTCTCCGCGCCGGCCCTCGCCCAGGAGGAGCTTCGCATCGGCTTCATCGCGCCGAAGACCGGCATCTTCGCCCAGCTCGGCACCGACATGCAGAACGGCCTGCAGATGTATCTCGACGAGCACAAGGGGATGCTCGGCGGCGCCAAGGTCACGCTGATCGTCGAGGACGACCAGGGCCGGCCGGACACCGGCGTCACCAAGGCCAACAAGCTGATCCTGTCCGACAAGGTGCACATGCTGGTCGGCGGCGTGCTCGCGACCACCGGCTACGCGCTGGCGCCGGTCGCCACGCGCGAGAAGATGCTCTACATCGGCTCGATCGCCACCGCCGACGATCTCGGCCAGCGCGACTTCGACAAGTATCCCTACATGGTGCGGCCGACCTTCGTGCCGTCGCAGCCCGCGCACCCGCTCGGGCAATGGGCCTGCGAGCAGGGCTACAAGCGCATCACCGTCATCGCCGCCGACTACGCATTCGGCCACGAGACCGCGGGCGGCTTCCAGAAGGTGTTCGAGGACTGCGGCGGCAGGATCGTGCAGAGAATCTGGCCGCCGATCGGCACCAAGGATTTCGGGCCCTATATCCCGACCATCAAATCCGACATCGACGCGATCTTCGCGCTGATGGTCGGGCCGATGTCGCTGCAATTCCCCAAGCAGCTGCGCGCGGCCGGATACAAGAAGCCGATCATCGGCGGCGGCACCAACTACGACGAGTTCATCCTGCCGTCGATGGGCGACGAGGTGATCGGCGACGTGTCGTCGTTCATGTACAGCGCAGCCCTCGACACGCCGAAGAACGCCGAGTTCGTCAAGAAGTACCGCACCAGATACGGCAAGGTGCCGTCGTATTATTCGGAGGCGAATTACACCACCGCGCAGTGGATCGACGAGGTGCTGAAGCAGACGAACGGCAAATATCCCGGACCGCTCGAATTCATCAAGATCATGACCGGCATCAAGCTCGACGCGGTGCGCGGGCCGGTGTCGCTCGACGACCGGCAGACCGCCGTCAACAACATCTACATCAAGAAGGTCGAGAAAAAGAAGATGTTCGGCTACGACAAGGACGAGCTCTGGAACACGGTCATCAAGACCTATCCCAACGTCAGCCAGTTCTGGAACTACGACAAGCAGGCGTTCCTCAAGCAGCCGCTCTACAGCCGCGACTTCCCGCCCTGCAGATCCTGCGACTAAAGCGGGATGGCTTTTCTTCGAATCGCCATCCCGCTTTAGCTTCTTGTTTGAGCATGATCTTTTCCGAAAACCGCTTCACACTTTTCGGGATCATGCTCTAGGACGCGCGAGCGTCATCAAGCGACGCGTCATCGAGCCCCGGCTCCGCGCCGGGGCTCGATCCATTTTGATCAGGCCGCGGCGATGTCCGCGAGATTCTTGATGGTCGCACCGTGGCGGACCGCGGTTGCGCGGCCGATGCCAGCGGTAATGCTGCACAGTTGTGCAATCGATCGCCACGCCGCCGCCATGCAGCCGTCACGACGATGGCCGAGCGATGGACAGCATGCCGTTTCGACATGCCAGATGGCCAAACAAGCCGGAAGCGATTTGCGAGAACGTGCTTAGGTCGCGCGAAGCCGCCCGTCTTCCGCGGGCGGCCGCAGTCAGGAGACGAAAAAATATGCGACAGCCGATGCACCGGCGTTCGACGCGAGCTTCTACGCAACTCGCTGTTGCGCGACACCCTCAACGGCTCTCTGCGCGGCTTTTGGCAGCGCAACTCGCAGCCGCGCTCGCCATGGCCGCCTGGCTGCACCCGGTTCCGGCGGCGAACGCACAGGCACGGCCGAAGGTGCCGGACGCCGCCGCCCAGGCCGAGAACATTCCGGACCGGAAGCTCGATGCGGCCGCGGCGGCGATCGAACGGATGGCCAACGTCAAGCAGGAGTATCAACAGCGGATCAGCAAGGAAGCCTCGCCGGCCGAGCAGGAGCGGCTGGCGGACGAGGGCAACAGCGCGATGGAGAAGGCCGTCACCGATCAGGGCCTTTCGGTCGCGGAATACTCCTCGATCCTGGAGGTGGCGCAGAACAATCCCGTGGTCCGCGAGAAGATCATTCGGCGCATCACGCCGAAAGGCAGTCCAGCCGCGCCCCGGCCCGAGCAATAGTCACAAGCAGGCGGTCAATTCACCTCGATCCTGGCGGCCGCCACCGCGCGTTTGAAGCGCGCAATCTCGCGCGCGATCTCGGCCCTGAAGGCATCGGGCGAATTGCCGACGACGATCGCCTGCTGCGCCGCAAGCTTGTCGCGGATCTCCGGGATCGTCAGCACGCGGACCAGCTCGGCATTGAGCCGCTGCACGATCGGGGCGGGCGTGTCCTTGGGCGCGACCAGCCCGAAGAACGCCATCCAGTTCGCGTCCTCGACACCGGCCTCGCCGAAGGTCGGAATCTCCGGCAGCGCCGCAACGCGCTTCTCGCCGGAGATGGCCATGGCGCGAAGCTTGCCGGATCGCACGAGCTCCAGCGACGTCGGCAGGTTGTCGAAGATCACCTGCACCTGCCCGCCGACCGCGTCGTTCAGCGCCGGCCCCATGCCGCGGTAGGGCACATGCAGGAGATCGGTGCCGGTCGCGAGCTTGAACTGCTCGCCGAGCAGATGCGCGACCGAGCCGTGACCGGGCGAGGCATAGGCAAGCCTGCCCGGCCGCGATTTCGCGAGCGCAATGAAGGCGCGGATGTCCGTGGCGGGCACGCCGGGGTGTACGGCCATGATGTTGGGAACCGCGGCGATGTTGCCGATCGGCGCGAGGTCGGCGAGAACGTCGAACGGCAGGTTCTTGTAGGTCGCGGGATTGATCGCGAGCGTCGAGGCCGTGCCCATGCCGATGGTGTAGCCGTCGGGCGTGGCCTTGGCGATCGCGGCGGTGCCGAGCGAGCCCCCTGCCCCGCCGCGGTTGTCGACCACCACGATCTGTCCGATCACCCGGCTGAGCCCGTCGGCGACGAGCCGGCCGATCGCGTCGGTCGAGCCGCCCGCGGCAAACGGCACGATCATGGTGATGGGCCGGTTCGGATAGCCGTCCTGTGCGTGCGACGGAACTACGAACGCGACCAGCGCGGCGAGAAGCGCAAGAATGAATCGCAGCCCAGGCAGTCTCATGTCGGCCCTTTTCCCCATCCCGCTCAATTGATCTGCTTCGCCGTCTCGGCGATCACCGGCCGCCAGATCGCCTGCTGCTCGCGGATGAACGCGGTCAGCTCCTCGGGGGTGGTCGGGCGGACATAGGTGCCGAGGTCCGCGAGACGCTGCTTCAGCTCGGGCTTCGCCAGCACCGTCCGCAGATCGTCACTGATCTTCTTCACGACCGGCGCAGGCGTGCCGGCCGGCGCCATCAGCGCCATCCAGCCCATGGACTGGAAGCCGGGCAACGTTTCGGCCACCGTCGGCACCTGCGGGAAGTTGTCGAGGCGCTTGAGCACCGTGACCGCCAGCGGCCTGACCTGGCCGCCATCGATGGCGCCGCGCATGCTGGCGATGGCGTCGATCGTGGCCTGCAGCCGGCCGCCCATCAGATCGGGCAGCGCCTGCGCGCCGCCGGCATAGTGCAGCAGCGTGAACTTCGTGCCGCTCGCGCTGCGCAGCCATTCGCCGGTGAAATGCAGGATGCTGCCGCGGTTGCCGCCGCCGATGTTGAGCTCGCCCGGCCGCTGCTTGAGCAGCGCGATCAGCTCCGGCAGCGTGCCGATGCCGAGCGACGGCGCCGCCCCGATCATGATCGGCTGCTCGCCGATGAAACCGACCGGCGCGAAGTCGTGCAGCACATCGACCGGAAAATTCTTCTGCAGCTCGGGCAGCGCAATGAAGTTGGTCGCCAGCGCCATATACAGCGTCGAGCCGTCGGACGGAGCGGACGAGACCGCCTTGATCGCCACCGCCCCGGCCCCGCCGGGCTGGTTGATCACGATGACCTGATGGCCCCAGAGCCGGGTGAGATGCTCGGCCACGAGGCGGGTGATCACGTCGGGAGCAGCACCCGCGCCGACCGAGGTGACGATCTTCAGCGGCCCGGACGGCAAGCCCTGTGCCCGCGCCTCGGAGGCCATGGCGGACAGCGCCAACACGCTCAACAGCGCCAGAACGGATCGCATGGCACGCAGTCCCATGTCGCCCTCCGGATGCAGCTTAGTTGATCTTCTTCGCCGTCTCCGCAATCACCGGCCGCCAGATCGCCTGCTGCTCACGGATGAACGCGGTCAGCTCCTCCGGCGTGCCCGGGCGGATATAGGTGCCGAGGTCCTCGAACCGCTGCTTCAGCTCGGGCTTGCCTAGCACGGTGCGCAGATCGTCGCTGATCTTGCGCGCCAGCGGCGCGGGCGTGCCGGGCGGCGCCATCAGCGCAAACCA
>JAIESI010000006.1 GCA_019746135.1 Xanthobacteraceae bacterium
GTGGACCAAGAAACGAGTCCGCCAAAAGCCCTTCAAAGGCCGCCGTATCACTCAGCTCTGATTCCGGGTACTAGCGTGGGGTTCTGGCGCGCATCTTGACGATTTCAGCGGTGTTCGCTTCGAGCATACCCTCGCGATACACCTGCAGGACCCGGTGTGCGCGCAATTCGCCCTTCGTGGCAATCAGCTCTTCGGAAAGCTGACGTTCTTGTCGGAGGCAAATTCCCCGCGCCGCCACGGCCAGGGAGATGGGATCACCGGGCTGGCCAGCCACGCGCCGCGCCGCCGCGAGATTGCAGGAGATATAGGCATCCAGACTGGCAGGCTTGTCGCTTTGACCGCTCGCGGTTTGGCAGGCTGACAGAACCAAGCAGGAGATGATGAGCCAAGGACGCGGATTGCCAATGTGCAGCATGAACTGACACGCCCCCGCGCGTCGTGACGACACGTCGGACGGTACGGGGCGGTTGCAGTCAATACAACCATAGAGGGTGAATGTTTTGGGGGCCGGGGGAGGCTGCGACCCGCCTGCGCGCGCCTCGCTATTTGACGTCCAGCGGCTCGGTTCCGACAGGTTTGCCGGACGAATCCAGGGTGATTTTCTCGACCCGGGCCTCGGCCTGGCGCAGGAGCTCCTCGCAGCGGCGCTTGAGCGCCTCGCCCCGCTCGTAGATCGCGACCGACTCTTCGAGCGGGACTTTGCCCTCCTCGAGCCGCTTGACGATGGTTTCCAGCTCCTCGATGGCCCGCTCGAACGTCAGCTTCTTGATATCGGCGTTGTCGGCTTCGGCCATGGTCGGTTCTTTCGGCAAGTCTTCGGACAGGCGGCGGCGGTGGGGCAGGCGTTACCCTGTTTCTACCCCCGCAGCAACGCGGTCACGTGAGCGGCGGTGGATTGCGACAGGCCCTGCAGGTCGTAGCCGCCCTCCAGCACCGAGATCACGCGGCCCTGCGCGGTCTTGTCGGCGACCTCCATGATCTTGCGCGTGGCCCAGCCGAAATCCTCCTCGGTGAACTCCAGGTTGGCGAGCGGGTCGCGCGCATGCGCGTCGAAGCCCGCCGAGATGATCACCAGCTCCGGTCCGAACGAGGCGAGGCGAGGGAGGATGCGGCTCTCCATCGCCTGCTTGAACTCCCTGCCGCCGTCGCCGGCGCGCAGCGGCGCATTGACGATGTTGTCGTGGTCGCCGCGCTCGGACGTAGCGCCGGTGCCGGGATAAAGCGGCATCTGATGCGTCGAGCAGTACATCAGCGTCGGGTCGGTCCAGAAGATCTCCTGCGTGCCGTTGCCGTGATGCACGTCGAAGTCGATCACCGCGACGCGATGCAGCCCGTGCTTCTTCTGCGCGTGGCGCGCGGCGATCGCCGCCTGGTTGAAGATGCAGAAGCCCATCGGCCGCACCGTCTCGGCATGGTGTCCGGGCGGCCGGTGGCAGACGAAGGCGTTGTCGGCTTTCCTGGTGACGACCTCGTCGACCGCGAGCATCGCGCCGCCGACCGCGCGCAGCGCCGCCTCGAAGCTGCCCGGCGACATCGAGGTGTCGGCGTCGAGCTGGACCATTCCCTCCTTGGGCGAGGCGTTCTTGATCGCCTCGATGTAGTCCATCGGATGGCAGAGCGCGATCGTCTCGAGCGGCGCGGCATCCGGCTCGACGCGGATGAGATCCTGATACTTCTCCTGCTCCAGAACGCCGGCGATCGCGCGCAGCCGGTCCGGCCGTTCGGGATGGCCCGGTCCGTTGCTGTGGTTGAGCGAGGCGGGATGCGAGATGAGGAGCGTGGTCATGCGGCGATCCGTGGCAGGGGCAGTTTCAAGGTTTATGCTTTTGTCACGGTCGAATAAAGGCGCTCATTCCCATCTCTTCCCGGAAATGTTGACGCCGGGCGGTGGCGGCGGGCTGTCCGGCACGAAGAACGTGCCCGCCAGCGGCTCTCCCGGCATGGCGCGGTACTTCTCGAAATCGGTGACGCCTTCCTCCGCGAGGAACGTGTCGTCGATCAGGAAATGGCCGGTGAAGCTTTTCGCGGGCTTTTGAAAAATCGCATAGGCCGCGTCCGCCATGATTTCGGGCGTCCGCGACATGCGCATCACGCGCTCGCCGCCGAGCAGGTTCTTGATCGCGGCGGTGGCGATGGTGACGCGCGGCCACAAGGCGTTGACCGCGATCCTGCCGCGCAGCTCGCCGGCCAGCCCCAGCGCCACGAGGCTCATGCCGTACTTGGCGATCGAATAGCCGGTGGAGCCGGAAAACCACTTCTCCTGCATGTCGAGCGGCGGCGAGTTCATCAGGATGTGCGGATTTGCGGCCTTCTCCAGATGCGGGATGGCGTATTTCGACACCATGAAAGTGCCGCGCGTGTTGATCGCCTGCATCAGGTCGTAGCGCTTCATGTCGGTCTCGGCGACCGGGGTGCGCGAGACCGCGCTGGCGTTGTTGACGACGATGTCGATGCCGCCGAATTGTTCCGCCGTCTTGTCGATCGCGCTTTTCACCGCCGCCTCATCGCGCACGTCGACGACCAGGGGCAGGGCGCGTCCGCCGGCCTTCTCGATCTCCTCCGCTGCCGTGTAGATCGTGCCTTCGAGCTTGGGATGCGGCGTCTCGGTCTTGGCGGCAATGGCGATGCTGGCCCCGTCGCGCGCGGCGCGGAGCGCAATGGCAAGCCCGATGCCCCGCGACGCGCCGGTGATGAACAGCGTCTTGCCTTTCAGCGACATGGATTGCCTCAAATGTCCTATGCGTAGGGCAACGTCAGCTTGCCTTCGGCCGACAGCTCGTTCTGGCCGATGCCGATGACATGGCCGTCCGGATCGCGGATGTCGAAGTCGCGGCAGCCGTAGGGTTGGTCTTCCGGCTCGCGCTCGATGGTGACGCCGCGGGCGGAGAGCTCCGCGGCCATGGCATTCACGTCGTCGACGTAGAGATATATCGCCCAATACTGGTTGATCGGTGCGGCACGCGGCGTCCGCGCAAGATCGAGAAACAGCGTAACGCTGTCGCGGCTGACGATGCAGAAGGTCGGCGGCTCGCCGAAGAACAGCCCGGGCCGGAAGCCGAGCCTCTCGCGATAGAATGCTTCACTGCGCTTGATGTCCTTGACTTCAAGGATGGTGACGCCTTGCACGAGCCTCGCCATGGCAGCGCTCCGTCTCAGCCGGCCAGCGCGGCGTCTGCAGTGTTGACGCTGTCGGCGCTTTCGGTGACGGCGCGCTCCAGCCCCGAGGCCTGCACCGCGATGTTCTCGGCAAAGAAGCGCGCGACGGCAACGCGCGCCGCGGGCTCGCCGGCGCTGACCCGCAGCGCCGCCAGCGCCTCGTCGGCCAGCATGCAGCCGCCGGCAGCCGTGCCGAACAGGCGCAAATAAGGTGTCGCGCCGGCAAGCGCGGCCTGCGGAGCCTCGTTGACCTGGCCGAGCAGCCATGCCGTGGCGCGGTCGAGGCTGTCGACCGCTTCGCCGAGCCGTGCGCCGGTTGCACCGAGCGCCGGATCGTTGTTCGCCTGCACCGCCTTCACGGTGTTGCGCAGCTCGCCGATATAGGCGCGCACCACCGCGCCGCCTTCGAGCGGCACCTTGCGCATGGCAAGATCGAGCGCCTGGATGCCGTTGGTGCCCTCATAGATTGCGGCAATGCGCGAGTCGCGCAGATGCTGCGCCGCGCCGGTCTTCTCGATGAAGCCCATGCCGCCATGCACCTGCACGCCCATCGACGCCACCTCGATGCCGATGTCGGTGGAGAAGGCTTTCGCAACCGGGGTCAGCAGCGCGGCGCGGGCGTCGGCGGCCTTGGCCTGGTCGCCGCCGCCGTGGCTCATGTCGATCGCACCGGCGGTGGCGTAGCAGATCGCGCGTGCGGCGCGCGTCAGCGCCCGCATGGTCATCAGCATGCGCTTGACGTCGGGATGCTCGATGATCGCGCTCGAGCCATCCTTGGCGCCGATGGCGCGGCCCTGCCTGCGCTCGCGCGCGTAAGCCAGCGCCTGCTGCGTCGCGCGCTCGGCGATGCCGACGCCTTGAAGCCCGACCGCGAGCCGCGCCAGGTTCATCATCGTGAACATGCAGGCGAGGCCGCGGTTCTCCTCGCCGACGAGATAGCCCACGGCGCCGTCCTTGTCGCCATAGACCATGGTGCAGGTCGGCGAGCCGTGGATGCCGAGCTTGTGCTCGATCGAGTGCGCGCGCAGGTCATTGCGCGCGCCAAGCGAGCCGTCCCCGTTCACAAGAAATTTGGGAACGAGAAAGAGCGAAATGCCCTTGTTGCCGGCGGGCGCATCCGGCAGCCGCGCCAGCACGAAATGGATGATGTTGTCGGTGAGGTCGTGCTCGCCGTAGGTGATGAAGATCTTCTGGCCGGTGATGCGATAGCTGCCGTCTCCCGCGCGCTCGGCCTTGGTGCGGAGCGCGCCCACGTCGGAGCCGGCCTGCGGCTCGGTGAGTTGCATCGTGCCCATCCATTCGCCGGACACGAGCTTGCCCAGATAAGTCCGTTTCAATTCGTCGGAGCCGTAGGCGGCAAGCGCCTCGGCCGCGCCCATGGTCAGCACCGGGCCGATGCCGAAGGCCATCGACGCCGAATTCCACATCTCGATGCAGGCGGCGTTCAGCGCATGCGGCAGCGCCTGGCCGCCGAACGCGTCGGGCAGCGACACCGCGTTCCAGCCCGCCGCGGACCATGAGCGATAGGCGTCCTTCCAGCCGGGCGGCATGGTGATGTTGCCGTCCTTCAGCGGGGTGCCGTGCTTGTCGCCCACAGTGTTGAGCGGGGCGATCACCTCGGTCGCGAACTTCCCGGCTTCCTCCAGGATGGCGTCGACGTCGTCGGCGGCGAGCGCGCCGTTCTGCGCGAGCGTCGGCGAAAGTCCCGCGCCGTGCTTGAGCGTGAAGGCGATGTCGGCGACCGGAGCGCGGTATGTCATGACACGATCCTAATCCTGGGGCATGCTGCGTCAACGTGCCGATACCAAACTGCCGAACCATGGCGAAGGTGCAACGCATGATTGCCGTGCGTCCAACGATCCTGATCGTCGGTCTCGTCATGGTCGTCGGAGTGCCGGCGTGGGCGCAGGACTACCCGAGCCGCCCGGTGACGGTCGTGGTCCCGACCGGTCCGGGGGGCGGCATGGAGATGGTCGCGCGCCTGCTCGCGCCGCGGCTGGAGCAGAAATTCGGCAAGCCGTTCGTGATCGAGAACCGGCCGGGCGCGGGCACCAACATCGGGGCCGCGGCGGTCGCGCGCTCCGCGCCGGACGGCCACACCCTGCTGATGGCGACGTCGTCGACCATGGCGATCAACGCGACGATCTACAAAACCCTGCCGTTCGATCCGCAGAAGGATCTCGTTCCGGTCGTGCTCTACGCCCGCGTGCCGTTTGTGCTGGTGGTCAATCCGGCCTCGCCTACGCGAACCGCCGCCGATCTGGTGAAGCTTGCGAAGGACAAGCCCGGCACGCTGAGCTTCGGCAGCTCCGGCACCGGGACGGCCTCGCACCTGTTCGCCGAGCTGTTCAAGATGCAGACCGGCATCGAGGTCGCCCACGTGCCGTACAAGAGCATGACCCAGCCGCTGAACGACGTCCTCGGCGGCCACCTCCATTACATGTTCAGCGATCTGTCGCCGGCGCTGCCGCTGGTGCGCGAAGGCAAGCTGCGGGCCCTCGGCGTCACCTCGGCGACCCGCGTGCCGACCGCGGACGAGATACCGACGCTCGCCGAGGCGGGCGTGCCGGGCTACGAGGCCGTGGCGTGGCTGATGATCGTCACGCGCGCCGGCACGCCGGCCGACATTCTCGGCAAGCTGCACGGCGAGATGAAAGCGATCCTCGCCGTCCCCGAAGTTCGCAACACCATCGCGCGCTACGGCATGATCCCGCAGGGCAGCGCCTCGCCGGAGGAGCTGTCGCGCTATGTCGCCACCGAGACGGTTCGCTGGGGCGACATCGTGCGCAAGGCCGGCGCTGGGGGGATCGAATAGGTGCCGCCAATTCAGCTTCTGCTGCGGCAGATGCGTGGGGGGGGGGGGCAAAGGCGCGCATCCCGCGACCTCTCCGCGTGGGCGAAATCGTGCGCGCGCCGTGCCCACGCGCCATGTCACGTCAGACGATTTCGCCCACCCTACGACTGAAAAATTCTCCGCGGTTTCCGGGCTCGCGCCCATAGCGCGTCGAAGACGCGCGTGAACGCGCTGGCGGGCGCGCCCCGGAATGACGGTCCGGAGTTTTTCAGCATCCTGCTAGTTCTGCTGCGGCAGCGTCTTCAGCAGTTCCTTCCACTTGTTGGAGTCCGCCTGCAGCATCGCGCTCCACCTTGTCTCGCTCTCGTAGGCCGGCTCGACCGAGAGCTGCGCGACCCTCGCCTGCACGTCGGGCTTCGCCATGATCGCGGCCACCATCTGCGACAGCTCTCTCACTTTCGCCGGCGGCGTCGCCGCGGGGGCGAGAACGCCGATGAAGCCCGCCGAGCCGTTGAAGCCCGGAACGCCGCCCTCGGCGATGGTCGGGATCTCCGGCGCGGTCTTGGCGCGCTCGGCGCTGGTGACGCCGAGCGGGTTGAGCGTGCCGGCCTTGATGTGCTGATGCGCCGATGTGAGGTCGACCGAGGCCATCGGGATCTGCCCGCCGAGCACGTCGGTCACCGCCGGCGCGCTGCCGCGATAGGGCACGTGCACGAAGTTCGCGCCGGTCATCTTCTTCAGAAGCTCCACCGCCATGTGCTGCGCGGAATTCGCGCCGGTGGTGCCGTAGGTGACGCCGCCCGGCGCGGACCTCGCCCGTTCGATCACCGCCTTGATGGTTTTGAGATCGCCTTTGGGGCTCGAGACCATGACGATCGGGATGTCGATCAGCTTGGCGACCGGCGCGAGCTCCTTCAGCGTGTCGAAGTTGTTCGACGACGCGATGTGCGGATTGATCACCAGCGCCGCGGTCGCCGCGATCGCGAGCGTATCGCCGTCGCCGGGCTGTCGCGCGGCCGTGACCAGGGCCATGGTTCCGGATGCGCCGGGCTGGTTGATCACCACCACCTGCCGGCCCAAGCTCGCCCCGATCTCGTTCGAGAGAATGCGGGCGATGCCGTCGGCCGATCCGCCCGGCGCGAACGGCACGAAAATCTGGATCGGCTTCTGCGCGGACTGAGCCAGGGCCGCGCCGGGCAGCAGTGTCAGCGCGAGAAGCAGCAGGGCGCGTCTGATCGGCATCATTTCTCCTCCCCCGTTCTATTTGCGGCAACAGCGTAGCCGACCGGCCGGCGTCGGACGACCCTCCCGACCGGCCTTGCCCATGCGGCAAGTTGTGGAGCTCGCCTGGCGCGCCGAGCGCGTCACGCTGCGCGAGCAACGGCGGGCGCAGCCGTTACGGATTCACGTCGTCAAACAGCCCGGCAGCCAAGCGTCAGCGCTCCGGGAAATCGTCGGCACCCGGCCGCCGTCCGTTCCTGACACGCCCCCGCTTCGCGGGGGTACGCTTTTCCTTCCCCTCGAAAAGAGGGGTTGGAGCGCCGAGAGGCGCCGGGAGCTTGCTAGGCTCCCGACCGGCTTTGCGAAGGCCGGTCCGCGCCAAGATTCCGGGACCCGTAGGCTTTGAGGGGGGTGGGGGTCCCGGGGCGCGGGGCCCTTGCGAGGGGCCCGGCGCCTCCCGGCGCTCCAACGCGATGCCAGTTGTCGGGCACCGCATTCTGCTCCCGCTTCGGACGCCGCGATCGACGGCTACCATCGCAAGAACAAAACAGGAACAGTTATAGGGCCTGCGGAAACGGAGTCAACCCACGGGAAACGGAAAGAAAGGAGCCGGCGACCGCAAAAAAGCTGCGCCGGCAGCGCCCGCCTCGGAACGCCACGCAGAAGACCGGCGTTCGCCGGCAAGCCGAGCTCGTGCGTCTCCTGATGGAGCTCGGAGACGAACATTCCGCATCGAGGTGTTTCGGATCAACGCCGCAGCGTCACGCCGCCGCAGTGAACAGCCGGCTTGGGCGAGTGCACTCAGAACCTCGCATTGGCACCTGCGGCGACCATCCAGCCGGTGCTCGAGACCACAGGAACCGCCGAGCCTGCGACGAAGGCGTTCGCCAGGACGCTGAACTGCTGGCCGCCCGGAGCGAGCCGCTCGTCCTCGTCGACCCAGACGTGCTCGGCGCGGACGTTGAACGTGAGCCTGTCGTTCACCGCGTAGCGCGCCAGTCCGCCCGCGCTCCAGCGCTCCTTCGCCGGCACGAATTGCAGCGTGACCGCATTGTAGGAGTTGTTGTTGCGGTGCAGGTAGCTGCCGGTCGGGCCGACGGCGAAATTTTCCGCGACGATGAACAGGTGCTGCACGCCGACGCGGTAGAGGTCGGAATTGGTGTTGAAGGCTTCGGTGATCAGTGCCGCGGCATTGAGGAACTTCACCTCGTTGCGGTTGGAATGCGCGTAGGCGCCGGTCCAGGTGGTCTGGCCCCACTGTGCCGGCCAGGTGTACGACAACGTCGCGGCGGCGAGGTAGCGCCGGCCGGCGCGGTAGAGGTCGACGCCGTTCTCGACCGTCTCGGTTTCCTCAGAGACCGAGCCGGTGACGCTCCACGCCCACGGGCCGCCCTGATAGGCGACCGCGGCGGTGCCGGTGAGCACGTCGCCCGGATCAAGGCTGGTCAGCGACTGCGCCGCCGGATTGATCTCCGCGCTCGAGCGCTCGCGGTCGAAGCGGCCGCGCCAGGTGTAGCCGACGCTTCCCGTCAGCATCAGCGAGGCGGTGACCGGCAGGTTGAAGCCCACCGTGGGGCCGATGTTCCAGCCTTCGCCGAAGCTGCCGATCTCGACCAGGTCGGGGTCCATGCGCGCGTTGGCCTGCGTGCCGAACAGCACGGATTTCCCGGTCGGCGCGTTCACGCTGATGGCGACGAACGGCTGCAGGCCGGCGATGCCGAGATAGGTGAGGGTGGCCTGGGCGACCGTGTCGGTGATGGTCTCCACCTCGCCCGCAAGCCCAGGGGTTGTTTGCTTCGAGCGCACCCAGCCGCCGCGGCCGAGCAGCACGAGCTTCCAGTCGTTGGCGGGCGTTCCGGCGATCTGCAATGCGTAAGGAACGTAGAGCTGTGAGCCGCTGCCCGGGGCCGTGCTGCCGGTCGGAGGCGTGCCGCGGTCGCCCTTCCATGCGTAGTAGCGGACCTCGCTGGCGAACGTGGCTTCCCAATTCTGGCTGACCACCGCCGCGGGCGTGGCCTTGATCGGCATGTCCGCGGCCGATGCTGCGGACATGGCGAACGTGCCGAGAAGCGCAGCAGAAAGTCGCTTCATCCCGAGCCGCATGTTTCTATCCAGGCCCTACGATCCGTTTTGCTCGCAGTTCTGGCATCGCATCAGGGGCGGCCGCGCCCTCCAATGGGTGGGCGCGGCCGGGCGTTGTGAACAACGCGCGTTGTTGTTGCAGCCGCGATGCGGTGCGCTGGCGCGAGCGGCTCGCCGGCTCAGCGCAGAACCGGACCCGCCGCGGGTGCCGGCGCTCCGCCGCCGACCGGCGAGCCGGTTGCGGCGGGGCCTTGCGAGGTGAACCCCGGCCCGCTGTCGAGAATTCCGGCGCTGGGCGTGCGCGAGGGCCTCGGTGTTGCGCCAGCCCCGCCCGCCAGGACCTTATCAACGCCCTTGCTCCCGTGCTTCGTTCTTTGTCCGTTTTGAACGATAGTCATCTGGCATTGGTCGCCATTCTTCGGGCACCCCACCTGTGTTTCGCAACGGTTTTTGCCGTTGATGCAGAAGTCGACCCACTTGTCGCCGGGCTTGCCGGGGACCTGGGAACAGTTCGGGTTCTTGCTGCAAAGCGCCTGCACCTGCTTGAGGGTGGCGGCGGCGGAAGGCATGGCAGCGGCAATCGATAGCGCAATGGCGACTGACGGTATCAAAAGAAGCTTTCGCATTGAGACCTCCATCGGCTGGTGGACCCCGCGCGTCTGGCGCTCGCCCCCGCGAACGCGCGCAGGATGACGCAGCGGCAAGGGCGGCTGCCTCCTCTAAACAGAGGGGCAGCCTGCAAAATGGAGCAGGGGTCAGTCGATGAGCGGATTTATGAATGCGGCCACGAGCTTGACGAGATCGGCCTGGCGGTGCGCCCCGGTTTTCTCGAACAGCTGCTGCAGGTGGGATCTTACCGTCGACTCGGCGATGCCGAGCGCCTCGGCTACTTCCGGGACCCCGCCGACCTGCACGACGGCGAGCAGAACGCGCAGCTCAGTTGGGGTCAGATTGTAGGTCTTCGCGATCACCTCGGGCGGGGTGGGCGTGGCCAGCGCCGCCTTGTGCACGAACAGCGCGGCGGCCGCGGCGTAGGAACGGCTGGCCTGCCGCCGCGCGCCGCTGGTGAGCGGCAGAACATGGGCCACGTAAGGCTCGCCGCCGCGCGCGGCGAGCGGCACGGCGATCCCCTTGACGCCGACGGCGGCGTCGCCGCTGCCCGAGGCGGCGAACACGGTGCGCAACGCCTGATCGGCGGCCGCATCGCCTGCGGTGAGCCGGTCGCCGGCCGAGCGCAGGACCTCACCCGTCTCGAGCATGGCGTGGCCCGACGCATTGGCATGCACGATGCGCGCGTTTGCATCGACGAGGAACATGCCGGCGGCCAGTCCGTCCAGCGTATCGGCGAAGGTTGCCGCCTCCATTGTCTTGAGATCGATGACGCGGCCGATCAACACCGAGCGGCGGACATGCGGCGCGATCAGCCGCATGCGCCGGCGCATCTCGTCGTCAACCAGCCCGTCGCGCTCGTGACGAAACACGATGAAACTGGCGACGCTGGTGGCCGACTTGTCGAGCGCGGCGTTGAGGCTGTCGACGATGCCCTGCGGGCGCACCCATTCCCGATAGAAGCGCGTCTCGGTGAACTCGTCACGAGGCATGAAGTCGACGGTCGATATCAGTTGGCCGATCTCGGCGAAGAATTGCGCCGTGGTCGAAGGGTCGAGCTTGACGTAGTGCTCGAAGTAGAGCTGCCGGTAATGCGGGTCGATGCCGCCGTCGTCGTAATAGACCACGCCGGTCTTGGCGCTGGCGTCCTTGGAGTAGAGCGCCGAAGCCAGCCCGCCGACGAAGCGCGACGCGTTGCCGAGCACCGCAGGCCACAGCGCGGCGTCCAGCGCGGCGTCATAGATGTCGCCAACGAGCGCCGAGACGGTCTCTGTCTCGTCCATGGCTGTCGGAACCTGCGCTGATTGCCGCGCAACCATATGGCCTGCACGCAAGGCGCGCAACGCCGCGGCCTGTGGCTATTCAGCGCTGCCGCCTCGGATGCGACGCGTGTTCCGATTCCGCCGCCAGGGCTCACATATTGCCGTGTCCGCGCTTGATGGTCTGGCGGATCACCGGTGCCGTGACCTGGTCGGAGATCTGGATGTTCCAGATTTCGCTTTCACCTTGCGCGGTAAAGTCCGCGAACAGCTTCGGGATCGCCGACACATCGCGAACCTCGTTGCCGCGCAGGCCGAAGCCGCGCGCGATGTTTTCGAGCGCGGGCCGGCCGAACACGGCGAGGCTGTCGTCGAGGCCGTCGGCGCGCAGCTTGTGAAACTCCGAGCCGTATCCGCCGTCGTTCATCGCGCAGATCAGGATGCGATATCCCTGACGCTTGAGCGTCTCGAGCTCCTGGATATGGAACAGGAGCCCGCCGTCGCCTTCGAACAGCACGATCTTGCCGTCGCGGCCCTGCCGGCGCGCCGCCGCCACGCCGAGCGCATAGCAGAGGCCGTTGCCGACCGCGCCGAATTCACGGACCGTCGTGTAGCGCTCCGCGGGCCGCCCGCGCATCTGGGCGTTGAAGTAGGCCTGATGGCCGCCGCCGACGACGATGTCCCAGTCCTTCGGCACGACCGCGTCGATCGCGTCGATCGCCTTGCGTGGATCCAGCACGTCCGGCGCGATGTCGAACGCCATCGAGTCCGCCGGTTCGGTCGCGATGCGGCGCTCCAGCTCTTTGGTGCGTATGGCGGCCGCCGTCGGCTTGCCTGCGCCCAGCTTCTTGTCGAGGCCGGCAAGGATCGCCTCGACGCCGACGAGCGCATCCGATTTGACATAGAGGTCGGCGGCCTTCATCCCGTCGCGCAAGCCGCGCGGGGCATCATCCAGCTGGATCTTGTAGGCCTTCGGCCAGAAGTGTCCGCCGCCGACGTAGTACGACAGGCTTGTGCCGACCGCGAGCACGACGTCCGCGGACTCGTACATCTCCCGGCCGAGCGCCGTGAAGTAGCTGCCGGTGATGCCGAGCCCGAACGGATGGTCGTGGAACAGGCCGCGCGCCGGCAGCGTGTTGGAGAGCAGCGCACCGCAGCGATCGGCGAGCTTGATGACCTCTTCGCGCGCGCCGGACCACAGCACGCCGCGGCCGCCGAGGACGATCGGCCGCTTGGCCGCGGCCAGCCGCTCGACCGCCTCGGCCACGACCTCGGGATCGGGCTGCATGCGCCCGACCCTGGGCTCATACATCGCCGAGGTCTCGTAGGGCTGGTTGGCCATGTACTCGACCTTCTGCAGGTCGTAGGGAATGCCCAGCACCACCGGCTGCCGCTCGTGCCTGGCGATGTGGAAGGCCTCGCGCACGTAGTCCATCATGCGCGGCACGCTGTGGGCGGCGATGTAATGCGCGCCGGTTGCCGTCACCAGCGGCGCCTGGTCGATGTTCTGGTTGTAGAACTTGGCGTTGATCGGCGACTCGCCGGCGAACACCACCATCGGCAGGCGGGCGCGGACCGCGGCCGGCAGCGCCGTCATCAACTGGGTCACGCCGGGGCCGCAGGTGACGGAGGCCACCGCGACCTTGTTGGTGGCGACGTTGTAGGCCGTCGCCGCCGCAACGGTGGCGTGCTCGTGCCTGACGTGGACGGTATGGACGCCCGGCAGTTTGGCAAAGGCCGTGGACCAATGCATGTTGCCGTCGCCCATCAGGGTGAAGTGCGTGTCGACGCCCTCCGCAAGGAAGGCTTCTGCGAGGGCTTCGTAGAGTTTTGGCATGGACGCGGTACCCTTCGGTCGAGGCCCGCCGAGGGCACCCTTGCCGCCATTGCAACGATTGGGATTCGGCACTTCCCGCCGGCGGCTCCGAGGAAACGCTACATCAGGCTTGCGCGCAGGCGGAAGGGGGCAACATTTTTTTCTTGCTGTGCAAGACTCCGCTCCGCGACGCACCCGCCTTGCATCGATCGGGGCCGCGACGCCGCGGCTTTTCATCACTCGATCTTGCGCGGTTTCGTCGCTCGCGCGCCTGATGCTGGACACGGCGTTCCAGCATGACAAGCTTCGTCGCGGAGCAACGCGTTCCCGGGCTCCGGACATCGCGGCCATCGACCGGTGCCAAGTGTCTTTGCGGCGGCGGCCGAAGTGACAACGCTCTATAACGGGCCGGCCGGACAGGCTTTCGTTGCCTGGGGCGACCGCCGCCGCTATACGGTGCGGGCCTGCACGGTTCCATGGACAGGCATCCCGAGGCATTGGGGCGTAGCCAAGTGGTAAGGCAGCGGATTTTGATTCCGCCATTCCCAGGTTCGAATCCTGGCGCCCCAGCCAACCAGGGTCGGTCTATTCCGACCACCAAAACCCGTCCGGCCCCACCAGGACACGACTGTTCGTCCGGGTCGGCAAGCTCACGCGTTTTGCATCAGCACGTCGGCCATGCATTGCGCAGCGGCGATGGTCGCGACGTCACTCCCGATCGGGCCGACAACCTGAACTCCGACCGGCATTCCGTTCGGGCCGCTGTAGGCCGGGATGGTCAGGCACGGCACGTGCATCAACGTCCACATCCGGTTGAAAGCCGAGCTCGACACCGACGCCAGATCGGCCGGCGCCTCGCCGATCGTGCTCGGAGCGATCAGGACGTCGCATTGCTGGAAAATGACGGCCAATGCCTTTTGACACTCGACCGCGTGTTGCTGGGCGCGGTCGAACATGGATTGGTCGTGGCGCGCGGCGGCATCGAGCGAATTCCTGATCCAGAAATTCAGTTTCGGCCGATGGTCGCGTGCCTCGTACGTCAGTGCGCGCGACGCTTCGACCGCCGAGATCACGCCGAACGTCTCCTCGATGGCGTCGAACACCGGCGGCAACGGCGTCTCGCTCAAGATCGCGCCCGCACCGGCGAGCGACCGTGCCGCGCTTTCGAGCGCCTCGATCGTTTCGGGCTGGGCCTGCGGCCAGGCGCTGGTGCGGCAGATGCCGATGCGCAACCGGCGAATGCTTGTTGCGGGCACCGCGCCCGCGCCGCCGCACAGGACAGCATGCAGGGCGGCGATATCCGGAATGCTTCGGGCGAGCAGCCCCATGGTGTCCAGCGTCGGGCGAAGGTGACGGATGTTGCCGCGATCGATTCCGGTGAGTGTCGGCTTGTAGCCGACGATGCCGCAGTACGCGGCCGGCAGGATCGTTGACCCGCCGGTCTGGGAGCCGAGCGCGAGCGGCACCATGTAGTCGGCGACGGCTGCCGCGGACCCGCTCGAGGACACGCCTGGGCTGCGGGTAAAATCGTGCGGATTGCAAACGCCGGCCGGCACGGGGCTTGCGAATTCCGTGGTCGTGCATTTTCCGAGGATCACCAAGCCTGCGCGCCGCATCAATGCGACGGCGACGGAGTCGTTGGCCGGCTGATGGCCCGCGTGGATCGGCGAGCCGTAGGCCGTCGGCATATCGTGGGTATCGAAGATATCCTTGATGCCGACCGGGATGCCGTGCAGCGGACTGCGGTGCGGCTCGCTGTCGCGCGCCCGCGCCTGACGCAGCGCGTTCTCGCGATCGATATAGGTCCATGCGTGGATGTCGCGATCGCGCGCGTCGATGCGGGCGAGACAGGCCTCGACCAGGGCGACCGACGTCGTGGCGCCCGATGCAAGCCGTTGTGCGGCTTCCAGCGCGGTCAGCAGATTGAGACCGCCCGGGCCGGCATTGCGCAAATCCGACATGGCTTGATTGCCCCCCGTCATCGCGTGGCAGCGATCATATCGCACATCAGACACGCGTTTCCGGCTTGGAAGCCGTGCGCGCGGGTGCGCTTGACACCGGTCGTAGCGGCAACGGACACTTTCCTCCAACGAGAACCGAAACAATCGGCATTGCTCTTGCGTCGGAGGAAACCGCGATGAGGAAACCGCGATGATGCGCGCCATCGGTTTGAAGGCGGTCGGCATCCTTTTGGCCGTGTGGCTTTCAGCCGTCACCGGTCTGCCGACCAGCGCGCGCGCCGAGACCATAGAATTCGCGGTGTGGTTCTCCGATCGGGATTTTTATGCCGAGCACATTCGCAAATGGGCCTCGGAAATCGACAAGCGGACCGAGGGCCGCGTGAAGATCAAGCTCCACTTCTCGGGTGCGCTGGTCGCCGCGCGCGAGACCGTCAACGCGGTTCGCACCGGCGCGGCCGGAGGCGGAACGACCAGCGCGAGCTTCGTTTCCGCGCTCGCCCGGCCGGTCTCCTATTTCGAGGCGCTGTTCTGGATCCCGGGCGAGCCCAAGGTCGCGCTCGATACGGTCGCCGCGCTGCTCAAGCCGTCGCAGGCGCTCATGGAGCCCCGCGGCCTGAAGCTTCTGTTCAGCTTCCCGTCCACCGGGCTCGTCTCGAACTGCAGCAACGGGCACATCAAGACGCCTGCCGACTGGAAAGGCAAAAAGGTGCGTGCGGCGGGACGCTGGCAAGGCATCCAATTGCGCGCAGTCGGTGCGTCGGCCGTCACGCTCGATCCGGGCGAGGTCTACGTCGCGCTTCAGAACAAGACCGTCGACTGCATCCTGTTCCTCGCAAACCTCACGTTGTCGTCAAAGGTCCATGAGGTTGCGCCGCACATCACCTACTGGCGCGATGGCGCCAATGCCTCGATGTACTACTTGAACCTCGCGCTGTGGAACAAGATCCCGACGGCCGATCAGAAGGTGATCATGAACGTCTCGAGCGAGATCGTCATCGAGGGCACGCACAAGCTCAAGGATCAGCAGGAAGAGGCGCTCAGGGAGTTGGAGAAGGGCGGCGCCAAGGTCTATCGGGCGACCGATGCGGAAATCTCCGAGATGAGGAAGGCCATGTCGCCGGTCTATGCCGAGCTCGAAAAGTTCACCGGCGCCGAGGGCAAACCGTTCGCAGACGTCATCCTGCCGCTGCAGAAATAGGCCGAGAAAGCAGACACGTGACGCCTGTGGAGCTGTCGCACGAGCGTGCCGGCTGGTTCGAGCGATTGGAGACGTTCACGCGCATCGTCAACCGCATCTTTGCGGCGCTTGCCTGTCTTCTTGTCCTGGTGATCATGACGGCGATCGTGGTGCAGATCGTTTATCGCTTCGTGCTGGACGATCCGATCGCCTGGGTGCTCGACATCACGATCTTCCTGCTGGTCTTCGTGTTCTTTCTGTCGGTGGCGCCGGCGCTGCAAAGCGGAAGCCATATCGAAGTCGACATGTTCGACGCGCTGATCGCCGACCGCTATCGCAAGGCCGTGCGGCTGATCGGAAAGATCCTGACCGTGATCTTTGCCGCGATCTTCCTGTGGACTGTCGCGGCCTTCTACACCGACATCGTCGAGATCGACGAAGTGTCCTTCACGATGCTGATCGTGCAGTTGAAATATCTCTACTGGATCGGGCCGCTCGGGGCGCTGCAATTCCTGCTGACGGCCGTCGTGCTGCTGATCCGGTTCTGGCGGGAGTCGCTGACCGATGACGAGGCGGTGGTCCGTGCCGACTAGGCTCGCAATCTACGGCAATCGCATATCGCGCGGCGCAGGCGGTGAACTCCCTCCCCCTGAAAGGGGGAGGGTTGGGGTGGGGGTCAGCAGCTCCGCAAGCGAGTGCGGACAAGAGTGCGCCGACGCCGCGCTGAACATGCCGATCTTCGCAGCGCTGTCGGTGTCACACTCCGGTGACGCGTTTCGGGTGCCTTCACCCGTCATGCGAGGCCGGTGCGTGGGGCCGACCCCCACCCCGACCCTCCCCCTTTCAGGGGGAGGGAGCGCACCGCCCGAGGCGCTCACGGCGGGAGTCGTGTGATGGCCGCCGTCGGCAGCTTCACCCTGTTCCTCGTGGCCCTGCTGGTCCTGATGGCCACGCGTACCCCGGTCGGCGTTGCGCTCTCCATGGTGACGGTTGCCGGCATCGCGGTGTTCGTCTCGCCCGGCGCGCTGAGCCAGCTCGCATCGTCTGCCTTCGCGCTGTCGAGCAACTTCATCCTGGTCGTCGTCCCGATGTTCATCCTGATGGGCGAGCTGCTGGCGGCGACCGGCATCGGCGCCGCGCTGTTTCGCGCGGCCGAATTGTGGTTCCGCCGGCTGCCCGGGGCGCTGGCGATCGCCACGGTCTGGGCCTGCGCCGGCTTCGGCTCGGTCTGCGGTTCGAGCCCGGTGACGGCGAGCACAATCGGGGCGATGGCGGTCCCCCAGATGATGAAGCGCGGCTACAAGAGCACGCTCGCGCTCGGAGCGACGGCCGCAGGCGGCACGCTCGGCATCCTGATCCCGCCGAGCATCTCGATGATCGTGTACGGCGTGATCACCGACACCTCGATCGGCCACCTGTTCATGGCGGGGATCGTGCCGGGCCTCATGCTTGCGACCCTGATGTCCGTCACGATCGTGGTGATCGCGCTGCGCTATCCATCATGGGCACCGCCCGTCCGCGAGGAGGTCACGCGCGCCGAAAAGTGGCGCTCGTTGTTCGCGATCCTGCCGGTGATCGTCCTCACCGTCATCGTGCTCGGATCGATCTACTCGGGGGCGGCCACGCCGACGGAGGCCGGCGCGGTGGGCGCCGCGGGGGCGCTGGCGATCGCGCTGTTCATGCGCCGCCTCACCGTTCCGGTTCTCTGGACCAGCCTGCAGAAGACCATCCGCACCACCGCGATGTTCCTCCTGCTGCTGACCGGCGGCGTGTTCAGCTCGTACTTGCTGGCCCGGCTCGGCATTCCGCAGGCGGTCTCCGACTTCATGACCGGGCTGCCGCTGCCGCCCTGGGCGATCATGGTGATCATCAACCTCACGCTGCTGGTCCTCGGCACCTTCATGGATGCCGGCAGCATGGTCGTGATCGTCATTCCGATCTTCCTCAAGACCATCATCAGCCTGGGCTACGATCCGGTGTGGTTCGGCATCGTCGTGGTGATCCAGTCGGAGATCGCGGCGATCTCACCGCCGGTCGGCTTCAACCTGTTCGTGCTCAAGTCGGTCGTCCCGAACGTCAATCTCAATGACGTTTCGAACGGCGCGATGATCTTCGTGATCCCCATGCTGGTCGCGATCACGATTCTCACCATCTTCCCCGAGATCGCGCTGTTCCTGCCGCGCATGCTGCTGTCGAAATAGGGCGAAGCGGGGTGCGGCGGCGATCTCAAAATCCAACGATCAGGACCGGTGAATGGACGCGAACCAGAAAGAGATCGAAGTCAACGGCCGCAAGGTGGTGCTGATCGAAGCCGGCTCAGGCGCTCCGCTCGTCTATTTGCACGGCTTTGCGGACGTCCACGGTGTCGCCGGCGAATTGCTGCCGTTCCACCGGGGACTGGCGCAAGGGCGCCGGCTGATAGCGCCCGCGCATCCCGCCTGCAACGGCTCGACCGAGTTCCGCCAGGGCAACAAGATCGAAGACTTCCTGTTTCACTATTGCGAGGTGTTCGACGCGCTCGGGCTCGACCGCTTTGCGCTCGCCGGCCACTGCGCGGGAGGATGGATCGCCGCGGAATACGCGGTGCGGCATCCCGAGCGGGTCACGCACCTGGCGCTGATCGGCGCCTGCGGGCTGTTCGTCTCCGGCGAGCACATCGGCGACATTTTCATGAACGCGCAGGCCGATCGCGGCACGAGCTTCGCGCCGCTGCGGCAAATGCTGTTTTCGTCGGGCAGCGCGCCGCTGGCGCTGCGCTACTATCCCGACGGCCGCGGCGAGACCGACGAGGAACTGCGCCGCTACGGCATGCTGCGGTTCGGGTCGGCGATCGGCTTCAAGCCGCCGTATTTCTACAGCTGGCCGCTGGTGGAGCGGCTCTACCGGGCGGCGATGCCCTCGGTCGTCATCTGGGGGGCCGAGGATCGCATGGTGCCGGTTGCGCATGGCAGGACCTATGCCGAGCGGCTCGGCAAGGCGTCAGGCCTGAAGCTGATCGCGGGCGCGGGTCACGCCGTGCATCTGGAGAAGCCGGACGAAGTGCTGGCGAACATGAAACCGCTGCTCGGCGCCTGACACCATTCATTCCGGCAAACATCTCACTCCGGCAAACATCTGGCGAACAGGACCCAAAGGCCATGTCGAAACCCGTCCAACTCTTCTGCTGGCACTTCATGGCCTATCCGTATCTGCCGCCGGATTTCGACGAGAAATACGACAGCGGCTGGATCACCGTGCCCAACACGCTGTGGGACCGGGAGAAGTCGCGCGGGCTGCTCAATGAATATATCGATCAGCTCGCCTATGCCGACACGCTCGGCTTCGACGGCATGGTGCTGAACGAGCATCATCAGAACGTCTACGGGCTGATGCCGTCACCCAACATCATCGCCTCGGCGCTGTCCCAGAAGACCAGGCACGGCAAGATCGTCGTGCTGGCCAATCTGCTGCCGCTGCACGGCAATCCGCTGCGCGTGGCGGAGGAGTACGCCATGGTCGACAACATGTCGGACGGGCGGGTGATCGCGGGCTTCGCGCCCGGCGGCGGGCAGGAGACTTTCAACTACAACACGCCGGCCGCGATCCAGCGCGAGCAGTTCTGGGAGGCCGTCGACCTGATCCACCAGGCGTGGACGCGCCCAGGCCCGTTCACCTTCGAAGGCAAGCACTATCCGCTGCGCTACGTGAATCCATGGCCGCAGCCGGTCCAGCAGCCGCATCCGCAGGTCTGGATTCCCGGCTCGCAGTCGCGCGAGACCATGCGGCAGATCGCGCGGCGCGGATACTGCTACTTCCTGTCATCCCGCGTGCACGGCGGTGCCATCGCCCGAGCGCGGCAGGAGTTCACGAAAATCCTGGAGGATGCCGGCAAGAAGTATGATCCGTTCCGCATGGGCATCCTGATGTCGGCCTACGTTTCCGAGACCGACGAGCAGGCGCGCGAAGAATCGCGCGAGGGCGTCTGGTACTTCCTCAAGAACTGCCTGAAGGGTCACCTGCGCAACTTCGAGGGTCGCTCGATGACGGCCGGGCCGGGCATCCCGAACGTGGAGCTGGCCGATTACCCGCGGATGCTGGAAAGCATGAAACCCGGGCGGGCGATGCTGGGCGATGCCGACGACTGGGATGCCCTGCAGAAGGCGCAGTCGATCATCGTCGGCGGTCCGGAGACGGTCTACCGGCAGATCATCGATCTGGTCCGCGAGACGGAGGTCGGCAACCTGTTGATCCAATTCCACCTCGGCAACATGCGTGACGACCTCGCCCGCAAGAGCATGCGGCTGTTTGCAACCGAGGTCGCGCCCCGTCTGCGGCAGGACTCGCGCGTGGCTTTTGCAGGCTCATTCCCGGAGCTCGCCGACGCTGGCTGAGGAGCCCGCTCGCTCATTCAGTGGGCGCCGTCCGAACGCAGGCGGCCTTGCAAGCCGGCACGATCTGGATCGTGCCGGCCAGTCCCAGCCGCGCCATGCCAGTCAAAGTCCAAGCCGGGGCGGAGTGCGGGCACGGCGTCGCATTCCGAAGACACGGGTAGCACTTTGGGCTCGAACGGGTTCTCGTTCGGCTTCCTGCTTCAGGTGTGGATCTCGAACTCGCCGTTGATCTCGACAGGAATCCCATGTGGCAGCTCGGCGAGACCGACCGCCGACCGCGCATGCTGGCCCATTTTCGGCCCGAGCAGCTCGTAGAAGAAATCGGATGCCCCGTCGATGACCTGCGGCATGCGATCGAAGCCGGGCGCCGCGTTGACCATGCCGAACAGCCGCACCAGCCGCTTGACGCGGTCGAGATCGCCGAGCTCGGCCTTGAGGCTCGCGAGGATCGACAGCGCGACGGCGCGCGAGGTCGCGTAGCCCTCCTCGATGGTGACGTCCTTGCCGAGCTTGCCGGCGTGCTTCACGCCCGGCAGCGCCGGCAGGTCGCGGCCGTGACCCGAGACGAACACGATTGGGCCGACCACCACGCAACCGGTCCGGTTGGGATTGGGGAACTTGAAGGGAGCCGGCAGCGTGAATCCCATCTTGCGGACTTTGTCTTCGATAGCGCTCATCAGTCTTCCTTTGCGTTGAAACCTATGGATTGAGCTTTGACGTCATGGCGACCGGACCGGCCGATTGCGGCTTTGCAACCGGTGGGGCCCTGCGCGGACGCCGCGCTTGCCGGCACCGAAAGGGCTGACCGAGGTGCGAAAACCACAGCATCATCAACTAGATTTCGAAAATTTCGAAACTTGTGTCAAGTTTCGAAAATAGCTAACGTCCTTGTCAAGCTTCAGTGTTTGCAAGGGTCGCCGGACATGTCTTCGGAAGCGCCAGTGGAAACGCGCCGCTCCAGACCGGCGCGGCTTGCGCGCAACGCATCACCGCCGCGGCGGCAAGCCGGGGCTCCCGATCCGTTGCGGACCGAAGACGGCCAAACGCTGGCAACGAGCGCCTATCGCCGGCTGCGCGACGACATTCTCACCGGCGTGCTGCCTCCGAACAGCAAGCTGCTGATGCGCGACCTGCAGGACCGATACCAGCTCAGCGTCGCGCCGCTGCGCGAAGCGCTGTCGCGCCTGCATGCCGAGGAGCTGGTCTGCTCGTCGGATCATCGCGGCTTCTGGGTGTCGCCGATCTCGATCCAGGAGATCCGCGAGCTGACGCACATGCGCATGCTGCTCGAAGAGAGTGCGCTGCGCGACTCGATCGCCGGCGGCGGCGGCGACTGGGAGCTCGAGGTCGTCACCGCGTTCCGTCGTCTCGAGCATCTCACGCAGCGCGGTGCGCAGTTCGCTGCGGCGACGCTGCCGGAGTTCGATGTCGCGCACGACGCGTTCCACCGCGCGCTGATCGCGGCCGGAAGCTCGCGGCTGCTGCTGCGGCTGCGCGCCTCGCTGACGCAAACGGTGCGCCGCTATCGCACGTTCGCGCTGATCGACGCCAGCGCGCGCGACCATCTCGGTGAGCACCGCGGCATCTTCGAGGCGACGATCGAGCGCGATGCCGAAACGGCGGTGCGCCGGCTGTCGGAGCACTACGAGCTGACGACGCGCATCATCGTCTCGAAGTTCGAGGAAGCCGCGCCCTAGTCATTCGATAAATTTTGTCACACCCCGGCATCTTTGCGCCCATCCCGCTTCAGTGAAAAATTCAGGAACAGGTCGGAAATCCAGCATGTCGTCACCAACGAAGAAACCGGCCCTCCAAACGATCCTCCCGGTGGATGTGCCGGGTACACGACACCAACTGGCGCGCGGGGTCCGGGCCGGCCGATGGCTGTTCGCAACCGGGCAGGCGGGCACCGACTACGTTCATGGGCTCGCGCCGGAGGTGCTGCAATCCGGCCATCCGTTCGACGGGCCGTCGAAGGCGCACCGCGAGGCGCGGCGACTGTTCCAGAATGTCGATGAGGTCCTTGTCGCGGGCGGATCGAGCGCGGCCGACGTCGTGCGTATCGATCAGTACTACACCTCGCCGGACGTGGTGGTCGCCTACCACGAGACCCGGCGCGCGTATTTCAAGGGCAAGATCCCGCCGTCGACGTCCAATCTGCACCGGCGCTTTGCGCGCACGCATCAGTCGATGGAGGTGCAGGTGATGGCGGCCGTGCCGGGACCGGATTTCGGCGCCAGCCACGAAGCCGGGGCCGCCGCCTACAAGATCCACGCGAGCTCCGGCTACAGCCCGGCCTTGAGCGCCGGCGACTTCCGCTTCGTGCCGGGCCAGACCGCCGAAGCGCTCGACGAACACGAACCGGGCGTCGATCCCGAGGCGCGGCGCGGCCGCGGCCTGTGGAAGGGAACGCCGATCAAGCTGGAAACCGACTTCATCATCCGGCGCAAGATGATGCCGACGCTCAAGGCCGTCGGCGCGGACCTCGACACCGTCGTGAAAGCGCAGGTGTATCTGCGCGACCAGGAGGACATCCCCAACTTCCGCGAGGTCTGGGCCCGGCATTTTCCGGTCGAGCCCGCGACCACCATCATCGCGACCGAGACGCCCGGCTTCGTCATGCCGGAGTCGCGTATCGAGATCAATGTCATCGCGCTCGCCAAGGACGGCAAGACGAAGAAGGAAGTGATCGCTGCGATCCCGCCGTTGTTCGCGGGCGCATCGGCCGCGGTGCGAGCCGGCGACCTGCTGTTCATCTCCGGGCTGATGGCGGTGCGCAGCGGCGCGCTTGTGTCGCAGGCCAAGGCCGATCCGGCGCAGCCGTTCTACGCTATGCCTGCCAAGGCCGAGCTGCGCGAAATCCTCGCGCAGGCTGAAGCGATCTGCGAGGCGGCGGGCACGAGCCTCAAGAACGCGGTTCGCATTCAGCAATTCCACGCGAACCTGACCGACCTGCCCGCGACGCTCGAAGTGTGGTCGGAGGCGCTCGACGGAATGCCGCTGCCGCTCTCTCCGATCGAAGCGCCGTGGCTTCCGCTGCCCGACGCACGGCTGCTGGTCGATCTGTGGGTGCACATTCCGGGATAGAAACGGCCAGAATGTTGGTCCGGGTTTTGCCTGGTTCGGCGAACGACAAGCGCGCGCAGGCGCGAGCAAGGAGACGATGATGAGCTTGAGGAAGCTGGCCGCAATTGTCGCCGCATGCGCGGCGCTCGCTGTTTCGGCGACACCGGGGTACAGCCAGCAGTGGCCGGCCCGTTCGGTGAAGGTTGTGGTCCCCTACGGCGCGGGCGGTGTCACCGACACGATGGCACGCCTCACCGCCGACCGGCTGACCAGGACGCTGGGCCAGTCCTTCGTCGTCGAGAACAAGGTCGGAGCCGGCGGCGCGATCGGCATCGACTATGCAATGAACCAGCCGCGCGACGGCTACACCATCCTGTTCGTCGGCAGCACGCTCTTCACCGTGCTGCCGCTGGCGCAGAAGGTGAACTACGAGCCGCTGAAGGATCTCATCCCGGTCAGCATCACCGGCACCAACGGCATGGTGATGGTGGTGCCGAACGATTCGCCGTTCAAGACGCTGAAAGAGTTCGTGGAGCACGCGCGAAAGAACCCCGGCAAGATGACCTATTCGAGCGGCGGGCCGGCCACCAACAACCACCTGGCCACCGCCTATTTCGCCGGCAGGGAAAAGCTCGACATGGTGCATGTGCCGTACCGAGGCGGCCAGCCCGCGCTGGCGGCGGTGATGTCGAAGTCGGTCGACATGCTGTTCGGCAACTCGTCCGACCTGATCGAGCCGGCCAAGGCCGGCACGGTCCGCGCGATCGCCGTCTCGACCCCGAAGCGCATGCCGCAACTGCCCGACGTCCCGGCCGCCGCGGAAATCTATCCGGGCTACGACTACATCGCCTGGAACGGCTATGCCGTGACGGGCGGCGTGCCGGAGGAGGTCAGGAAGCGCCTTGCAGAAGTGCTGCTGCCGATCAGCCGCGACCCGCAGATCGTCGACACCTTCAACAAGCTCGGCATCGATGCGCTCGGCACCACGCCGGAAGAAGCGCTCGCCACGATCCGCAAGGACATCCCGATCTATTCGCAGATCGTCGATATCGCGGGCGTGCGGCTCAAGTAGCGCGCGGCGCACCGCAAGCAGAGCGCCGAACGGAAAGATGGCCGGGACGATGTCCCGGCCATTTTTTGTCTCGCTCGCAGGGATTTTCGAAGTGGCCCTGCCGGGAAAAGTTACAATTTTATCCGTCCAGGTTTGTCCGGTCGCGCAACGCGCAAAAGGACAGCGTCGCTGCCTTTGGCACTCGCCTCTCGTGTAAGAATCCACACTTTACAAATTATGCGTGCGACCGGAGCGTCGACGCCAGATCGTTGTGCTTCCGAAAGACAGTTCATCGTCCATCAGACGGCAGTATTCGGCAGGCGTGCCATGACGTTTCAATTGGTATCAGACATTGGACCCAAGGCCGGCGCAGATTCCGGACCCAAAGCCACGACAGAATCCCGTCGCGTAACCCGCGGCCGCCGCAGGCGAAACGCGGCGATGGCCCGGGCCGGCTTTGATATGTTGCGGCTCTACCGCTCCAATCTGGAGGTGCGGCTGCGCTGCATCGACGAAGCATCGCTGCAAACTGAAAGCCAGAAGCGCACCTACGCCTCGGTCGTCGAGATTTTGAATTCAAAGAGCGAGCAATCGGCGCCCGAGAGCGAAGCCGCATGGGATGAGGTGTATCGCGCCGAGCGGATGATCGAAATGCTGCTCAGCGGAATACAGTTGCGGCAGGAAATTGCCGCGCGCCTCGACGAACTGGCGCTCGACAACGCGATCGAGGCCGAGCGCTTCCGGGTTCAGTTCGAAGCCATCGCCAAGGCCTCGTCGCAGGCGACCAAGAACATCCTCTGGTGCATGCTCGCGGCGTTCGTGCTGGCTATTCTCCCCTACATAGCCATTTGGCTGGATTCCCGCGTGTCGCCGTACTGGACGCTGTTTGCGCTATACACCGCATTGGTGTCGGGTCGGCTCGGCGCGTTCTTCAGCCGCCTGCTCACCATCCAGCGCGACTGGAGCAGGATGAGTCTCGATGAAGTGTTCCTGCACCGGGAGCTCTCATACTCGCTCTTGCGGGCGGGCGTGGGCGTTTGCGGGGCGCTCGTGATCTTCTTCTTCTTCAAATCGGGTCTGATCGACGGCGCGCTGTTTCCGAAGTTCGAAAACATGTCGATGGATCTGATCTACGCATCCGACATGGCGTTTGTCGTGCCGTCCAAGGATCTCGCGCTGGTGACGGTGTGGTGCTTCCTGGCCGGCTTCTCCGAGAGCCTGGTGCCCAGCCTGCTGACCAATACCGAGCGGCAGCTTTCTGACGGCGCTGCGCCGAGCAGGGGCTGAACGGAAGCCGATTGGCCGCGCATGGCCGCGTCGCCGGTTCGCAGCGCTGCGAACCGGCGACGGTCATGCTTGGTCAGGCTTTGCACCATCCAGCGATCGTCGGGGGCCAAGAATTCAGTCCCCGTCAGTTGCGTCAAACGCATGGGTGTCCTAATGGCGTGGCAGCCGCGACCGCACGGTCATCGATCCTCCGCGCGATCCGAAAACGGAAGCGTTTTGTCATGCCCGCCAGGCCTGCCCGAAAGAAAAGCGCTGCCGTTGCCGCTCCCGATGCCGACGCCGCGATCGACCTGGGCTTCCTCGGCGACGCGGTCGGCTTCTATTTGCGGACCGCGCACGAGGCCGCGTTTCGTGCATTCCTCAAGCGCGTCGGCGACTCGAATACGCCGCCGTGGCGGTTTGCCATCCTGGCCCTGATCGACGCCAATCCCGGCCTGACCCAGGTTGCGCTGGCCCGTGCGACGCGGCGCGACACGTCGAGCCTGACGCCCGCGCTCGACGACCTGTGCGACCGCGGCCTGGTGACCAGGATACGGCAAGCGCACGACCGCAGAAGCTACGCCCTGAAGCTTACGCCGCTCGGCAGGAAGTCGATGCGGCAGCTCAAGGCCAGTGCCGAGGCTCATGAGCGCGAGCTGGATCGTCTCGTCGGGCGGGAACAGCGCGCGCAGTTCATTCAGACCCTGAAGCGGATCGCTGCCGGCCTGGCGGTCGACGACTAGTGGCGGCCAAAACGGCCGCAGCAAATAGATTGACATCAAACTATTGGACACCATACGTTAATCGCTCTTTGTCAGGGCGAAAACGACATGATCCGGCCATGGGTGTTCGAATTCTTCCCCGAATTGAACAACGAGGGCGGCGGCGCCGCGGCACCGGCCGCGGGTGACTATTGCAGACGATATCTCGACCTCTGGAAACGCGACGAAGAGCTCGGGTTCGAGGGCATCTTTTTCAGCGAGCACCATTTCGGCGGCTCGTTCAGTCCCTCGCCGAATCTGCTGATTGCCGCGACGGCGGCGCGGACCTCGAGGATCCGGCTGGGGGTCATGGCGCTGGTCGTGCCGTACTACACGCCCGCGCGCATCGTCGAAGAGATCGGCATGCTCGATCACATCTCGGGCGGGCGGCTGGAGATCGGCACAGGCATCGGCGTGCCGCAGGAGCTGGCGCGGCTCAATATCGGCATGGATGAGGCGCGTGCGCTCAGCGCGGAAGCCGTCGAAATCATCGACGCGGCCCTGTCTGCCGGCGTCGTCAGCCATCAGGGGAAATATTTCAACTATGACAAGCTGCGGCTCCTGCCGCGGCCGATCCAGGTCCCGCATCCGCCGAAATGGACCACCATCGTCAGCGTGGACTCGGCGCGGAAATCCGCCCGCCGCGGCAGCAAGGTCTGCACCGGGTTCAATCCGACCGGGCAGATCAAGGCGCTTTTCGACGCCTATCGCGCCGAAGCGGCGAGCTGCGGCTTGCAGGTCGGGGCCGATCATCTGGCGCTCCGCCGCCGCGTGGTGGTCGCGCAATCGGATTCGCAGGCCCGCGAGCTCTCACACGCGGTCAGGGAACGCTACAAGGAGTTCGTGTCGCACGATCCCCGGGTGAAATTGACGCCGACCCCGGACGCCCCCGGGCAACAGGGAGATTTCACCGTCAGCGATGACGAGTTCATCGCCGGCACGCCCGAACACGTGGCGGAGACGATCGTCGATCAATGCCGCCGGACCGGCGCGGGCCACTTCCTGGCGGTGCTGCATTGGGGGGCGGGCCTCGATGAAGTGGTCGCCGCGCACGAGCTTTTCGGGCGAGAGGTCGTTCCGGTGCTGCGCCAGGCCGACGTTTGAACGGCCTCACCGACGGTTTCGCCAACAGCGGCGATCATTTTTCGGCCTGCTTGAAGCCGAGATAGGTCGAATTGAAGATGCCCATCAGCAGCAGCAGGTTGGTGTCGAAGGCCGGGAAGCTGAAGGACGATATGACGGACCAAAGGAAGATCACGCCCATGATGACGGTCCAGGCGACGACCTGAAGGCGATGCACCGTGGGCCTGCTGGCATCACTGACGATGTCCCGCAGGAAACCATGCGACACGCGGGTGGCATCCGAAGGCGCGCCGAGCTGAACCGCCGCGATGCCGGTGGCGGCCTGGATTCCCAGCAGGACCAGGATCTGCGGCGTGACGACATTGAAGAACTGGCCGGTTGTCAGCCAGATGAAGCAGAAGCCGGAAAACGCAAGAACGAACCACATGGCCATCTGCACGCGGCCGAGGCTGAAGGGGCCTGCGGCCGTGGCCATGGCGCGGGTCAACGCGGCGCCGCTCAAGTCTTTTTGCAGGTCTCCGATCGTCATGAGCGCGGGCGCCAGCTCGGCCTTCCGTTCTGCCGTAGGGGGCGAGGCGGTGTTGTTGTTTTCGTTGTTCACCTGCTCGTAGGTCAGCGAATTGTCGCGAAGCAGCGGCGACGTGGCGGCATACGCGCACAACGAGATGGTCAGGAGGACGACCGCCAGGGCGCCAAACAGCGAAGGCCAAGGTCGATAGACGACGAGCGTGGCGCGCCTGGGCGCATTGGCCTGCGGTGTGTCGGCCGCGCCATTTGTCATCCGGGCAATGCCGACCGCCAGTTCCTTTTCTCCGCCCTTGAGACCTTGGCTGAACAAGGCGCGCCAGAACTTGCCGTCGTCCGTATCGGCCTGCACCGATGGCTTTAAGTCGAAGAACAGATATTGGAGCCCCGAAATGGGTTGCGCCTTGATCGTCAAATTCGGCCCGCGCCGGTTTTCCAGATAGAGCGCCAGCTCGACCGGCGGCAAACCCGCATTGAGGGCCGCCAGCGCCTGGTTGAGCTTGTCTTGCGCCTTGGTTCGCTCGCCGGACAGACGCGTCAGCTCCGCGCGTTTGGCGTCGAGGTTCTTCTGCGCGTTGGCTGCCTTGGATTTCAGGTCGGCCTCGTCGGGCTTTTGCTGGAGTGCGCTTTTTGCGGCGGCCAGATCAGTGTTGGCCTGGCGCTCGTCGGCCAGCGCGGACTGATAGGCCTGATCCTGGTCTTCGAATTCTTTTTTGGCGCGCTCGACCTCGGTTTCGAGACGCTTCTCGACGGCATTGGCGGAGACGCCGGCCACCGCGACACACAGGCGCTGATTGAGGGCGAGTTCGCCCGGCCAGAATCCGGCGAAACGCAGCCGGCCCTCCTTGTCGGTTTCGGCAAGCGGCGCAATCGGGAGCTTTGCGAGTTCAACCCGACAATTTCTTTCGTTGATCGGCGTGCTGTCGGAGAGCAACTCTTCCTTGGCGATCAAGCCGAGGCAGGCGGCGAATGCGATCAGGCCGAGCAGAAGGCTGATCCAGCGAATCCGGAAATTCATTTCTCCCCCCACGCTGCAAATGACCGGATCTGTTCCGGGCTGGCGGACTGTTCAATTCGTCGTATCGCTGCCAAGGAATGAACCGGAGGCTGCAGACGTCGCCGCTGCAACGGATCGTTGCATCGCTGAAAATAAATTTCAACGGGGCCAGGTCTGAACGAGCGCGGGCGCCGGCCGAAGCTTGTCAGAACCGCCAGATCGACCTGCCGCCGATCACCAGCGCATTGGGCCAGTCGCCGCCGCTCGGATGCCAGACGTAGGTGAGCACCGGCTGCACCGTCCAGCCCGGGACGATCTGCGCGCTGTAGGTGAGCTCCAGATTTGTCTCATGGTCGTGGACCACGCCGAGCATGCCGGAAAACGCGATCCGGTCGGTATCGAATGCGCGGACGCTGTCGGATATGCGCGCGTAAAGGAGGCTTGCGCCGAACTTGTCGTCGGGACGGCCCGGCACCATTCCGGAAAAGATGATCCCGCCATCGGCGAAGAAGCTGACCGGATTGCGATCGCCCGGGCTGTACGAGATCCGGCCGAACAGCGAGATGCCGCTCTCCGCGTCGCCGCCTTTCGGCCGGTAGATCTGCTGCTCCACGACGCCGTAGATGCCGAAGTTTCCGCTCCGCACGATCGGTTTGCCGGAGCCCGCAGGATCAGCCAGCAGCGTGCCGTCGTTGGCGTGTCTCTGGTCTTCGAACTTGCCGAAATGCGTCCAGCCGCCGAGCTTGATGGTGCGGGCAAGGCCCAAGTCGTCCTTGCCCTGATTGGTGCGAAGCTGCGCCTCCGCGATCACCAGCGGCGGATCGGCGATCCGGAAGTTCAGGCCGTGCCGGTTGCGGAATTGCTCGTCGCCCGGACCGGGCCCGGCCGGGTCGCCGTTGAACACGGCGGCGAGCAACGACAGATTGTCGGTCGGATCGATCTTGAGGCGAACGCCCGGGGTCGAGAGCGGGTAGGCCGGTCCGCCGCTCGGCAGGTTGGCCGCCGTGATCGTCGCCCAGTCGCTTTGCAGGAACAGGCTGCTGATGCTGCTGCCGAAGAATTCGGTGTCGCCGGCGAGCTGTCCGATCTTGAGGCTCGCCTTGCCGTTCCAGAATTTCTGCTCCAGCCAAAGCTCCCAGAGGCGGGTCGCCGGAACGGCTTCGATCGCGGCGATCGTGTTGATGCCGCCGACATAGTCGCGCCGGATGCGGCCGGTGTTGTGGATCTGGAAAAAATTTCCGTAGGCGCTCAGCCCGGACCAGCCTGCGAGCTTCTCGAAGTCGAGCGTCATCGATCCGTCGAGCCGGCCCTGGTCGATGACGCCGCGGCGCGCTCCGCCGCGCACATTGGCGAGAACGTCGTTGATGTAGGTCAGATTGTAGGTGACGCCGCGATCGGCCAGCGACTTGCGGATGCCGGCCGGGTCGCCGTTGGCGGGGAGGCTCGATGCGATCGAGGGGCCCGCCGTGTATTCCAGCGGATTGGCTGCCGCAGGCGCCCCGAGCAACAGGACTGTAATCCACGCCCCGATGAGCCTCAATAGATGCAATTGCTTCTGACTTGCAGAAGGGCGGCCGTGTCCGCCCCGCACACTCAACCCACGCATTACTCCGCACGCCCCCGCAGTACTTGCAACTTATTCGCAAGAAGGTTGACACAGGGAACCATCTCGCGCAAGTTATTTGCTAGTCATTCGCAATTGCAGATCATTGCGGTGCGGCCGGGCGGCCGCGCGCAACGGAGGGTTCGGAGACGATGAAGCTGAAATCGATGGGACGGCGCGTCGCGGTCGGCGCTGCGGCGGCGCTGTTCGCTGCTGTCTTCGTTCCGGCCTCCGCGCAGGCGCAATCGCGCGCCAAGCCGTTCCGCGTGGTAACGACGTTCACCGTGATCCAGGACATCGCGCAGAACGTCGCCGGCGACAAAGCGATCGTGGAGTCGATCACCAAGCCCGGCGCGGAAATTCACGACTATCAGCCGACGCCGCTCGACATCGTGCGCGCGCAGGCCGCGGACCTGGTGCTGTGGAACGGGTTCAACCTCGAACGCTGGTTCGAGAGGTTCTTCCAGGAGGTGAAGGAGGTGCCGAGCGTCGTCGTCACCGAAGGCATCGCGCCGATGGGCATCGCCGAGGGGCCCTACAGCGGCAAGCCCAATCCGCACGCCTGGATGTCGTCGTCGAACGCGCTGGTCTACGTCGAGAACATCCGCAAGGCGCTGGGGAAATACGACCCGGCGAACGCGGACGCCTACAATCGCAACGCCGCGAGCTATTCCGCGAAGATCAAGGCGCTGGACGAGCCGCTGCGCAAGCGCCTTGCGGCGATCCCGGAAAACCAGCGCTGGCTCGTTTCGAGCGAGGGCGCCTTCAGCTATCTCACCCGCGACTACCAGATGAAGGAGGCCTATCTCTGGCCGATCAACGCCGACGAGCAGGGCACGCCAAAGCAGGTGCGCAAGGTGATCGACCTCGTGCGCAAAAACAAGATTCCGGTGCTGTTCAGCGAAAGCACGATCTCCGACCGGGCCGCCAAGCAGGTCGCGCGCGAGACCGGCGCGCGCTATGGTGGCGTGCTCTACGTCGACTCGCTCAGCGCCGCGGGCGGGCCGGTGCCGACCTACCTCGATCTGCTGCAGGTGACGGTCGAGACCGTCGCGAAAGGCTTCGGTAAGTGACCGCATCGGCGACGATCGCACGCGCGCCCGGCCCGCTCACCGCGAACGGGGCCAGCATCGCGGTGCGCAAGCTCGATGTCACCTATGCCAACGGCCTGACCGCCGTGCGCGACGCGTCGTTCGAGCTCGATCCCGGCACGATCTGCGGGCTGGTCGGCGTCAACGGCAGCGGGAAATCGACGATCTTCAAGGCGATCATGGGCTTCGTGCAGCCGTCGGCCGGCGAGGTGAGGCTGTGCGGCCTTCCGGTCCATGAGGCGCTGAAGAAGAACATCGTCGCCTATGTGCCGCAGAGCGAGGACGTCGACTGGAATTTCCCGGTGCTGGTGGAAACCGTGGTGATGATGGGCCGCTACGGGCACATGAATTTCCTGCGCATGCCCTCGCGCGCCGATCGCTACAAAGTCGACGAGGCGCTGGAGCGCGTCGGCATGAGCGAATACCGCCAGCGGCAGATCGGCGAGCTCTCCGGCGGCCAGAAGAAGCGCGTGTTCCTGGCGCGGTCGCTGGCGCAGGAGGGTCGGATCATCCTGCTCGACGAGCCGTTTACCGGCATCGACGTGAAAACCGAAACCGCGATCATCTCGCTGCTGCGCGAGCTGCGCGCGTCCGGTCATCTGATCCTGGTTTCGACCCACAATCTCGGCAGCGTGCCGGAGTTCTGCGACCGCGTCGTGCTGATCAACCGCACCGTGCTGGCCGCGGGGCCGACCGCCGAGGTCTTCACCCAGGCCAACCTGGAGCGCGCGTTCGGCGGCGTGCTGCGCAACTTCCAGCTTGGCGGCCGCGCGCTGCATGACGACGACGACACCCGCCGCATCACGGTGCTGACCGACGACGAGCGGCCGGTCGTGTTCTACGGCGAGCCCCAGGGCCGCAAGGGCGAGGGGAGCTGAGCGGCATGGAGCAGCCGCACCTTCTCGCCGAGCTGCTGGTGCCGTTCAGCTACGGCTACATGCTGAAGGCCATGTGGGTCAGCGCACTGGTCGGCGGCGTCTGCGCCTTCCTGTCCGCTTACCTGATGCTCAAAGGCTGGTCGCTGATGGGCGACGCGCTGGCGCATTCGATCGTGCCGGGCGTCGCCGCCGCCTACATCCTCGGCGCGCCGTTCGCGGTCGGAGCCTTCTTCGCCGGCATTCTCGCCGCCGCGGGCATGCAGTTCGTCAAGCAGAAGTCGCAATTGCGCGAGGACGCGGTGATCGGGCTCGTCTTCACCTCGCTGTTTGCGCTCGGACTGCTGATGGCGTCGATCTGGCCCACCTCGGTGAGCATCCAGACCATCGTGCTCGGCAATATCCTTGCGATCTCCGATGAAGACGTGGTGCAGGTCGCGATCATTGCCGCGGTCTCGCTCGTTGTTCTGGGGCTGTTGTGGAAGGACCTGATGGTCACGTTCTTCGACGAGAACCACGCCCGCAGCGTCGGCCTGAACACCCGCCTTCTGAAAATCGTGTTCTTCACGCTGCTCAGCGCCTGCACCGTCGCTGCGCTGCAGACCGTCGGCGCATGCCTCGTCATCGCCATGGTGGTGACGCCCGGGGCCACCGCCTACCTTTTGACCGACCGGTTCGGCTGGCTGATCGTGATCAGCGTTGTCCTCGGCACCGTCACCAGCTTCGTCGGGGCCTATATCAGCTACTTCCTCGACGGCGCGACCGGCGGCGTGATCGTCAGCCTGCAGACGCTGCTGTTCCTGGCCGCCTTCTACTTTGCGCCCAAGCATGGCGTCGTCGCCGCAAGACGCAGGCGGCGCGCGACGCCGGAGGCGGCGGCATGAGCGCCGTGCTCGACTGGGTCATGCTCCCGCTCGCCTATCCGTTCATGCAGCGGGCGCTGCTGGTGTCGGTGATGGTGGCGGCGGTCTGCGCAGTGCTGTCCTGCTACTTGGTGCTGAAGGGGTGGTCGCTGATGGGCGATGCCATCTCGCACGCGGTGCTGCCCGGGATCGTGCTCGCCTACCTGCTCCATCTGCCGCTCGCGGTCGGCGCATTCGCCGCCGGCCTCTCCTGCGCGCTGTTCACCGGCTATCTGAAGGCGAACAGCCGCATCAAGGAAGACACGGTGATGGGTATCGTGTTCTCCGGGATGTTCGGCCTGGGGCTGGTGATCTTCACCAAGGTGGAGACCGATCAGCACCTGCTGCATATCCTGTTCGGCAATGTGCTGGGCGTCAGCGCCGGAGACCTGATCGAAACTGCGGTCGTGGCCGGCGGCGTGCTGCTCGTCGTCCTGGTCAAGTGGCGCGATCTTCTGCTCTACTGCTTCGATCCCAACCACGCGCGTTCGATCGGCCTGCCGGTGCGGACGCTGCACTATGGCTTTCTGGTCCTGCTGTCGCTGGCGATCGTCGCGTCGCTGAAGACCGTCGGCATCATTCTCGTTATCGCCATGCTGATCGCGCCGGGCGCCACCGCCTTCCTTCTGACCCGCAGCTTCGGGCGCATGCTGCCGATTGCCGCGGCCTCGGCCACGATATCCGCCGCGTTCGGCACGCTCGTCAGCTTCCACATCGACGGCGCGACCGGAGCCTGCATCGTGCTGACGCAGGCACTGTTGTTCGTTCTGGCGTTCCTGTTCTCGCCCAGGCGCGGGATCTTGCAGTTCGGCAAGGAGCGCGAGGGGCCCCGGGATTGGGCGGACGGCTCGCGGGCCTGAGACATCTATCGTGACGGTCCCGGGCGCCCGGCGCTGAGCGCCTCCCACACCCGCGCCGGCGAAGCCGGCAGATCGATGTGCTCGATGCCGGCACCCGCAAGCGCATCCAGGATCGCGTTCATGGCCGACGGCAACGATCCGGCGACGCCCGACTCGCCCGCGCCCTTCACACCGAGCGGATTGCTGGTGCAGGGCACGGCGTGCAGCGCCGTCGTCATGCTCGGCATGCCTTCAGCGCGCGGCATCGCGTAATCCATGAACGATGCGTTGAGAAGCTGGCCGTCATCGCCGTAGCGGACATGCTCGCCCAGCACCTGGCCGAGCCCCTGCGCGATGCCGCCGTGAGTCTGTCCGTCGACGATGGACTCGTGGATGACGGTGCCGACGTCGTCCACTGCGACATATCCGACCACGTCCACCCGGCCGGTCTGCGGATCGATCTCCACCTCGCAGACGTGGCAGCCGTTCGGGAACGACATCTGCGGCGAGGTGAATTCGGCGGTGCTGTCGAGCCCCGATTTGAGATCGTCCGGCAGGTTCGGCGCGCTGCGAACGCGCCGGGCGAGCTCCAGGATCGGCACGCGAAGATCAGTGCCCGCGACGGCAAATGTGCCCTTGGCAAATTCGACGTCGGCTGGCGCGACCTCCAGAAGATGCGAGGCGAGCCGTCGGCCCTTCTCGATCGCGGCGTCACAGGCGACGGCCGAGGCGCTGCCGGCCATCATCAGCGAGCGCGATGCGACGGAGGGCGTGCCGTCCGGCACCTCGTCGCTGTCGCCTTCGATCAGCTTGACCGACGTGACATCGATGCCGAGCCTTGTTGCGACGACCCTCGGCAGCGTGGAGAGATGTCCTTGTCCCATCGCCTGCACGCCGAGGCGTATGGCCACCGAGCCGTCGGCCTCGAAGCGCAGATCGGCCTTCTCGTTGAGGATCCCGCCCGCAACCTCGAGGAAGCAGCACAAGCCGATGCCGCGGAGCCTGCCGCTCCTGCGGGAGGCGGCGCGGCGCTTGTTGAAGCCCTTCCAGTCGGAAAGCGCCAGCGCGCGATCCAGGATCGCCTCGAACTCGCCGCTGTCGTAGATCGGGCCGTTCGGCGTGCGGTAGGGCATCGCGCTGCGCGGAATGAGGTTGCGACGGCGCAACGACGCCCGCTCGATGCCCAGCTTGCGCGCGGCACCGTCGATCAGCCGCTCGATCAGGTAAATCGCCTCCGGCCGCCCGGCCCCGCGATAGGGCCCGAGCGGGGCCGCGTTGGTGAACACCATCTTCACGTCGATTGCGATCGCCGGGATGCGATAGACGCTGGAGAGGCAGTTCTTGGTGTTCGCGGTTCCGAAGATCGCCGCGTATTGCGTGGTGTAGGCGCCGATGCCGACATGGTTGCGCACGCGCAGCGCCAGGAACCTGCCGCGCGCATCGAGCGCTAGCTCGCCCTCGAGGATGCCGTCGCGTCCATGCGAGTCGGAGAGGAAGCTTTCCATCCGGCTGTTGCACCATTTGACCGGCCGGCCGAGCTTGCGCGCCGCGTAAAGGATCGCGGCGTATTCGGGATAACACTGCGCCTTCATGCCGAAGCCGCCGCCGACGTCGTGGGTCAACACGCGGATCGATGTGAGCGGAACCTTGAACACGCCTTCGGCGAGCAGCTTGCGCACCACGGCGACGCCCTGCGTGCTGGCGATCAGCGTGTAGCGCTGACGCTGCTCGTCCCACAGGCCGATGCCCGAGCGCGGCTCCATCGAGACCGGCGCGAGCCGCGTATCCTGAAGCGTTACGCGCTCGACATGGGCCGCAGCCGCGAACGCCGCATCCACCGCGGCGACGTTGCCGTCGGTCCAGTCGAGCGCGACGTTGCCGGGAGCCTGCGCATGAACGGCAGCCGCGCCCGCGGCGGTCGCGCGGCCGATGTCCGGGGCGCTGGACAGTTCCTCGAGGTCGAGCGAGATGCGCTCGGCCGCGTCCTGCGCCTGCGTGAGCGTGCGCGCGACCACGATCGCGACCGGCTCGCCGACATAGCGGATGCGATCGGTCGCAAGCGCCGGCATGGCGGCCGCGACCATGGGCTTGCCGTCGCGCCCGGTGGTGCCGGCGACCGGCGGAATGCCGCCGAGGCCGTCATCGGCGAGGTCCCGCCCGGTGAAGATGCCGATCACGCCCGGCAACGCCCGTGCCGCTTTGGTGTCGATCGAGCGGATGCTGGCATGGGCGACGCCCGCGCGCAGGAATACGCCATAGGCCTGGTCCGGGGCGTTCAGGTCGTCGGTGAAGCGGCCGCGGCCGACCAGCAAAGGCGTGTCCTCGCTGCGCAGCGCGCCCTGATCACTGCCGAACCGGGTCGGTGTGTCGTCCATCGTTGCCCTCAAATGTCAGTCGGGAAGATTACCGAGCCGCAGCATCAGCTCGACCGCGCCGCGCAGGTCGCCGGCGAGCGCATCGCGCGCGGCCGCCCCGTCGCGCTGGCGCATCGCCTCGATCAGCCGGGCGTGACAGTCGGGCGCATATTTGCTCATCGCCTCGCGGCCGCGCAGCCCAAGCGCGAAATGCAGGAACGGTCCGATCCGCAGCCACAGGTTCTCAATGATGCCGAGCAGCACCGGCATCTCGGCCGCGCGATAGACCGTGAAATGCAGCTCCTTGTTGGCGCGGAACATCCGCGCCGATTCATGGCGCGTGCGCATTTCCTCGTTGAAGGCGTCGTCCAGCGCCTCGAGCTGCCTGATCGTGTCCGGCTGGATGCGCTGCGCGGCCGCTTCCGCCGCCATGCCCTCGAGGGTCAGCCTGAGGTGCAGGATCTCGTGCACGCGCGCCTTGGTCATCAGCGGCACGCGGATGGCGCGGTTCGGCAGCACCTCGAGCGCGCCTTCGGCGGCGAGCCGCTGCACCGCCTCGCGCACCGGCATCAGGCTGGTGCCGAACGCGGTGGTGAGCTGCCGCAGCGTGACCTTCTCGCCGGGCTGGACGCCGCCCACCATCAGGTAGTCGCGCAGCTCGTTGTAGACGCGCTGGCCGAGCGTGCCGCTCTCGATGGGTTGAAGTCCGGACAGGGCAGGGTGCTGAAGATTCATAAGTGTCGCGGGTTCACCGGAGCGGTGGACGCTTGACATCGGCGACAGCCGCCGATGAGATTGGTGATATGTGATCACATCGGATCATGACCGAAGCCGGTTGGGCGGGCAAGCCTGCCGTCGCGCTGCCGGTCCGAGCCGATGCGATCCGAATAACGAAACACAACAAGCGATCGGGGAGGCGACATGTCGACATCCAGGAAAACGTTCGTGAGCAGTGCCGCGAGTCTCGTGGCCCTGTTCAGCGCGGGGCTGCTGCTGGCCGGTGCGCAGGCGCAGCAGAAGCCGCCGATCAAGATCGGCCTCTTGCCGCCGGTGACCGGACCGCTCGCCTCGCCGGGCGCGGAGATGGTCAACGGCTTCCGCCTGTTCTGGGAGCAGGCCAACCAGACCGCCGGCGGCCGCAAGGTCGAGGTCGTCATCGCCGACACCACCTGCAATCCGGATCAGGCGCTGGCCCAGGCGCGCCGGTTGGTGCTGCAGGAAAAGGTGAACTTCCTCGTCGGCCCGCTGTGCGGTCACGAAGGCCCGGCGGTGGCGCAGGTGAGCCGCGAGACCGGCGTGCCGCTGGTCATGGACGCGGCCGGGGCGGACAACGTCACCAAGTGGGAGCGCACGCCGACCGTGGTGCGTACCGCGGTCTCGTCGAGCCAGATCAGCCATCCGTTCGGCGAATATCTCTACAAGGAGCTCGGGCTCCGCAACGTCACTTTCATCGGCCAGGACTACACCTTCGGCCATGAGGTCACGCTCGGCGCGATCAAGACCTTCACCGATCTCGGCGGCAAGGTCGCGCGCCTGATCTGGAATCCGATCGGCACCAAGGACTACGGCACCACCATCAACACCATTCCTGCCAACACCGACGGCGTCGCCGTGACCATCGTCGGCGCGGATCGCATCCGGCTGTTCGAGGACTGGTTCAACTTCGGCATGGACAAGAAGCACAAGATCTACGGCACCTACTGGCTGCAGGAGGATATGCTGCCGCAGATCGACGAGCGGGCGGTGGGCCTGATCAGCAACTCGCTGCACTACGTGTCTGGCATCGATACGCCCGAGAACAAGGCGTTTGTCGACGCCTATGCCGGCAAGTACAAGCGACTGCCGTCGTGGTTTGCCGAGTCGGCCTACACCGCCGGACTCTGGGTCAAGACCGCGATCGACTCGATCAACGGCGACGTGGAGAACCGCGACGCGTTCCTGAAGGCGATGCGCACCGTGCAGATCAAGGCGCCGCGCGGGCCGCTCAAGCTCGACGAGTACGACAATCCGATCCAGAACGTCTATGTCGCCAAGGTCGAGAAGATCAAGCACCCGGTGCTGGGCGACGTGCTGATCAACAAGCCGGTGAAGACCTACACCGCGGTTTCCCAGTTCTGGACCTGGAAGCCGGAGGAATTCCTCGCGCGCGGTCCCTACAAGCGCTGAGGCCGTGCCGTCGCGGGCCGTGCGGCGAGCGTGATCGCCGCACGGCTTCCGGTCCATATGAACTGACCGTCTGAACTGACCATCCGATAATGTCGACTGCCGCCGTTCTCCAGGCCATCAACGGGATTTCGCTCGCGGCGCTCTTGTTCCTGCTGTCGAGCGGTTTCACGCTGACCTTCGGCCTGATGCGCGTGGTCAATATGGCCTACGGCGCATATTACCTTCTGGGCGGCTATGTCGGCCTCTCGGTGGTCCGCCTGACCGGCAGCTTCGAGCTCGCGATCGTGGTGGGCGGCCTGTCGATCGTGGTGCTCGGCTATTTCGTCGACCGCTTCCTGATCCGGCCGATCGGCGGCAATCATCTGGCGCAGGTGCTGCTGACCGTCGGCGTGGCCTTCGTCATCGGCGAGGTATGTCTGGCGATCTGGGGCGGCGACAACCTCAAGATCCAGACGCCGGCCTATCTGCGCGGCTCGATCGTGTTGCCGGGCGAGATCTACTACCCGCGCTATCGGTTCGCGCTCATCCTGTTTGGCGCGTTCGCGGCGCTGTCGCTGTGGCTTCTCTACAAGAAGACGCAGATCGGCGCGGTGGTCCGCGCCGGCGTCGATGACCGCGAGATGGTCAACGCCACTGGCATCAATGTCGACCGGCTGTTCGTCCTCGTCTCGGCGCTGGCGTCGTTCCTCGCGGGCGTTGCCGGCGTTGTCGGCGGCGCGTTCCTCACCCTCAACCCGGGCGCGGAGTGGGATATTCTCGTCCTCGCGCTCGTGGTGGTGATCATCGGCGGGCTCGGCAGCCTCGAAGGCGCGATCCTCGGCAGCATCATCGTCGGCCTGCTCGATGCCTACGGCCGCTGGCTGTTGCCGGAGTTCTCCTACTTCGTGCTGTTCGGGCCGATGGCGATTTTGCTGCTGTTCCGGGCGACCGGCATCTTCGGCAAGGAGCACTGACGATGGCCGGCCGGCAAGTCCAGACCATCGCCCTGACCGTCGCGTTCCTGCTGGTGGCCGCAAGCGTGCCGCTGTTCGCCGGCGAGTTCTGGATGCGGCTCCTGATGCAGATCATGATCTTCGGGCTGCTGGCGCTGTCGACCGACCTGCTGCTCGGCCATGCCGGGCTGTTCTCGCTTTGCCATGCGTCGTTCTTCGCCGTCGCAGCCTATGCCACCGCGATCCTCCAGGTGCGTCACGGCGTCGGCACTTTGCTCGCGGCTTCCGCCGGCATCGCCGCCGGCACGCTGCTGGCGCTGGTCTTCGCCGTCGCGGTGCGCACCCGCGGCGTCTACTTCATCCTGATCACGCTCGCCTTCGGCTATATCGTCTGGGGCGTCGCCTACCGCTGGGCCTCGTTCACCGGCGGCGACAACGGCGTGACCAACGTTCCGCTGCCCGCGGTCGGATCGTGGCGCGTGACCGATGCGACGACCTACTACTACATCGTGCTGGCGGTCGTTCTCGTCTGCGCGCTCGCCTACCGGATCCTGACGGCGTCGCCGTTCGGGCTGACGCTGCGCGGCATCAAGTCGAGCGAGTCGCGCATGCGCAGCATGGGCTACGACGTCGGCCGGCATCTCTACGTGGCGTTTGTCCTCTCCGGCGTGTTCTCGAGCATCGCCGGCGTGCTCTACGTCTATTTCAACCGCTTCGTCAATCCGACGGCGGCGTCGTTTCCGGTGTCGGTCGAGGCGGTGCTGATGGCGATCATCGGCGGCACCGGGACGATCATCGGATCGTTCCTCGGGGCCGGCATCATCCTCGTGCTCCGCAACTGGGTCAGCGGCTATTTCCACTACTACACCGCCATTCTCGGCGTGGTGTTCATCGTCACCGTGCTGTGGGCCCCGCAGGGCATCATGGGGCTGTTGAAGCGCTGGCGGTCCGGCGATCGCGGGGAGGGCGCATGACCCCGGCGATCGCAGTGGAGCGGCTCTCCAAGGTGTTCGGCGGCCTGCGCGCGGTCGACGACGTGACGCTGGCCGTCGCCCCCGGCGAACGCCGCGTGCTGATCGGTCCGAACGGGGCCGGCAAGACCACGCTGTTTCATTGCATCGCCGGCACCTTGCAGCCGTCCGGCGGGCGGGTGGTTCTGTTCGGGGCCGACATTTCCGGTCTGCCGGAGAACCGTCGCACCGCGCGCGGCATGGGCCGCACGTTCCAGATCTCCAATGTCTGCGTCGATCTGACCGTGATGGAGAACCTGCAACTGGCGATGCTCGGCAACGACGCCCGCAAGTGGACCATGCATCGCCCGATGTCCGGTTTCACCGGGTTGCGCGAGCGCGGCGAGATCGCGCTCGCCCGGGTCGGATTGCGGGACCGGGCCGACGAGACGGTGAAATTCTTGTCCTACGGCGAGCGGCGGCAGCTCGAGCTTGCGCTGTCGCTCGCCTCCGACCCCAAGGTGCTGCTGCTCGACGAGCCCTGCGCGGGCCTCTCTCCGAGTGAGCGCCAGCGGCTGTTCCAGCTGGTCAAGCAGCTGTCGCGCGACATCACCCTGATCATGATCGAGCACGATATCGACATCGCGCTCGCGCTCGCCGACCGCGTCACGGTGCTGCACCGGGGCAAGGTGATCCTCGACGGCACGCCGGACGAGGTCCGGACCAACCCGGAAGTGCGGGAGGTCTACTTTGGCCGCGTCTGATCCGCTGCTCGGGGTGCGCGACATCCACACCTATTACGGCGACAGCTATGTGCTGCACGGGCTGAGCCTCGAGCTTGCGGCCGGGCAGATCGTGGTCATTCTCGGCCGCAACGGCATGGGCAAGACCACGCTGATCCGCTCGATCGCGGGGCTGACGCCGCCGCGGCGCGGCGACGTGGTCTTCGAGGGCCGCTCGTTCACCGGCCGGCCGCCTTATGCGATCTCGCAGGCCGGCGTCGCCATCGTGCCGCAGGGCCGCCGCATCTTCAAATCGCTTTCGGTGCGGGAGAACCTGGCGCTGCCGACCAGCGCGCTTGCCGGTCGCCGCCCTGCGCCGATGCCCGGGCGAAAGCGCTGGGACATGCCGGAGGTGCTGAAGGAGTTCCCGCAGCTCGCCGAGCGCCTCGACCATGCCGGCGGCTCGCTCAGCGGCGGCGAGCAGCAGATGCTGGCCATCGGCCGGGCGCTGATGGCCAATCCTTCGCTGATCCTGATGGACGAGCCGTCCGAAGGGCTGTCGCCGAAGCTCGTCCAGCACGTCGAGGACATCATGCGCAGCCTGCGTGCCCATGGGCACTCGATCTTGCTGGTGGAGCAGAACCTGGCGCTGGCGATGTCGGTCGCCGACAGCATCTATGTGATCTCGTCGGGACGTTTTGTGTTTCACGGCACGCCGGACCAATTGTCGAGCAATACCGAGATCCTCGACAGCCATCTCGGCGTGTCGGCTGCTCGTTCGCATTGACCCGTTGTCGGCGAGGACATCATGAGCCAGTTCGATCTCACCGGCCGAGTCGCCGTCATCACCGGCGGCAACCGCGGCATCGGCTTCGGCATTGCGCGCGGCCTTGCCGGGGCAGGCGCTACGGTGGTCGTGTCGGGGCGCGGGGCGGCGACCAATGCGGATGCCGTGAAGCGGATCGAAGCGGACGGCGGTCGCGCGGTCGCCATCGAGGCCGACATGGAGGACGAAGCGTCGTGCCGGGCGCTCTGCGAGAAGGCCGCCGAGCGGCTCGGCCGTTTGGACATTCTGGTCAACAATGCCGGCATCGCCAACCGCAAGCAGCCGCAGGATCACGCCAGCGCGGAATGGCGCAAGGTCATCGACGTCAACCTGAGCGGCGCGTTCTGGTGCGCGCAGGCAGCCTATCCGGCGATGCGGCGCGGCGGCGGCGGCAAGATCATCAATATCGGCTCGATGCTGTCGATCTTCGGCGCGTCGTTTGCGGTGGCTTACGGGGCGAGCAAGGGCGGCATCGTGCAGATGACGAAGGCGCTCGCCTGCGCCTGGGCGAAGGACAATGTCCAGGTCAATGCGATCCTGCCGGGGTGGATCGACACCGATTTCACGCAGACCGCACGCAAGGAAGTGCCGGGTCTCAACGAGCGCGTGCTGGCGCGGACGCCCGCGGGCCGATGGGGCAAGCCCGAAGATTTCGCCGGCGTTGCCGTGTTCCTGGCCAGCTCGTCGTCCGACTTCGTCACCGGAGCGGTTATCGCGGTGGACGGGGGATATTCGTCGCAGGGGTAGAGCATTTTCCGGCGAGTGTGCAGCGGTTCGCCGTAGAAAATGCGACCCAGCTAAAGAAGCCAGAGCCGTTCCCGATTCCGCAGGAACGGGAACGGCTCCAGTCTCCGGACCGATTGCTCTGCAGGCAGTTTTGCGAACTTTGGGTCCAAGGCGACACCGGCGGTGCAGCAAAAAAGGACCGCTCGGTCCATGCCACCTGCGCTTGTCCTCGTTCCCGACCTGCGCGAACATGAGCCGGGGACGGGCGGTGCGACGGTATCGCGGCCGGTCCGCGCAATCGCATTGGTTGTCGAGGAGGATCAAATGGTTCCGTTTGGAAGAGCGTTCCTTTCGGCCGGGCTCGTTGCCGCCGCGGCGGTGCTTGCGGCGGCACCCGCGGCCTATGCCAAGGATAAGGTGAAGGTCGGCTTCATCGGGCCGCTCACCGGCGGCGTCTCGGCCAACGGGCTCGGCGGGCGCAACTCTGCCGATCTTGCGGTCAAGCTCCGCAACGCCGACGCCAAGGCGAAATACACCTACGAGATGGTCGTGTTCGACGACGAGTGCAAACCGAACGTCGCCGTTCAGGTGGCGACCAAGATGGCGGCGGACCGCGAGATCATCGCCGGTGCCACGCACTACTGCTCGGCCGCGGCGATTGCGACGGTCGACACCTATCACAAGTTCGGCTTCCCGGTGATCGTGTGGGGCGCGGTGCTGCCCGACATCACCTACCGCAACAAGTATGCCGAGATCCATCGCGTCAACGGCACGATGATCAACCAGAACGACGCCAATGCGGAGCTCATTTCGAAGCTCGGCTACACCACCGTGGCGGTGATCCACGACACCACCGATTACGGCAAGGGCCATAACGAGTACTTCAGCAAGGCGCTGGCCAAGATCGGCAAGGCGAAGATCGTCGGCACCTTTGGCGTCACGGCCGACCAGCAGGACTTCACCGCCGAGCTGACCAGGATCAAGTCGCTCAATCCCGAGGTGATCTACTTTGGCGGGCTCACCCCGATCGGCGTGCGCATCCGCTCGCAGATGGACAAGCTCGGCGTCAAGGCGGTGTTCGACGGCACCTCCGGCATCGTCTCCGATGCGTTCATCCAGGGCCTCGGCCCGCTCGCCGAAGGCGTGCTCGCGTTCCGCGAAGGCGCGCCGACCGAGAAGCTGCCGGGCGGCAAGTTCTTCATGGAGAAATACACCGAGCAGAAGTACGACCAGCCGCCGGAGGCCTACGGCGCGTTTGCCTATGCGGCGATGAGCATGCTGCTCGACTCCGTTGAGAAGGTCGGCCCCGACCGCAAGAAGGTGATCGCCGACCTCGCCAATGTGAAGGATCGCGACACCATCGTCGGCAAGGTCACGTTCGACGATCACGGTCAGAACACCGTGCCGGTGATCACCAAATACGTGGTCCAGGACGGCAAGTTCGTCGAATGGGACGACAGCGAATACGCCAGCGGCAAGCGCAAGCTGCCCGGGCAGAAGTGAACGCTCTCCATAGTGTTGTTTGCATGTGGTGCAGCTCGAGCGGTCTCATCCCTCCCCGCGAGGGGAGGGTGGCCGCGAAGCGGCCGGGTGGGGAGAAGTCTCCGTTTCTCGCCGGCCTCTCCCCACCCCCGCGCTTCGCGCGGACCCTCCCCTCGCGGGGAGGGATGAAACCGCCTGCGCTGCAGCGCATGCGGTCTGCGGCCGGTGCCTAGATCATGAACGCAGGGCTTCTCGCCCAATACGTCATGAACGGGCTGATGCTCGGCATGATGTATGCGCTGGTCGTCGTGGGCTTCACGCTGTTCTTCGGCGTGCTCGACGTCATCAAGTTCTCGCACGGGGACGTCCTGACCGTCGGCGCGTTCACCGCGCTTGCAACCTATGCCGGGCTGCAGACGGTGGGCCTGAAGTCCGACTGGCTCGACCTTCTGGTCCTTCTCGTCGTCGCGACGCTGTTGATGGCGTTTCTCGGCATTCTCATCGCGCGCTACCTCGTGCTGCCGCTGCGCTCCGCGCCTGCGCTCAACACGCTGCTGATCACGCTGATGCTTGGAACGGTGCTGCGTGAGTCGGTGCGGCTGTTCTACCCGCAGGGGGCCAATCCCAAGCCGTTTCCGGCGCTCTTGCCGAAAGGCTCGATCGATCTCGGCGGCTTCAACCTGCGCCTCGACAATACGCTGATGCTCGCAGCCGGCGTCGCGGTGATCGTCGGCCTGCAGTTCCTGCTCAACCGCACCAAGCTCGGCTTGGCCATCCGTGCGGTGGCGCAGGACGAGGAGACCGCCCGCACCATGGGCGTCAACTTCACCGCCATCGTGCTCATCACCTTCGCGATCGGTTCGGGGCTCGCCGCCTTCGCCGGCGTGATGAACGGGCTCTACTACAACGAGATCAATTTCGGCATCGGGCTCTATCTCGGCGTGATCGGCTTTTCCGCGGCGATCATCGGCGGGCTCGGCAGCGTCTACGGCGCGATCCTCGGCGGCTTCCTGTTCGCCGGCCTGCAGATCATCGGCACGGTGCTCTTGCCGTTCGCCAGCGCCTACAAGGACGTGTTCGCCTTTGCCGTGGTCATCGCCATCATGGCCTGGCGGCCGACCGGGCTCATCCGGGAAAAGATCAGCGAGCGGGTATGATAGCGCCGCCGTCAAGCGAGAGCCGAACAGGCGTGCTGCCGGGTCTCATAGCCCTCGCGCTGGGCACGGCCTATGTGATCGTGCTGCTCGCGGTCGAGAAGCAGGCCATTGTGCTTGCGGTGCTGGCGGCCGGCATCGTTGCGGTGCTGGCGGCCCACTGGCTCGGCCTGCTCGGCGGGGCGGCGCGCTCGTTTGCCGCGCACGAGGACGCGATCGGCGCATTTGCGGTGGTCGCGGCGCTTGCGCTCGGCCTCTATTTCCATGAGGACCACTTTGTCCTGCTGCTGGTCATCACGGTGATGCTCACCACCGTGGCGACGCTGGGGCTCAACATCCAGTTCGGCTATGCCGGCGTGCTGAACTTTGCCGGCGCGTCGTTCTTCGGCATCGGGGCCTACACCTCCGCGGTGCTCAACACCCACACCGCGATCCCGCATCTGCTCGTGCTGCTGGCCGGCGGCCTGGTTGCCGCGCTGATCGGCTCGCTGCTGCTGCTTCCGGTGCTGCGCACCCGCGGGCACTATGCCGCGGTGGTGACCATCGCCTTTGCGCTGCTCTTGAAGACCTTTCTCGAGGTCAACGACGTCCTCGGCGGTCCGCAGGGCATGCAGGTGCCCGGAATGAAAATTCTCGGCTGGTCGTTCAACAACAATGTCGATCTCGGCTGGATCACGCTGTCGTTCTACATGAACTATTTCGTCGTCGCGCTCCTGCTCCTGGTCGGGGCCTTCATCCTGGTGCGGCGGCTGGAGCGCTCCTGGATCGGGCTCAACCTCGACGCCATCCGGCTCGACGAGACCGCGGCGGGCTGCTTCGGCCTCGACGTCGTGCGCTGGAAGATCACGGCGTTTCTGGTCGGCAACTTCCTGATCGGCATCGCCGGCGCGCTGTTCGGCATGGTCGGCAGCTTCGTGGCGCCGAACAATTACACCTTTGCCGACTCGCTCATTCTCGTCTCGATCCTGCTGCTCGGCGGCATCGGCAACCCCTGGGGCCTGATCGTTGCGACCATCATTGTCGTGGTCGTGCCCGAGAAGCTGCAGACCATCCAGGAGTATCGCTTCCTGCTCTATGCCGCGCTCGTGGTGGTCGTGCTGCTGTTCCGCCCGGAAGGCCTGCTGCCGCGGCCGGTGCGCCGCTATTTCCCCGGGCTGCCGCGATGACGGCGCTGCTCGAAGCAAGCGGGCTCACGCGCCGCTTCGGCGGCGTGGTGGCGCTCGACCGGCTCGATCTCGCGGTTGCGCCGAACGAGATCCTCGGGCTGATCGGCCCGAACGGCTCCGGCAAGACCACGTTCTTCAACGTCGTCACCGGGATCTACGCGCCGGACGGCGGCAGCGTCAGCTTCGGCGGCACCGACATCACCCGCGCCTCGTCACGCGCGGTCTACAACGCCGGCATCGCGCGCACGTTCCAGCGCTCGCGGCTGTCGCTGCCGCTGTCGATCTTCGACAACATCATGGTCGGCAATCACAAGCGGCTCACCCAGGGCCTGTGGTTCAATCTGATGCGTCGGCAGGCGTTCCGCCGCGAGTTCGAGCGAAGCTGCGCCGAGGTGCAGAGCCTGCTCGAGGTGTTCGAGCCGCAACTCGCCGGCCGCATGTTCGAGCCGGTCGCGGGCCTGCCGATGATCGACCGCCGCCGCATCGAGATCTGCCGCGCGCTGATCAGCGAACCGAAACTCTTGCTGCTCGACGAGCCCTCGGCCGGCATGACCCACGACGAGACCCGCGAGCTGATGGACGACATCCTTCTGGTGCGCGACCGGAACCGCGACCTGACCATCATCATCGTCGAGCACGAGATGGGCGTGATCGAGCGCATCACCGACCGCTGCGTCGTGCTCAATTTCGGCCGCAAGATCGCCGAGGGGCCGTATCGCTCGGTCGCGGCGGACCCGCAGGTGCAGGAAGCCTATCTCGGAGCCGTCCAATGAGCGGCCGGCTCGAGATCCAGGGGCTGGTCACGGCCTATGACCGCGCCAACGTGCTCGAGGACGTGTCGCTCACCATCGAGCCCGGGCGCATCACCTGCCTCCTGGGCTCGAACGGCTCCGGCAAGACCACCCTGATCCGCTCGATCCTCGGGCTCACGCCGCCGCGCGGGGGCCGCATCCTGTTCGACGGCACCGACATCACGGGGCTTGCCACCCACAAGGTGATCGCCAAGGGCATCGCCTGCATCCCCGAGGGCCGCAAGGTGTTTCCCAAGTTCACCGTCGAGGAGAACTTGAGGCTCGGCGCCTATCAGGAGGCCTCCGACGCGGTGACGGGGGAGCGGATGGACGAGATCTTCCACCTGTTCCCGCGGCTCCTGGAGCGGCGCACCCAGCTGGCCGGCACCATGTCCGGCGGCGAGCAGGCCATGCTGTCGATCGGCCGCGGGCTGATGCGCGCGCCGCGGCTTCTGCTGATCGACGAGCCGTCGCTCGGGCTGTCGCCGCGGCTGGTGAAGGAAAACTTCAACATCATCCGCGACATCAACGCCCGCGGCATCACCGTGTTTCTGGTCGAGCAGAATGTCCACCAGACGCTTTCGATCTCGCACTTCGGCTACGTGCTCTCGAAAGGCCGGGTGGCGGCCTCGGGCACGCCGCAGGAGCTCGCCCAAAGCGACGAGGTTCGGGACGCGTATTTCTCGTAAGCGAACGGGCCGAAACCGGGCCAAAATGCCGCGAGCCAGGCCGCCGGCCTGGGCTCCGCTGGGTCGGCGTTTGTGCAATGCTGCACTACGCTTCTGTTCCTGGCGGGGCGTGGGTTAGGCTTGATTTTTGCAATCACCGTTTTGCAATCGCTCGGTGTGAACAAGGCGAGTTGATCATGAAGCCCGGTTCGTATGGTCCGTTTCCCTATTCCCCGATTATCCGAAGGCCACGGCTGGAGTGGCCGGGCGGTGCGCATGTCGCGCTCTGGATCATTCCCAACATCGAATACTTCTCGCTGGAGGAGCGCCCCGGCGGCTACGGCGCGGGCAAGGTCCCCGACGTGGTGATGTGGTCGGAGCGCGACTATGGCAACCGGGTCGGCGTGTTCCGGATCATGGACGTGCTCGACCGCTACGGCATCCGCGGCACCGTCGCGCTCAACAGCAACCTCTGCGCCGAGCATCCGGAAATCATCGAGGAGGGGAACAGGCGCCGCTGGGAATGGATGGGGCACAACGAAAGCAACACCCGCCGGCTGAATGAGGCCGCCCCCGGCGAGGAGGAGCAGATCATCAGGCGAACGCTCGACACGATCGAGCAGCACGCCGGCGAGCGTCCCGCGGGCTGGCTGAGCGCGGGCCTGCAGGAGACCTGGGACACGCTCGATCACCTGGCGGCGCACGGCGTCAAATATGTCGGCGACTGGTGCAACGACGATCAGCCCTACACGATGTCGCTGGACGGCGGCCGCTCCATGATCGCCATGCCTTATACGCAGCAGCTCAACGACAAATCGGCGATCGAGCGGCGCTTCGTCTCGGCCGACGGCTTCCGCCAGATGATCTGCGATCAGTTCGACGTGCTCTATCGTGAGGGCGCGAAGTCCGGCCGGGTCATGGCGATTGCGCTGCATCCCTATCTCATCGGCGTGCCGCACCGGATCGGCGCGCTCGACGCCGCCCTCAAATACATCTGCAAGCATCGCAAGGTGTGGCGGGCGACTGGCTCGGAAATTGCAGACCATTACCTCGACCAGATGCGGACGGGCGCGTCCGAGACAAAGGCGGCGAAGCGGAAACGTGCCGCGGGAGCATCGCGATGAAAAAGGCATGGCACGTTCTCGCAGCGGCGCTGCTGCTCGCGGCGGCGGTCATGCCCGTTCATCGGGCTCGCGCCATGGACACCGTGACGGTTGGAACCGTCGGCTCCGCATCCGCCAATCTGTGGCCCGTGTTCATCGGCATGCGCAAAGGCCTGTTCGAGGCCGAGCGCATCAAGATCGATCTGGTCTATGTGCAGTCGAGCGCCAATCTGGTGCAGCAGCTCGCGGCGGGCTCGCTCGATCTCACGATGTCGACCGGGCTGGTCGACCCGATCCGCGCCATCTCGCAAAAGGCGGCGCTGGCGATCACCCGCTTCGAGGTGCATGCGCCGCCCTATGCGCTCTCGGCCAAGCCCGCGATCAAGAGCCTCGCGGAGCTCAAGGGCAAGGTGATCTCGCTCGGCGGCCCCAAGGACATCACCAAGATCTATGTCGAGCGCATGCTTGCGCCGCACGGCGTCAAGCCGGGCGAGTTCGACATGGTGTTTGCCGGCGCGACCGCGGCCCGCGCCTCGGCGCTGCAAGCGGGCGCGGTCGATGCCGCGATCCTGCTGCCGCCCTTCAACTTCCACGCCACCGCGGCCGGGTTCAACGAGCTCGGCCTGACCATCGACTATGCGCCGGAGCTGCCGTTTTCCGGCTCGGTCGTCAGCCGCGGCTGGGCCGGCAAGAACCCGGATGCCCTCAATCGCGTGCTCGCGGCGCATGGCAAGGCGGTGGCGTGGTTCTACGAGCCCGGCAACCGCGCCGAGGCCGTGCGGATGATGGCGGAGGCCAGCCGCATCAAGACCGAGGACGTGGAAAAGGCCTACGATTTCTTCGTCAAAGGCAAGTTCTTCGAGCCCACCGGCACGGTGTCCCGAACCAAGCTGAATGCGCTCGTCGGCGCCATGCAGCAGCTTGGCGACCTGCCGGCGCCGTTCGACACGGAACAGCTCGTGCTCGCCGGCGTGACCAGAATGAGCAATTGAGCAGCAACGGAGATCACCGATGAAGCGCCTCATCAGGGCGGCCGGATTTCTGGCGATAGCGGCGGCCGTGACGCCGGCCACGGCGCAGCAGACCGTCATCATGGGCTCGGTCGGCTCCTCGTCCGCGAACAGCTGGGCGACTTACGTCGCAATCGAGAAGGGCTTTTTTGCCGACGCCGGCATCAAGCCCGACCTGGTGCACGCGCAATCCAACGCGGCCGTGGTGCAGCAGCTTGCCGCGGGCTCGCTGCACATGACCAACAATTCCGGATTGGTCGATCCGATCCGGGCGACCGAGAAGGGTGCGCCGGTGGCGATCCTGCGCGTCGAGATCCAGCGCCCGCCCTATGCATTGATGGCCAAGCCCGCGATCAAGGCCCCGGCCGGCATCAGGGGCAAGCTTGTCTCGGTCGGCGGCGCCAAGGACATCACCCGCATCTATGTGGAGCAGATGCTCGAGCGGCTGGGCGTCAAGCCGGGCGAATACGACATGGCCTATGCCGGCGCAACCTCGGCGCGGTTTGCCGCCCTGTCGTCGGGCGCAGTCGATGCCGCGATCCTGACGCCGCCGTTCAATTTCAACGCCCAGTCCGCGGGCTTCACCAATCTCGGCAACATCAACGACCATGTCGACATGCCGTTTGCCGGCATCGCCGTGAACACCAGATGGGCCGAAGCCAACAAGGAGACGGTGGGAAAAATCGTCGGCGTCTACAACCGCGGCATCGGCTGGCTGTATGATCCCGCCAACCGCGCCGAGGCCGTGGTGATCCTGAACAAGGTCAGCAGGCTGAAGACCGAGGACGTCGAGCAGGCCTATGACTACCTGATCGGCGGAAAGTTCTTCGAGCCCACCGGCAAGGTGTCCAGGACGCTGATCGGCAAGCTCAGCGACGCGCTGAAGACGCTCGGAGACCTGCCGAAGGATTTTCCGGTTGACCGCCTGTTTCTCGCGGGCGTGACCCAAGTGGCCGATTGAGTGGCTGATTGAGTGGCTGATTGAGTGGCTGATTGAGTGGCTGATTGAGTGGCTGATTGAGTGGCGGATTGAGCGGTCGATCGAAGATGTGGGCGTTCGCGCGTGACAGGCTTCTCGCCGGGACGCTGTCGGTGGTGGGCGGACTGCTGCTGTGGGAATTCTGCAGCCGGGTTCTGGTTGCCAACCAGCTTTTTCTTGCGGCCCCAAGCCAGATTCTCAAGGCGATCGTGGCCTTGTTCGCGAGCGGCGAGATGCAACGCCACATCGCCATCAGCGCCGCGGAGTTCGCGCTCGGCTACGTGATCGCGAGCGTCCTCGGCATCGCCATCGGGCTCGGGATGGCGAGCAGCGCGCGGTTCAAGCAGGCGATGCAGCCATGGATATCGGGGCTCTATGCCACGCCGACGATTGCGCTGGCTCCGCTGTTCATTCTCTGGCTCGGCATCGGCATCTGGTCGAAGGTCCTCGTGGTCATTTTCCTGGTTCTGTTTCCGGTGACGATCAACACCGAAGCGGGCCTGCGCACCACCAGCGAACGCCTGACTGAAATGCTGCGGAGCTTCGGCGCAACGCCGCGGCAGATCTTCTTCAAGGTGTCGCTGCCGTCGGCGCTGCCGTTCATCCTGGCCGGCTTGAAGCTCGGCATCGGGCGCGGCCTGATCGGCGTCGTGGTGGCGGAGCTGTTCGGTTCGCGGGCGGGGCTTGGCCGCCTCATCAGCCAGTCGGCCGACGCCTTCAACATGCCGGAGCTGTTTGCCGGCGTGGTCATGCTGGCCGTGGCCGGCATCGCCATGACGGCCGCGTTCGGCTGGCTGGAGAAGCGCCTCGTTCCGTGGACCAAGGACTAGCGATGGCGCTCAAGCTCGAAGTCGAACACTTGCACAAGCAGTTCGGCGATCTGCCGGTGCTGCAGGACATCAATCTGTCGATCGACAGCGGCGCGTTCATCTCCGTGGTCGGACCGAGCGGTTGCGGCAAGACCACTTTCCTGCGGATTGTCGCCGGCCTGGAGCCGGCCACGTCCGGAGCCTTGCGGATCGATGGAAAGCCGCTGGCGGGGCCGGGCGGCAATCGCGGCTTCGTGTTTCAGAACGACAGCCTGCTGCCCTGGCGCACGGTGTTGGCCAACGCGTTGATCGGCCCGGAGGTGGCAGGGCGCGTCGGCGAAAAGGAGCGCAAGCGCACCCTCGATCTGTTGCGGCTGGTCGGCCTCGGCGGCTTCGAGCACTACTTCCCGCGCCAGCTTTCCGGCGGCATGCGCCAGCGCGTCAATCTGGCGCGGGCGCTCGCCATCGATCCCGAGGTGCTGCTGATGGACGAGCCGTTCGCGGCGCTCGACGCGCAGACGCGCGAGATCATGCAGACCGAGCTGCTGCGCATCTGGGAGCAGGGTCGCAAGACCGTTCTGTTCGTGACCCACCAGATCGACGAAGCGGTGTTCCTGTCCGACCGCGTGCTGGTGTTCGCGCGGCGGCCCGGCCGGCTGCAGGAAAGCGTCGAGATCGCGCTGCCGCGGCCGCGCGAGCTCTCGATCAAGCGCACACCCGAGTTCATCGCCTATGTCGATCACATCTGGAAGCTGATCGAGCACGACGTGCGCCTGGCCGTCATCGAAGAGCACGTGTAGGGGGCGTTTCCGGCCGGGCCGATCGTCCGACGCGTGGCGTGACGCACGAGGGCACGCGATGGATTGGGCGTCTGTTGTCCGGCCGCGAAAAAGATCCCGTCTGTCGCTACTGACGAGAGGGGATCGGTAGAGAGGCGCGAATGCGCTGGGAGAAATCGGCAGCGCCGTCGGCTGCCTGCGTGACCGCATTGATCAGCGAGCGTCGCCGCAGCTCGTCGAATGGCAACGACGTGTCCACCCGGCCGGAGTGGTAGAGATAGCTGTCGATGAGGCCGTTGAAGAGATGGCGAATGTCGAACCGGCCCTCCCGGCCGGCGGCGTTGGCGTAGCGAATGATATTGATCGTGCAGTTGTTGCTCAGCAGGTGATAGAACTCCGGCCGGTCGGCGAGCTCGTTGATCCGCGCCAAGTAGATCAGAAACAGCCGGCGCGCACTGTCGGCCGGGGCGTTGAGACGATAGAGGTATACCGTTTCGTGACGGTAATTGGTGCGCACACCGACGATGTCGCGTTCGTCTCCAACCACATAGATCAACTCGAATTGCTTGAAGAGGGATGCGATCGGCTGAAAGCCTTCGCCGACCTCCGGGCGCGTCTCGATTGAGATGCTCAGCGGCTTCGCGTTATCGAACGTAAAGCTCAGGAAGGTGTGGGCCACCAGCCCCTCGCTCCAATAGGAGACGAAGAAGTCGATGCCGGTCAGGTGCGACAGTTGCACCTCGCGCTCCTCGTAGCGCACCGTGAAATCATTCCGGCTGCGGTAGTCGAAGTTGCGGACGCCGGTAAAGCGCACACGGTCGCCGTCGATGATTGCGCGCGGCATCACGGCGACCTCCGGTCGCCAGGGTCGATCGTGCGACGGAGCAATCGACATCCACCACCCCACCACGCCGAGAAACACCACGGCAAAGACCAAGGGCATGCGCCGTCGACCCGACAGCCAGAGTGCCCAGATTGCAAACGCAACGAAGGCCCCCGCCAGGGCCAGGCGCAGCCCGGGCCACGGCAAATTCGAATAGTGGATGGCCAAGGCAGCCCATCCGACGAGGATGACCTGGACTGCAATTCGGATGCCCGTGGCCAGCCAGCCGACAAATCTGGCCAGGAATCGGCGATGCGAAGTCAGCGGCTCCTCCCATTCTCGATGAGCGCGCGCTTTCGCATTCGACGCTCAGGTGCGGCGGGACACGGTCATGACGATAAGGCCGTGGTGGACCAAGGTCCAACATCCTGACGCGTTGAATTGTGGTTCGCTCGTTCAGGCTTGCGCGCGACCTTGAGGCGGCGGGCCGCTCGAATCATTTCGGAAAAATCTCGGAAAGTTTTGACCGTGTTGCCCGTTGTTCGTTGCTGTTGTGCGGCCCGTTTCTGCGGCGTCGGCGCGGCGCGCCGGGCGACGGGGCTGCTTGCGATGATCGCGTTCGCGTCGATGCTCGCGGCATGCGGGCAGGAGGCAAATCCGGATCCGCCTCAGGCCCGCCCGGTCCGCACTGTGACGATCGAGAAGCGCCAGGCCGGCACGCCGATCATGCTGGTCGGCCGGGTCGAAGCGGAAGATGAAGTCGCTCTCGGATTTCGAATTTCCGGACGGCTCCTTGAAAACAACGGCAAGCTTGGCGATCGCGTGACGCCCGGACAGGTGGTGGCGCGCCTGGAATCGCAAAACGAGCTCAACACGTTGCGAACGGCGAGGGCGGCGCTTGTCGCAGCACAGGGGCAATTGATGCAGGCGCGCAACCACTTCGAGCGTCAGGATACCCTTCTGAGCCAGGGCTGGACCACACGCGCCAACCACGAGCAGGCAAAGCAGGCGTTTCAAACCGCGCAGGCCAACCTCGACAGCGCCGAGGCGCAACTGAAGTCTGCCTACGATCTCGTGAGCTTTACCGAGCTCAAGGCCGATGCTCCCGGCGTCGTGACCGCGGTCGGCCCGGGCGCAGGCGAGGTGGTGCAGGCCGGACAGATGATCGTTCGGCTCGCGCGGGAGGCGGGGCGCGATGCGGTGTTCGATGTGGCGGCGCAGGTGATCCGCACGCTGCCGGGCGATCCGCGGATCACCGTGCACCTGACGGACGATCCCAGGGTGGTGGCGCAAGGGCGCATCCGCGAGGTTTCGCCGCAGGCCAATCCGCAGACCCGAACCTTCGAGGTCAGGATCGGCCTGACCGATCCCCCGCCGGCGATGTGGCTCGGGGCCACTGTCACCGCGCGCCTGGAGACGGAAGCCACGCCGACCATCGAGATCCCGGCGACGGCGCTGACCAACTTCAACAACCAGCCGGGCGTCTGGATCGTCGATCCGGGAAACCGCACGGTATCGATGCGCAACGTCGATGTGCTGCGCTTCGACCAGGCCACCGTCGCGGTCTCCGGCGGGCTCGAAACCGGCGAGGTTGTGGTCACCGCCGGCGTGCAGGCGCTGCATCCCGGGCAGAAGGTGCGTCTGCTTGGAGCGGAGCCGTGAGATGGGGTTCAACCTCTCGGAATGGGCACTCAACAACCGCTCGCTGACCGCCTATCTGATGATCGTCACGGTCGTCGCTGGGGTGTTCTCCTATTTCCGGCTCGGCCGCGCCGAGGATCCCTCCTTCGTCATCAAGACCATGGTGGTATCGGCTGGGTGGCCCGGCGCGAGCGTCGACGACACGCTGAAGCAGGTGACCGAGCGGCTCGAGCGCAAGCTGCAGGAAACGCCCAGGATCGACACCCTGCGCAGCTTCACCCGCGCGGGCGCGACCACGATCTTCGTCAACCTCAAGGACAGTACGCCCGCCAGGGAAATTCCCGATCTCTGGCTTCACGTCCGCAACAGCATCGGCGATATCCGCCATACCCTGCCGGCCGGCGTCGTCGGTCCCTTCTTCAACGACGACTTCGGCGATACCTTCGGCATCATTTATGGGTTCACCGCCGACGGCTTCACCCACCGCGAACTGCGCGACCGCGTCGAAGGCGTCCGCTCCCGGCTTCTTTCCGTTCCGGACGTCACGAAGATCGAGATTCTCGGCGCTCAGGACGAGCGGATCTTCATCGAGTTTTCGATGAAGGAGCTTGCGAGCCTCGGCATCGACCGTGCAGCCCTGATCGCGGCGCTGCAGGCGCAGAACGTCGTGCAGCCGGCGGGCACGATCCAGACCGGCTACGAGCAGCTCTCGCTCCGGGTGTCGGGCGCATTCCGGTCCGAGCAGGACATTCTCAACGTCAACTTCGCGGTCGGCGGGCGCATGCTGCGCCTGAGCGATATTGCGCAGGTCAGGCGCGGCTTTGCCGATCCGCCGCAGCCGATGTTCCGCGTCAACGGACAGCCGGCCATCGGCCTCGCCATCGCCATGCGCGAGGGCGGCGACATCCTCGCGCTCGGCCGCAACATCAAGCGCGCGATCGCCGAGATCACCGCGCAATTGCCGATCGGCATCGAGCCCACGCTGGTGGCCGATCAGGCGGTGACGGTCGAGCGGGCGATCGCCGAGTTCATGACGTCGCTCCTTCAGGCGGTCGCGATCATCATGGTGGTCAGCTTCATCAGCCTCGGCATCCGTCCTGGCCTGGTGATCGCCGCCACCATCCCGCTGACGCTCGCGGCGGTCTTTGCCGTCATGCAGACGTCCGGCATCGACATGCAGCGCATCTCGCTCGGCGCGCTGATCATCGCGCTGGCGCTCCTCGTCGACGATGCCATGACCACGATCGATGCCATGCTCAGCCGTCTCGCCGAAGGCGACGACAAGGTGCAGGCCGCGACCTTCGCGTTCCGCACCTATGCCTTCGCGATGCTGGCCGGCACTTTGGTGACGATTGCAGGCTTCGTGCCGGTCGGTTTCGCGGCGAGCGGCGCGGGCGAATACACCTTCTCGCTGTTCGCGGTCGTCGCGATTGCGCTGATTGCCTCCTGGTTCGTCGCGGTGCTGTTCGGACCGCTCCTGGGGGTCGCAGTCCTGAGGCCGCCTGCCACGGCAAGGTCCGCGGAACCTGGATGGGTGTTCCGGACCTACCGCGCGTTCCTGAGCGGCGCGCTGCGGGCTCGATGGCTGACGATTGCCGTGACGCTTGCGCTGTTCGTCGCATCCGTCTTCGCGATGCGGCTCATTCCCAACCAGTTCTTTCCGTCGTCAGACCGGCCTGAGCTCCTGGTCGACATGACGTTGCCGCAGAATGCGTCGATCTTCGGCAGTGAAACCGTGGCGCGCCGTTTCGACGACGTGCTCAAGGATGATCCGGATATCGCCCGCTGGAGCACTTACGTCGGCCAAGGCGCCATCCGGTTCTATCTGCCGCTCAATGTCCAGCTTCCGAACAACTTCTTCAGCCAGGCCGTGGTCGTCGCCAAGGACGTCGCCGCGCGCGAGCGGCTGCGGCAGAAGCTCGAGAAGGTTCTGGCCAGCGAATTCCCGAGCCTGATCAGCCGCGTGTCGACGTTGGAGCTTGGTCCGCCGGTTGGCTGGCCGGTGCAGTATCGCGTCAGCGGGCCCGACGTCGGCGAGGTGCGGGTGATCGCCATGAAGCTTGCGAAGGTCATGGCGGCAAGCCCGCAGGTGACGCACCTGAGCTTCGACTGGTTCGAGCCGGCCCGGCAGGTGCGCATCCAGATCGACCAGAACGAGGCGCGGCTCCTGGGACTCAGCTCGCAGACGCTCGCCGGCGTGCTCAACGCAGTCATCTCCGGCAGCGCCATCACCCAGGTGCGCGACGACATCTATCTGGTTGACGTGGTCCTGCGCGCGACCGACGAGCAGCGCGTTTCGCTCGACACGCTGCGCTCCATCCAGGTTCCGCTGCCAAGCGGGCGGACCGTGCCGCTCAGCCAGTTCGCGTCGTTCGAATATGACCAGGAGCAGCCGCTGGTCTGGCGTCGCAACCGGATCCCGACCCTGACCGTGCTGGCCGATGTGACGCGCGGCACGCTCCCCGACACCGTGGTGAGAGCGCTGACGCCGGCCGTGGCCGAACTGTCCGCAACGCTGCCGCCGGCCTACCGGATCGAGCTCGGCGGCGTGGTGGAGGACAGCGCGAAGGCGCAAGCCTCGGTGGTCGCCGTCGTGCCGGCGATGCTGATGATCATGATCACCGTGCTGATGGTGCAACTGCGAAGCTTCGCGCGCCTGCTGATCGTGCTCAGCGTCGGACCATTGGGACTGATCGGTGTCGTCGCAGCCTTGCTGCTGTCCGGCAAGCCGCTCGGGTTCGTCGCCATCCTCGGCATCCTGGCGCTGCTCGGCATGATCACCAAGAACGCGGTCATTCTGATTGGCCAGATCGATGCCGAGCGCGCGCAAGGCAAGGATGTGCGGCAGTCGGCGATCGACGCCAGCGCCTCCCGCTTCCGGCCGATCATGTTGACCGCGGTCTCGACAGTGCTCGGCATGATCCCGATTGCCCCCACCGTGTTCTGGGGACCCATGGCCTTCGCCATCATGGGCGGCCTGCTGGCCGGAACCGTGCTGACGCTGATTTTCCTGCCGGCGCTCTATGTCGCCTGGTTCGCGCGGGGCGAACGCGCCATTTGGTCAAAGCGTGCTCCTGTCTGAACGATGCGGAGGTTCGTATGGGAAAGCTCGGTATCGCGGCCGTGGTGTTGACCGCAGCGCTGCTGCTGGACACCTCGCCGGCCGAGGCGCAGCGGCGCACGCAGGCCGGCAGGCTCACTTGCCAGCTTGCGCCGAGTGTCGGGCTCGTCGTCGGCTCGCGGCAGCGGATGTCGTGCCAGTTCATCGCGAGCCGGCGCGCATTTCGCGATCTCTACAGCGGGACGGTCACACGCGTCGGCCTCGACCTGGGCGCGACCGCCGGAGGCGTGATGGGATGGACGGTTCTCGCCCGCACCCAAGGCCTTCGGCGCGGCGCGCTGGCCGGCAGCTATGTCGGTGCGAGCGGCGACATCGCCCTGGGCCTTGGCTTCGGTGCCAACGCGCTGGTTGGAGGCACCGGCCGTTCGATCATGCTGCAACCGCTGTCGATGTCGGGGCAGGTCGGCATCAACCTTGCGCTTGGCGTCGCGAGGCTGACGCTGCGCTCGCGATAGGCGAGCGCGTTCGCCCGCGTCTCGGTGAAGATCGATGACCTGGGGGCGGACGTGATCGCGGTCGGTCACGGCGAGCCGGCGAGCGGCGAGCAGATCGAACGTTTGCGGGGGTTGATCCGGTCAGGTCAGGTCCATGAGGACGCGCTCCGCACGCGAATAATTTCAATGATGTGATTCATGTCCGGGGCCAAGCGATGGCGACAAATCGGCGCGCGCCGGCCCGGTGGAACGGCTCTGCTCAAGTAAACAGCCGCTTAACAGCCGAGGTCGTCCGGCCCGATGCGCGCGGGTCGTCGGCCGGCGGACCACGCAAAGCAACCGCCCTATGCGCGTTTTCGCGAGTGTCGTCGGCCGTTGGCCGAGTAACCCGCGGCTCACCTTGGTGATTCAAACGTCGGCCGAATGATTCAAATTCGACGGAATCCGCCCGTTTTGGCCGCAGATGTTAGAGCTAATTAACTTCTGAATGGGAATCTCCGAGGTGCCGTCGCGGGGTTGGTTGGAAATGAGGGTGGCGTAGTCTCCGAGGTGATCAACCTCGAATCATCCGGCG
>JAIESI010000186.1 GCA_019746135.1 Xanthobacteraceae bacterium
CGCGGCAACGAGCGCGGTCGCGGCGGCGGCGCCGGCGGTGAAGGCGCGGCGGCTGACGCCGCGGCCGCCCCGTGCGGAATCATCGGCGGCCTTCTGAAACGGTTTGCGATCCATGCTCATTCTCCCTCTCCCGGCGGGCGTCTGCCGACGTCCCTTGCGACATTCCTCGGCTCGTCGCGCTATTGTTCTTATGTCGAAGCCCGATATGCAATGCCCCTGCCATGGGCTCGCGCCGGCGACGCCGCGACGGCTTCGCCGACGACAATATTGTTGCTCAGGACAACAATTCCCGTCAACATCCATGTCGCCGCGGCGATCCGCTGTCGCGCGGCGACCGACAGGACCGGGACGATGGCCGGACGGACGGCAGCGCTGAGAAAACAGGAGCTTGCGGGCGTGCGATCGGCCGCGGCGCGCAGGGCTGCGGCGCCAGAGCGCAGCGACGAAAAACCGTTGAGCCTCGGCCTGCTCGACGGCCACCTCGGCTATTTTTTGCGCCGGATCCAGGTCTGGGTGTTCCAGGATTTCATCCGCACGCTCGCCGGCATCGATCTGCGCCCGGCGCAGTACTCGGTGCTCTCGGTGATCGCCGCCAATCGCGGCCTGTCGCAGGCCGACTTGGCGCAGCTCCTCGGCATCGAGCGGGCGCGGCTCGTCCGGCTGCTCGACCGCCTGGAAAAGCGCGGCTTGACGCAGCGGCTCGCCTCGCCGGTCGATCGCCGCTCGCACGCGCTGCAGTTGACGCCGGCGGGCCAGGCGCTGCTCAAGCGCGCCAGGGCGCTGGCGCAGATCCATGAGGCGAACCTCGTGGACAAGCTCGGCATCGCCACGCATGCGCGGCTGATCGAGGCGCTGCGCGAGTTCGACGCGCGGCGGTAGGCTCTCGCGCAGTCGTAGCAGTCACAGGGTGGGCAAAGCCGCGCAAGCGGCGTGCCCACGTCTGTGCATCGAGCAAGAGCGCGTGGGCACGGCGCTTCGCGCCTTTGCCCACCCTACGCACTGAACATTTGCTCCACCGCCGCCGCGATGCTGAACAGCCTGGCGTCCGAGCCGTTGCGGCCGACCAGCATCAGCCCGGTCGAGAGCCCCCCGTCGCGCGGCAGCGGCAGCGAGATCGCGCAGAGGTCGAAGAAATTGATCATCGAGGTGTTGCGAAGCAGCATCGCGTTCTTGCGGCCGAACTCGTCGGCGGCGGCGACCTCGGCAATCTTCGGGGCGACGATCGCGGTGGTCGGCAGCACCAGCGCGTCGAGCCCTTCGAGGCGCGCGTCCATCGCCTGCACGAGCCGCTTACGGCTCTGCATCATGTCGATGTAGTCGTAGGCCGGCACGGTGCCGCCCCGCTCGATGCGGGCGCGGATGAGCTGATCGAAGCCCGCGCCGTCGCGCTTCAGCCGCTCGCGATGGATGAAGAAGGATTCGGTCGGCGCAAATCCGCCCTTGGCGTTGACCTGCACCATCTCCTCGACCAGCGCGATGGCTTCGTCGCTCAGACGCACGCCGGCCTTGCCAAGCCGTGCGACCGCCGCCGACCACGATGCCGCAACCGTGGCGTCCGCGCCGTCGAACGGCACGCCCTGCCAGATGCCGAACTTCAGGCCGGACAGCGATGCGGGCGCGATGGTCCCAGGCTTTTCGCCGGCCATGACCGCATCGGCGAGCGCACAGCCGGCGACGGTGCGGGCCATCGGGCCGATCGAATCGAGCGTGAACGACAGCGGGAACGCGCCGTCGGTCGGCACGCGCTGCTTGCTCGGCTTCCAGCCGACGATGCCGCAGAGCGCCGCGGGGATGCGGGTCGAGCCGCCGGTGTCGGTGCCGATCGTGATCTCGCACATACCGTCGGCCACCGCGACGCCGCCGCCCGAGGTCGAGCCGCCCGGCGCGCGCGCGCGGTCGAACGGATTGCCCGGGGTGCCGTAGTGCGGATTGGCGCCGACGCCGGAAAAGGCGAACTCGCTCATGTTGGTCTTGGCGACGATCACGGCACCGGCCGCCTTGAGCCGGGCGATGGCGGGCGCGTCGCTTTTCGCAACGAGCCCCTCGGCGGCGAGCACGCGCGAGCCCGCCCGCGTCACCTCGCCTTGCACGTCGAACAGGTCCTTGATGCTGACGATGACGCCGTCCATCGGGCCGAGCGCCTGGCCGGCCTTCGCCCGCGCGTCGGCGGCGTCGGCGGCCTGCCGCGCGGTGTCGGCATAGACGGTCAGGCAGGCGCGGGCGCCCTCGCCCGACGGGTCGGCAATGCGGGTCAACGCCTGTTCCAGGCGGTCGCGCGAGGATGTGTTGGTCACTGGACTGTTCCGTACGTGGTGTCGCGCTAGCCAATATCACGCTTGGCTTCGGCCAGCACAGGGGCGAGCCCCGCGGATACGGCTTGCTCCTGCGGCACAGATGCAAAGCTCTGGGGCGGCGCGACCAGCCGATGCTGGCGGATGCAGACAACCAGCGCAACCGCCACCACGACGGCGATGACCGCCGAGATGCGCATGTCGGGCGCAAACATCGCGGCAAACGAGACCGCCGCCAGCAGGCATCGCGACCCGATATCGACGGGCGCCGCGGCATGACAGCGGCCGAACATCGCGAAGGTGATGCCGAGCGTGCTCGCCAGCACCAGCAGCGTGTCGGCGATCTGCCACCAGCCCGGGTTCACCACCATGTTGGAGCGGGTGAAGATCGCAAACGTCATCAGGGTGATCGGCGCGCAGATCTTCAGCGCCTCGTACATCGTTCTGAGGAACGACGCGTTGGCGATCCGCGCCGACACTGCGGCGGTGAGCGAGGTCGGCGGCGAAAGCTCGCCCCAGACCGACAGCAGGAATACGAAGAAGTGGGCAATCCACGGATTGATGCCGAGCTCCTGCATCGGCCGCACGATCACCACCGCACCGATGATGTAGGTGGCGGTCGGCGGCAGGCCCGCGCCCGCGAGCCAGCCGAAAATCCAGGCCATGATGACCATGGCAATGATGTTCCAGCCGCCGAGGTCGATCAGCATCGCGCCCATGCGGTTGATGAAGCCGGTGACGGTGAACAGCCCGATCATGATACCGAGCGTCGCGAGCAGCAGCGTCAGATAGGACGTCATCTCGGCATGCGTCTCGATTGCAAGCCGCGTGTTGCCGAACAGCGTCTCGTTGGCGAGCGCCGGATCCTTGGCCACGTACTTGAAGTAGAGGAACGCCGCGACCAGAAGAACGTACATGAAGGTCGCGGTGTAGAGCGCGGCGATCAGCTCGCCCTTGCCGGCGAAGCCCATCAGATAAAGCAGATAGAGCACCGACGAGAGAAAGATCGTGGTCTTGACCTTGTCATAGGCCGGCACGACGGGCCGCTCGATCGCGTCGCGCGGCAGAAGCCGCACGCACAGCAGATAAACGGCGACGCCGATCGAGACGTAATAGACGAAGGCGAGCGCAAAGCCGCGCACCACCACGTCCCAATAGGGAACACCGAGAAACTCCGACATCAGGAACGCACCGACCCCCATCATCGGCGGCATGATCAGGCCGCCCATAGAGGCTGCGGTCTCGACCGCCGCAGCGAACGTGCCGGGCACGCCGTAGCGGATCATCAACGGGATGGTGATGGTGCCGACCACGGCGGCGTTGGCCGAGCCCGAGCCGCTGATCATGCCGATCGCGCTCGATCCCACCACCGCGGTCTGCGGAATGAGCTGCCGCGACCGCCCGGCGATGATGCGCACGACGTTGATCATCGCGCGCTGCGCCTCGAAGCCGTTGGCGACGCCCGCGAGCAGGAGGAACGCCGCGATCAGCGTGAGCGCAAGCTGACCGTAGAGACCATAGATGCCGGTCGAGAGCTCGACGGTGCTCGAGGTGATGACGCGATAAAAGCTCGTGCCCGGATGCCAGAAGAAGTCGACCGGGCTGAGATAGCCCCAGATCGTGTAGACGACGAGAACGACGTTGGTCCAGAACAGGACGCCATGCGCGATCCGCGACAGCTCCATCACCAGGAGGAACATCAGCAGGCCAAGAATGAAGTCGCCCTGCGTGAACGAGCCTTGCGCGTAGATCGCGATGCGCTCGAAGTGGATATAGAAGTAGACGAACGAATAGGCGCAGATGCCGAGATAGAGCGCGACCAGCAGGTGGTTGGCGAGCGGCGGCAGACGCCGGTAGAGATAGTCCGCCTGATACATGAACAGGATTTGCAGGCTCAGCGCGATCGGCAGGACATGCGCCACCAGCTCCTGGCCGCCGCCCTTGCCGGTGTAGAAAAACCAGACCAGCCAGACGAGTTGGATCAGCGCGAGAGCGAACGTCAGGCTTTTCAACGACACGTATTTCCTGAACGCATCGGCCGTCATTGTTCCCCCATGCCCGGAGAGTCTCCGAGCCTGTCCCCCTAGAACCGCGCTGATCCCCCTTCAGCGCGTCCCCGCGTCACATTACCGAAAACAGCAAGAGCGGGAAGCCGCGCCGCCACCGGCACAGCGTTCCCGCCCCCCGATCCCGTCGACCGATCAGCTTGCGCTGCTCGAAATCTTCCACTTGTCGTTCCAGGCCTTGTGCTCCTTGAGGAACTTGGCGAGCCCCGGATGCACCGGCACCTGCGGGTTGGCGTTGATGCCCTGCACCTGCATGCCGACGAAGTCCTTCGCCATCGCCGAGAAGCCCGAGTCGATCTTCGCAAGCTCATCCTTCTTTTCGTAGAAGGTCTTGATCAGCTTGTAGGCGACGTCCTCCGGCAGGTCGGCCCGGCCGTTGTAGCCGAACAGAATCGGCACGCCCTTGAGCGTCGACGGCCCGACACTCTTCGAGAACGCGCCCTTCGGATCGACATCGACAACGGCGAGGCCTGCCGCTTTGAGCTTCTCGACCTCGTCGTCGCACGGATTGATGACCCGCAGGTCCATGCGGATCTCGGTCTCCTTCCAGTACGACGCAAGCTGCGAACCCGACGTGGTGTAGGCCACCGAGCCGACGACCGTGCCGGCTTCGAGCGCGTCGGCGTTGGCCTTGAGATCGAGCTGAACGTGTTTGAAATCGTAGTTGAGCGCCTTGAAGATGCGCTGGAAGTTGAGCCAGTTCATGAACCCCGCCGGCGTGAAGAACACCGGCTTGCCGCTGAAGTCTTTCCAGCACTTGAACTTGGACGCCTCCTTGGCCGACGTCGCCATCAGCGATTCCATCGGATAGGCGTACCAGGTGTGCACAAGCTCGGGCTTGACGGGCTTGTAATCCTTGAAGCCGCCGACGCGCTCGGTGAACTGGGTCGTGCCGATGTCGGCCGTATAGGCGATCTCGCCCTCGCCGTTCATCACCGCCTTCATGGCGACCGTCGGATTGGCGTAAGGCTGAACGGTGACGGTGTATTCGCCGCCGAGCGCCTGCTCGGCGATCTTCGCCATGGCGGCGGCGACCGTGTAGCCGTAGGAACCGACCTGCGACGTGGTCCAGCGCAGCGACTTGCGCTGCTGCGCGTCGGCCGGCTGCGCAGTGGCGAGCGTCAGCACCGCGACTGCGGATGTTGCCGACAACACGGCCCATTTCGATTTCATCATGCTCGTCCTCCTCCCAATGGCGGTCTCGTCCAACTTCAGGCGGTGAACTTGTGACCGAACTCGGATTATCCCACTACCGCCGGGATTTGCACCGATAAATCGCGCTCCGACGGCGGCGGCCCCCGCCGCCGATGAGCCGGTCGGTCCGATCCCCCACTCGCCCCGGTAACATTTTGAGATATAGATGGTTTTCAGACCATCGGCGGTCGTCGCAGAGGGGACGGAGATGAATGAGAACCCGGTTCTGGTGGAGCGCCGCGACGGCTATCGCGTGATCACGCTCAACCGTCCGCAGCGGCTCAACGCCTTCAACGGGCCGATGCAGCAGGGCTTGCTCGAAGCGGTCGCGGACACCGAGCAGGACCAAAGCTGCCGGGCGCTGCTGATCACCGGCGCGGGCCGCGCGTTCTCCTCCGGCCAGGATCTGAGCGAGCGCGTGACGCCCGCGGGCGAGGTGATCGTTCCGGGCGAGGCGCTGCAGAAATACTACAACCCGCTGGTGCTGAAGCTGCGGGCGCTGCCCTTCCCCGTGGTCGCCGCGGTCAACGGCGTCGCCGCGGGCGTGTCGTGCAACATCGCGCTCGCCTGCGACATTGTGCTGGCGGCGCGGTCGGCGAGTTTCCTGCAGCCGTTCGCGCGGCTCGGCCTCGTTCCGGACGGCGGCGGCACGTGGCTGCTGCCGCGCCTGGTCGGTCAGGCGCGGGCGCGCGGGCTGGCGCTGCTGGCCGAGCCGCTGCCGGCCGAAAAGGCCGAAGAATGGGGCCTGATCTGGAAGACGGTCGACGACGCGGCGCTGATGCCGGAGGCCGAAAAGCTCTGTCAGCACTTCGCCACCGCGCCGACCTTCGGGCTTTCGCTGATCAAGCGCGCGCTGGATGCGGCGGAGGACAACGAGCTTGCGGCGCAACTCGATCTCGAACACACTCTGCAACGCGACGCCGGCACGCATCCGAACTATGCCGAGGGCGTGAAGGCATTTCTCGGCAAGCGCAAGCCCGAATTTTCCGGCAAGCGCTAGGGTCTGTCTTCACCGCGTCCGGAGAAATCGTCGACACGTGCGCTGGCCCGCTTTTCGATTAGCCAGCCACGCATTGAAAAACTTCTCCGGAGCGGACGCACCCGTTGCGGGTTCACTCGCACGCGCCGCTTTAGTCGCACACGTAGCAGTGAATCTGCCGGCCGCCGAAGCGCTTCACCAGGTTCGCCCCGATGTCAGATTGCGCGGCGTGGAGATGGGCTTTCATCATGGCGAGGTCTTGCGCCTGATAGTATGCATCCCAGGTCAGCAATGTGCCGTCCGTCGAGGGCTCCAGAACAACCAGGTGGAGATCGTCGATCATGCCGAACGCATCATGGGCAGCGCTGCAGGATGCCCATCCACGATTTGGTTGGTACCAGAGCATGGTATCACGCGACACGATGCCGTCCTCCCCGGGCCCGGTCGGCTTGAAGTAGCAGGTGAATTCGGTGCATCTGCCGAGCGCGTCGGTTTTCGCCTCCACGCGCCCAAGCCCGGCGCTGTAGTCCGGCATGCGGGCGGGGTCGCCGACAAGCGACCAGACTTCGGCGACGGGTGCCGTGAGTTCGAGCCGCAGGCGGTTGCGCAGCGGTGCCTTGATGAGACTGGTGGGCTCCGGCGATGTGGTCATGGCTTCTCCTGATGCGTGATCGGTGGAGATCCCAACCTATTGTTAAATGTGCCATCTGATGGCATATTTCTCCGCATGCGCAGGCGCGCGGCAACGTCGCGGCTAAATCGGCTCGAAGAGCTGAAAGGGCTCCTGAAGGCCCGCGAGCACGTGACGGCGGCGGCACTCGCCGATGAACTGGGCATCAGCCTGCGCACGCTCAATCGCGACCTGGACGTGCTGCGTTCGCACGGTATCCCGATCGAATCCGACAGGGGACGCGGCGGCGGCCTCCGCCTGCAACGTGCCTGGACACTGGGCCGCCTTCACCTCAGCGCCGAGGAAGCCATCGACTTGCTGCTCAGCATCGCCATCGCGGAGCGGATGAATTCGCCGCTGCTGCTCCAACAGCTCGCGCCCATCAAGCGCAAGATCGTCGGCGCGTTCACCGAAGGCTATCAGTCCAGGATTCGGGCGCTGCGCAAACGCATCCTGGTGGGAAAGCCTGCGTCGGCGCAGGTGCTGGCCTCATTCACCAATCCACCGCGCGCAGTCCCCGGCATCGCCGATGCGTTCTTCAACATGCGCCGCATCAGCATTGTCTATGAAGATCAGAACGGAACGGTCACGCAGCGGGAAATCGAACCTCACTTCCTCTACCTCAACGCGCCGGTCTGGTATCTGCTGGTGTGGGACAATTTACGCAGTGCGGTGCGCTACTTCCGGATTGACCGCATCAAGTCCATCGAGCCGTTGAACAAGCGCTTCCGCCTCGCCGACCCTGCACCGTTCCTGGCGCAAGCAGAACGGAATGCAGAGACGGTCTAGGCGCGATTGAGGCCGCCACAAAAGCGGGGAGCGGCGCGACGGCCCAACCCGTGAGTTATCGCGCCTGCGAAATCAGGCGGGCTCCTGACCATCGACATGGGCCGCTATGTGCGCGAACTCCTGCTTCAGGCCCTCGCACTGCCGGGCAAAGACGTCGTCCGTCATGCCGGGATATTGCATGGCGGTGAAGATGAACAGGCTGCCCGCACCAGGACGCTCGACGACCCGCGCAGGCCAGTAGGCCATCTGATCCTCGCTCGGACCGCCAAGCATGTCGATGACGCCGGATTTCTCATCGGCGACGATACGGAAGAATATCTCACCGCCCGGTGTCATGACCTTGTGCCTGCCCTGCGCGTCCTTCCTGAGCTCCTTGCAGAACATCGTCGCCCACTTGGGCAGGTTTTCGATGTTGGACAGGAACGCGAAAGCCTTGGCCTTCGAAGCGCTGACCGCCAGTGTATGAGTGCTGGTTTTCATTTCAGTCTCCCATGCCATATAGTCCCATATGGTACTTTTATCGCGCAGGTTGGCCGGCCGTTCCATCCCGCTCAGAATTCGATAAATCGCTTCAGCCAGTCGCGAGTGGCTTCGAGCGCTTCCTTCCCCGCGACCGCCTTGGTGAGAGCATCAAGTTCATTGAGGACCACTTCGGCCACCGGGCGGAAGCGATGCGCCTTCTTGGCCAGGAAGATGCGCGACGCCCGGGCATCCTCCGGATCGGACCGGCGAATGACGAGATTCTCTCTCTCCAGAAGGCGAAGCATGGTCGTCATGGCCTGCTTCGAAAGCCGTGCGCGCCTGGCGAGTTCGCCGATCCGAAGGCCGTCCTCCTCGAAGAGCGGCACAAGGATGGCCCCATAGGACGGCCGTACCTCTGGAAACCCGGCCGCGCAGAAGCGCTCGTACAGGTGCTCGTTCCACTTCTGTGTCGCCTTCGCCAGCAGGAACCCGAGATTTGAGCGCGCAAGCAGGGCATTCAATGCTGCCTCCCTATTAGTACCGTATAGTACCATAATGGAAATATCAATCTTGTCTGTCCGGCCGAGCGTCGCTTCGCCCGCGGGTCAGCCGGACCGTCTCGGTTTCGCCGGATCGGGTGACAATCCGCCCTTGTCCTCGATGAAGCGGGCGATCTCGGCGACGCCATCGCCGGAGCGCAAATTCGTCATCACGAACGGGCGCGTGCCGCGCATTTTCTTCGCGTCGCGCTGCATGACGTCGAGCGACGCGCCGACATGGGGCGCGAGATCGACCTTGTTGATCACCAGGAGATCGGAGCGGGTGATGCCGGGCCCGCCCTTCGACGGGATCTTGTCGCCGGCCGCGACGTCGATCACGTAGATCGTGAGGTCGGCAAGCTCCGGCGAGAAGGTCGCCGCGAGATTGTCGCCGCCCGACTCAATGAGCACCAGATCGAGATCGGGAAACTTCCTTCGCATCTCCGACACCGCCGCCAGGTTGATCGACGCATCCTCGCGGATCGCAGTGTGCGGGCAGCCGCCGGTCTCGACGCCGGCGATCCGCTCGGGCGCAAGCGCGCCGGAGCGCACCAGATATTCGGCGTCCCACTTGGTGTAAATGTCGTTGGTGATGGCCGCGATCTCCAAGCGGTCGCGCAGCCGCTTGCACAGCGCGTCCATCAGCGCGGTCTTGCCGGAGCCGACGGGACCGCCGACGCCGACGCGCAACGGTCCATGGGGCGATTTGGTCATGAGCGGAACAGCCTCGTGTACTGCGTTTCATGCAACAGGCTTGCCAGGTCGGCGCGCAATGCCGCGCCGCCGACCTGGTCGAGCGGGGTCGTGAGCGCCTTCTGCGCGGTCGCCTCGACGACGGGCTCCAGCGCCGCCAGCACCCGCTGGCCGTCGCTCTGGCCGAGCGGAATGAGGCGCACGCCGGCCGAAATCAGGTTGGCCGTCACGGCATGGAGACAGGCGTGCAACGCGGGCGGAAGCGCAATGCCGTGGCCGGCGGCGGCGACCCCGACCGCAACCGGGTAGGCCACCGGCCCATCCCAGGCGGCAGCCAGCCTGTCGAGCGCCGCGCACGGCCAGGCCGCCCTGGTTGCGGCGATGAAGGCCGCGCCCTGCGCCGTGGTCTCCAGATGGCGCTCCTTCGACGGCGCAAACGCCGCGGCAAGCTCGGCGACGGCGCGCAAGGCATCGTTCGAGGTGTCGGCCAATGACCGATAGGCGTGAACAAAGAACACCGCATCGCAGAACCCCCCGCCCTCGCCGATCACCACCGCGAGCCAGCGCCTGAGGCTTTCCGCGTCCTTGATGTCGCCCGCCTCGACCGCCCATTCGATGCCGCTGGAATAGGAGAACGCGCCGACCGGATAGGACGGCGACAGCCAGGCCATCAGCCGGTAGAGCGCCGCGGCGCCTTCCGTCTCAGCGGCCATGGTCGTGTCCATGATCATGGACGGGCGGCGCGCTTGCTTGCACATTTGCCTCGGGATCGAACGACGCATCGATCGCGGTCACGCTCGCGCCGAGCCCCGCCACCATCTCCTCCAGCACATGATCGCGGCGGATGCGGAGCCGGAGGCCTGCGATCTGCACGTCGGTGTGACGGTTGCCGAGATGCCACGCCAGCCGGACGAACTCGAGCGGCGTGCGCGCGGCGATCTCCGCCAGCGGCTCCCGCTGCCCGGTCACCAGCACGATCCCGCCGTCGTCGAGCATGATGCCGTCGCCGTCACGCAGCGCCACCGCCTCGTCGAGATCGAGCAGAAATTCGGTGCCGCGCTCGCCCGCAAGCTTGATCCGCCGGCGGTGCCGGTCGCCCGCGTCGAGCACGACGACGTCGGCGGCGCTTTCCGGATTCCAGAAGCCCGCGCGGCGGATCGCCCAGCCGCGCTTCACGGCCGCCTCGCGGGCACCCATAATGGCGCAGCAGATGTCGGTCGGGAGCACGTCATGTCGCAGTCTACCACCCTCAAGGCCAAGTACTCAGCCAAGTATTCAGCCGCCGGCGAGGGCCATGTCTATGCGCGCGCCAATGTCGCGACCTGCAAGGTCACCGCAAGCGACACCGGCGGCACATTCGAGATTTTCGACGAGCAATGCAAACCCGGCTTCGAGTCGCGCCTGCACATGCACACCAAGTCGTTCCAGGTCTGCTACGTGGTCGACGGCAGCGGCGAGTTCCAGCTCGGCGACGAGGTGTTCCACGCCAAGAAGGGCGCCTGCGTCAACATCCCGCCGGGCGTGCCGCACAAGGTCGGCTCGAAGGAGGGCATGCGGATGCTGATGGTCTATAGCCCGCCCGGTCTCGAAGGCATGATGAAGGCGATGAAGGCGCTCACCCCGGAGCAGCTTGCCGACGGTGCGTTGACCGGCAAAATTCTCGCCGAGCACGACACCGTCGTGCTCGGCGAAGGCGCCGGCAGCAAGGGCTCTGGATCGGTGCTGGGCTGACACGGGTTTTGCCTGACAGACATGGGTCCGGCGGAAACAACTCTTTGTTATCGCTCTATGGTTGCTTTGACCGGGCTCCCGGTTGACCGCCCGAATGCACCGGCTAGGAATGGCGCCCGCGTATTCCCGAGCACCGCCAATTTGGAACCTCCATGATTAAGCACGCCATCCGCCTTGCCGCAGCGTTTTGCCTGGCTCTTTACACGCTTTCCGCCGCAACCGCCGCCGAGCCGACCGGCACCTGGCTCACGCAGCAAGGCGACGCCCGGATCCGGATCGCCAAGTGTGGCGCCAACATGTGCGGCACGATCGTGTGGCTGCGCGAGCCGATCGATCCGCAGACCGGCAAGCCGCAGGTCGACGACAAGAATCAGAATCCGGCGCTGCGCAACCGCAGGGTCATCGGACTTCGCATCTTCGCCATGGCGCCCGACGGCACCGGCGGCTATGCCGGCAGCATCTACAACGCCGACGACGGCCAGACCTATCGAAGCAAGATCATCCTGCGGAGTCCGGCACAGCTCGAGGTGCAGGGCTGCGCCGGCCCGCTGTGCGGATCGGAGCAGTGGCGGCGGGCCGGGCGCTGATCGGCCGCCAAGCCGACATCCGGCTTGCCCCATGCACTGCCGGTCGAGGTGATCATTCCGTTCCCCGCCGGCGGCGGCACCGAGATCCGGGCCTCGCCATCCCGTACGTCACAACCCCACAGCATAGGAGGGCCGGCGCGGGTCGGCGGCGCCCTTGAGCACGCCACTCTGCTCGTCCGCGACGACCGTGCAGACCGCGCCGGCGAGCCAGGTCCATTCGGGCCACCAGTCGACCTTGTGGCCCATGCGGCCGAGCGCATCGCCGGTCGATTTGTCGATCCTGCTCTCGAGATAGAGCAGACCCGGATGATAGGAGTGCGGCTCGAATGAGCCCGGGAAGCTGTAGGACGCGCCGCGCGGCGCTTCGACCGCCTCCTGCGCCTCCATGCCGAACACGTGGATGTTCATGAACACCTGCAGCATGGCCTGGGTCTGCACGTCACCGCCGGGCGTGCCGAACGGCATCTTCATCTTGCCGGGCTGCATCGCAATCGCCGGGCTGGGCGTGAGCCGCGGCCGCTTGCCGGGGGCGACGCCGGACGGATGATCCGGGTCGGCCCAGTTCTGGCTGCCGCGCGACGATGGAATGATGCCCAATTCCGGAATCACCGGGGCGCTGTAGGAGGCGTCGCTTGGCGTCGCTGCAAACACGTTGCCGTGCCGGTCGATGACGCTGACATGAGATGTGTCGATCTCGGGCGCCATGAAGGCACGCTCCGGCACCAACCCCGAGCCGCGGGTGCGGCGTTCGGCGGCAAGCTTCCGCGGATCACCGGCCGGCGGCATTTCGGGCCAGGCGCGGTCCGGACGGATCATCTCGCGGCGTTGCCGTGCATAGTCGCGCGACAGCAGCGCCTCGACCGGCACGTCGACCATACGCGGGTCGCCGAAATAGGCCTCGCGATCCGCGAAAGCCAGCTTCACGGCCTCGGTGACACGGTGCAGATAGCCGGGCGAGTTGTGGCCGAGCTTGCGCAACTCGGCTCCGTCCAGCAGGTTCATCGCCTGCAACAGCGACGGCCCCTGGCACCACGGGCCGCAGGCGTAGAGCTTGATATCGCCGAACGACGTTTCGACCGGCTCGTCGAACCCGGAGCGATAATTCGCCAGATCGTCGGCGGACAGCAGACCGCCGTTTTCTTGCTGAAACTTGACGATGGCGCGTGCGATGTCGCCCCGATAGAAGGCATCGCGCGCCGCGGCAAGGCCGGCCTCGCGTCCACGATGACGCGCCGCCGCCTCCTGGTCCGCCATGTGTTGAAGCGTGGCGCCGAGGGCCTTTTGCACGAAGACCTCGCCTGCCCGCGGCGGACGCCCCTTCGGCAGATACAGCGCGATGTTCGACGGCCACATCCGATACTCGGCTTCATGCTCGGTGATGATCTCCGACATGAGCGGGTAGACCGGGAAGCCATCGCGAGCGAAACCAATGGCCGAATGCGCGACGTCCCCGAAGCTCATCGTGCCGAAGCGCTCGAGTGCCGTGATCCAGGCGTCGGGTGCCGCCGGCACCACGGTGCGCAGGATACCCGGCGGAATCTCGCCGCCGTGGTGCCTCTGGAAGTGATCGCGCTCGATCGCCATCGGCCAGGTGCCGAGACCGGGGATCGTGAAGACGCGATCGTCGGCGGCGGAATAGAGCATGATCGGCGCAACGCCCGCGACGTTGACATATTCAGGCTGCACGACCCCCAACGCGATGCCCGCCGCGACACCGGCGTCGATCGCATTGCCGCCAGCCTCAAGAATCCGAAAGCCGGCCTCCGCCGCAAGGTAATGGGTGGCGGCCACCATGTGGCGCGTTCCCATGATCGTGGGGCGATGGGACTTCATGCTTCCTCCGCGGGACAACCGGTCCGCTGCCGACTGCGAGTTTAGCGTCAAAAGCGTACGCCGGCCTCAGAATTCCAGCATCGACAGTCTTCGCATTCCTGCCAGCTACTGCGCGACGATCCCAAGTTCCTTGATCAACTTGCCCCACTTTTCCGCGTCATTGCGCGTGAGCGTGGCCAGCTGCTCCGGCGTCATGCTGGCGACCTCTACGGCGATGTCCTCCATCTTCTTCTTCACGTCGGGGAGAAACAGGATGCGACTGATCTCGGCGTTCAGCCTGCCGACGATGGCAGGCGGCATGCCGGCAGGTCCGAAAGCGCCGTACCAGACCGCCATCTCGTAGCCCGGGACGGTTTCGCTCACGGTCGGCACATCGGGAAGCAGCGAGGAGCGCTTGCCTTCGGTCACGGCCAGCAGTCGCAGCTTGCCGGCCTTGACGTGCTCGAGACTTTGCGTGCCCGCGGTGAAGAACAGCTGGGTCTGCCCGCTGACCGTATCGGCCACCGCCGGCGCGCCGCCGCGATAGGGCACGTGCACCATCTGCACGCCGGCCATCTTCTCGAACAGCGCCGCGCACAGATGATTGGTCGAGCCGGGACCGGCCGAGGCATAGGCGACCTTTCCCGGATTGGCCTTCGCATATGCGATGAACTCCGGCACCGTTCTGGCCGGCACCGATGGATGCACGATCATGGTGTTGGTCACATAGGCGAGCATGGCGATCGGCGAAAAATCCTTCACCCCATCGAACGGCATGGACGCGAACAGCGCATGGTTCATGGTGTGCACGCTCATGGTATTGAACAGAAACGTGTACCCATCCGGCGCCGCGCGCGCGATGGTTGCCGTGCCGATGTTGCCGGAGGCGCCAGTGCGATTTTCAATCACAACCGGCTGGCCCAGCGACTGCTGCAGATGCCCGGCGACGATGCGCGCCAGAATGTCGGTCGAGCCTCCAGGTGCGAACGGCACCACCAAGGTGATGTTGCGCACAGGATAGGAGGATTCCACGGCGCCTTGTGCGAAGGCCCGGCTCACCGGCGCGGCGGCAAGCCCGGTCAGGCCTGAGAGCACGGCTCTACGGGTCGGCGCGGTCATTGGGAGTTCTCCAGTGTCGTCGGGCATGATGGCGATGCGGCGTTCGAACGCGCGTACGTTAGTCAGTTTCAGGGGCGCTGTTCAACAGCACCGGTGTCAGAAACGTTGCGAGCAGCAAGCCGATGCGTTCGTCGTCGGGGCCGTACCAGCCGGCCTGATGCAGCAGATTCATGGTGCCGACGCAGCGGCCCTTGAACACGACGGGAATGTTGAGGACGGACCCCAGCCCCAGTCCCAAAATCGTCGCATGGTCGTCGAATGCCGATACGATGTCCGCGGGCTCACCGCCGCGAAAAACCTTCAAATCCGTGAGCACGTGATCGGCCCACCGCGTCTCCTTCTTTTTCTTCCGCCCGCCGGCCGGATAGACCGCTGGAAGGCTGGTATGGATCCTCAGGACCTCGGAACGATCGCTGTCAAACTGCATGACGGTGAAGAGGCGATGCCCGATGGTCTCGCCGCTGAGCCTTTCGAGCGCGCGGCAGACCGCAAGCGGCTGGTTCGAGGAGCGCAACGCCTCGGCGAGCGCGCTCAAATCTTCGGTTTGGAGCTTCCGCAGCGCTTTCGCCTCCCTGGTGCCGTCGTCTGCCATGTCAGAACAAGAAGTACCGTTGCGCCATCGGCAACACTTCGGCCGGTGCGCAGGTCAGCAACTCGCCGTCCGCTGTAACCTCGTAGGTCTCCGGATCGACGGTGATGTCGGGCGTCGCGCCGTTGTGCACCATGCTCTTCTTGCTGATGTCGCGGGTGTGCTCGACCGCCACGAGCTTCTTCTCGACGCCGAGCTTGTCGCCGAGCTTTGCGCGCGCGGCGGCCTTGGAGACGAAGACCAGCGACGAGGCGGTCAACGCCTTGCCGAAGGCGCCGAACATCGGCCGGTAATGCACCGGCTGCGGCGTCGGGATCGAGGCGTTCGGATCGCCCATCAGAGCTGCGACGATCGAGCCGCCCTTGATGATGCAGTCCGGCTTCACGCCGAAGAACGCCGGCGACCACAGCACCAGGTCGGCGAGCTTGCCTTTCTCGATCGAGCCGATGTGCTTCGAGACGCCGTGGGCGATGGCCGGGTTGATGGTGTATTTGGCGATGTAGCGCTTGACCCGCGCGTTGTCGTTGTCGCCCCTCTCCTCCTTCAATCGCCCACGCTGCTTCTTCATCTTGTCGGCGGTCTGCCAGGTGCGGATGATCACCTCGCCCAGCCGCCCCATCGCCTGCGAGTCCGACGACATCATCGACAGCGCGCCGATGTCGTGCAGGATATCTTCCGCGGCGATGGTTTCCTTGCGGATGCGGCTTTCGGCAAACGCCAGGTCCTCGGCGATCGACGGATCGAGATGGTGGCACACCATCAGCATGTCGAGATGCTCGTCGATGGTGTTCCTCGTGAACGGCCGTGTCGGGTTGGTCGAGGACGGCAGCACGTTCTTCAGGCCCGCGACCTTGATGATGTCGGGCGCATGCCCGCCGCCCGCGCCTTCGGTGTGGAACGCGTGGATGGTGCGGCCCTTGAACGCCTTGATGGTGTCCTCGACGAAGCCGCTTTCGTTGAGCGTGTCGGTGTGGATCATCACCTGCACGTCGTAGTCGTCGGCGACCGACAGGCAGCAGTCGATCGCCGCGGGCGTCGTGCCCCAGTCCTCGTGCAGCTTCAGCGCGCAGGCGCCGGCCTTGACCATCTCCTCCAGCGCGCCGGGCAGCGAGGCGTTGCCCTTGCCGGCGAAACCGAGATTGACCGGAAACGCGTCGGCCGCCTGGATCATGCGCGCGATGTGCCACGGGCCGGGCGTGCAGGTCGTCGCAAAGGTGCCGTGCGCGGGGCCGGTGCCGCCGCCGAGCATCGACGTGACGCCCGACATCAGCGCCTCGTCGACCTGCTGCGGACAGATGAAATGAATGTGCGTGTCGAAGCCGCCCGCGGTGAGGATCTTGCCTTCGCCCGCGATCACTTCCGTTCCCGGACCGATGATGATCGTCACGCCCGGCTGGATGTCCGGATTGCCGGCCTTGCCGATCGAGTGGATGGTTCCGTCTTTCAGGCCGACGTCGGCCTTGACGATGCCCCAGTGGTCGATGATCAGCGCGTTGGTGATGACGGTGTCGACCGCGCCGCGCTGGTTGGTGACCTGCGATTGGCCCATGCCGTCGCGGATCACCTTGCCGCCGCCGAATTTCACCTCTTCGCCATAGGTCGTGAAATCCTTCTCGACCTCGACGATCAGATCAGTGTCGGCAAGCCGCACGCGGTCGCCCGTCGTGGGCCCGAACATGTCGACATAGGCGCGGCGCTCGATCTTGAATGACATCGTGTTTCCTTGGCGCTTTTCGTGCGTGTCCTGAGGTCTGATTCAACTTCGTTGAATTCATCCCCACTCTTATCCACCGGCCCTGTGGGAATCGCAGTTTCGATTGCCTCTCATCCGGCGAGGCGTATGCTCATTCCCAGATCCCTCGCGGCTGGCTCCGCCAGACACGAGGATCGCCAAGACCAGACGAACCTCGGCGTCGACCCGGCTATCAGCGTCGCGCCAAGCGTTCCGGTCTGATCCTGGTTCCCAGCAGCGGGTAGCAGCGCTGTGAACATGACGGGTGGGCGCAAGCTCGCCCGTCATTGTTTTTGTACCCCGCGTGCTCACAGCTTCCCCATCACGTCCTGGCGGAAACCGTAGATCGTCCGCTTGCCGGCGAGCGCGACGAGCGTGACCTCGCGCGACTGACCCGGCTCGAACCGCACCGCGGTGCCGGCCGGAATATCGAGGCGCATTCCCCGCGCTTTCTTGCGTTCGAACCTGAGCGCCGGATTGGTCTCGAAGAAATGGTAGTGCGAGCCCACCTGAATGGGCCGGTCGCCGGTGTTGGCAACGGTCAGCGTCACCGTCTTGCGGCCCTTGTTGATCTCGATGTCGCCGTCCTTGATGAACATCTCACCGGGGATCATGCGCTTCTCCCTGTGGCCGGCACCGGGAGCCGCTTGAACCTGAAGGTTTCAACGTGCTCCAGGAGCTTGGAATATTGGGCGGGCCTGAACCCGATCGCCTCCACGTGCCCGACCCGCACGCCCCCCGACACGATGATCTGATCGAGGACACCGTTGCGCGACCGCCAGGTCAGAAACCTGGAGTGAATGAGCGCGTTGCAGATCTCGACCAGCGATGCCTGCCCGGGTTCGCCGTGCCTGAGATCGAAGTGCGACTGCGGCCTGAGCCAATTCTTCGCGCTGATGGAGCCCCGCTGCGGCTTGAATTTGACGACGTCGATGCACGGAGCCATGAAATTGCGGGTGACGAACGGCGTCTCTGAAAGTTTCCGGACGATAAATGCGGAATAATAAAGCGAGCGCTCTATCGCGGTCTCGTCATGCTTCGCGCAGCCCTTTTCGAACGCCGATTTCAAGGAACGAAGTTCATCCAGCCAGACGTCGAGATGAATGATCATCGGATCGGCTCGTGCACGGTGACGAGCTTGGTGCCGTCGGGGAACGTCGCTTCGACCTGGATGTCGTGGATCATCTCCGGGATGCCGTCCATGCATTGATCGCGGCGCAGCACGCCCGCGCCGGCGGCCATCAGCTCGGCGACGGTGCGGCCGTCGCGCGCGCCTTCGAGAATGAAATCGGTGATCAGCGCCACCGCCTCGGGATGGTTGAGCTTGACGCCGCGCTCGAGCCTGCGCCGCGCCACCATCGCGGCCATCGCGATCATCAGCTTGTCTTTCTCGCGCGGCGTGAGATTCATCGAACCGTCCCCGGACGCATCGTCAGTTAAGCGAAACCTTCAATTCAACCAGCAACGCGGCAGCACCCCGCCGAACGCGCCGATCACCACGCCGAGATCGCGGCGCAGGCTCGCGCCATCCTTGGCGCAGAGCCGCGCCGCCGCAAGCCCGTTCCAGGCCGACGCGCCGACCTCGCCACAGAAAGTTTGCGCGCGCACGCGGGCGACCGCAGCTTCGTCGCCCGGGACGGCCAGCACGGTCGCGATGGCAGCGCCGCCGGCCGCAACCGCGGGCTCGGCGAGACGCCGCGCGATGGCGCCATCGAGCCGCACGGTTTCGGCGAAGATGAGCCGCCCGCCGCGGCGCACCCGCCAGCGGTCGGTGAAAACGCCCTCCTCCACCCGTTCGCCCATCGCCGCGCGGCCGAACACCACCGCCTCCGCCATCAGCAGCGACGCGGTCGCGTCGAGATCGACGTCGATCCGGCGGGCGAGCCTCGAGCGGTCGAACAGGATCGTCTCCTGCGGCAACCAGCAGAGCTTCGATTTTGCTGCGGCGGACAGCGTCACGGCGATTTCCGCATTTGGCCCGAGCGCGCGATAGACCTTTTCGGCCGCCGCCGTGGTTGCGGTCAGCGCCGTCCCCTCGCCGGCCGCCAGCTCGAGGTCGTGCCGGTCGCCGCCGGCAATGCCGCCCGCGGTGTTGACGAACACGGCCTCCAGCGCGCCGTCATAGGCGTTGGGAAACCGCACGCGCAGCGGGCCATGCTCATAGACCTGATGCCGCCGGGTGACCCCGCCATGCGCCTGGACCGACAGCGCGATCCGGCCCGCGGCGCGGTTGGCCGCGAACACATCGCTCAAATCGGTTCGCCGCACCGCCGCCGCGCTCTCCACCGCGTTCGTCCTCAGATCGCCAGCGCCTGCTTCAGCGCCGCCTCGTCCATCGCCGCGCGCCATGTGCTGTAAACCACGGCACCGCGGTCCATCACCTCGAACCGGTCGCCAAGCTCGCTCGCAAAGTCCAGGTACTGCTCCACCAGCACGATGGCGATGTTGCCGAGCGAGCGCAGATACGTGATCGCCCGGCCGATGTCCTTGATGATCGACGGCTGGATACCCTCAGTCGGCTCGTCGAGCAACAGGAGCCGCGGCCGCATCACCAGCGCGCGGCCGATCGCAAGCTGCTGCTGCTGGCCGCCGGACAGGTCGCCGCCGCGCCGGTGCAGCATGTCCTTGAGCACCGGAAACAGGCTGAACACGTCGTCCGGGATGTCGCGGTCGGAGCGCTTGAGCGGCGCAAATCCGGTCTTGAGGTTTTCCTCCACCGTCAGCAGCGGGAAAATCTCGCGGCCCTGCGGCACATAGGCGATGCCGCGCCGCGCCCGCTCGTAGGGCTTGAGCCGGGTGATATCTTCCTCTTCCCAGAGGATGGTGCCGCCGCTGACCGGCTGCTGGCCGGCGAGCGCATCAAGCAGGCTGGTCTTGCCGACGCCGTTGCGGCCCAGCACGCACGTCACCTCGCCGACCTGCGCATGCAGCGTCACGTTGCGCAGCGCCTGCGCCGCGCCGTAGTGCAGATCGATGCCCTTGACTTCAAGCATGTTTCTCACCCCCGGTCATTCCGGGGCACGCGCCATAGCGCGTCGAAGGCGCGCGTGAACGCGCTTTCGGCTCGCGCCCCGGAATGACCCGTGGAAAGGCCCGCGCATCATCATCTTCCCAGATACACTTCGATGACGCGCTCGTTCGACGACACCTGGTCGATGGTGCCTTCGGCGATCGCGCTGCCTTCGTGCAGGCAGGTGACCTTGACGCCGAGCTCGCGCACGAAGGTCATGTCGTGCTCGACCACGATCACGGTCTTGTCGCGGTTGATCTCCTTGAGCAGCTCCGCGGTCTGGCGCGTCTCGTGATCGGTCATGCCGGCCACCGGCTCGTCGACCAGGAGGAGCTTCGGCTCCTGCGCCAGCAGCATGCCGATCTCGAGCCACTGCTTCTGGCCGTGCGCAAGGCTGCCTGCCGCGCGGCTGCGTTCGCTCTTGAGGCGAATGGTGTCGAGGATGCGGTTGATGCGCGTGAGCTCGTCGGCGGTCTCGCGCCAGCGCATGGCCGCGCGCGGCCGGCGATCGTTCTTCAGCGCCAGCAGCAGGTTGTCCTCGACGGTGTGCATCTCGAACACCGTCGGTTTCTGGAACTTGCGGCCGATGCCGAGCATGGCGATCCTGGTCTCGTCGAGCGTCGAGAGGTCGTGCACGCCCTCGAAATAGACGTCGCCGTCGTCGGGCCGGGTCTTGCCGGTGACCACGTCCATCATGGTGGTCTTGCCGGCGCCGTTCGGACCGATGATGGCGCGCATCTCGCCGGGCTCGACCGCGAGCGACAGGTTGTTCAGCGCCCGGAAACCGTCGAACGAGACGTTGACGCCGCTGAGATAGAGCAAGGCGGTGGTCGTGGCGTCCATAGGCTACTCCGCGGCCCCGGGCGCAGGCGTCGCCGCCGCCGGCACGGCCTTCGCCTCAGCTTTGGCCTTGCGGCGCGCGACAAGCCACTGCCAGGTGCCGACGATGCCGCGCGGCAGCAGCAGCGTGACGGCGATGAACAGCCCGCCCAGCATGAACAGCCAGTATGGCGCGAGCGCACCGGAGGTGAAGGTGGTCTTGGCATAGTTGACCAGCACCGCGCCGATCACCGCACCGGTGAGCGTGCCGCGGCCGCCGACCGCGACCCAGATGACGGCCTCGATCGAATTCCCGGGCGAGAACTCGCTCGGATTGATGATGCCGACCTGCGGCACATAGAGCGCGCCGGCGACGCCCGCCATGCAGGCCGACAGCGTGAACACGAACAGCTTGTAGGATTCGGCCCGATAGCCGAGGAAACGCGTGCGCGGCTCGGCGTCGCGGATCGCAACCAGCACCTTGCCGAACTTCGAGGTCACGAGCGCCCGGCAGATCAGGAAGCCTATGCCGAGCGCGATGCACGACGCCGCAAACAGCGCGGCGCGGGTCCTCTGCGCCTGCACGTTGAAGCCGAGGATGTCCTTGAAATCGGTCAGGCCGTTGTTGCCGCCAAAACCGAAATTGTTGCGGAAGAAGCCGAGCATCAGCGCAAAGGTCAGAGCCTGGGTGATGATCGACAGGTATACACCGGTGACGCGGCTCCGGAACGCGAACCAGCCGAACACGAAGGCGAGCGCGCCCGGGACGGCGACGATCATCAGCAGCGCGTAAGGAAAGTGCTGAAAGCCGTACCAGTAGACCGGGAGCTCCGGCCAGTTCAGGAACACCATGAAGTCCGGCAGGACCGGATGGGCGTAGACGCCGCGGGTGCCGATCTGCCGCATCAGGTACATGCCCATGGCGTAGCCGCCGAGCGCAAAGAACGCACCGTGGCCCAGCGAAAGGATGCCCACATAGCCCCAGATCAGGTCGATCGAGAGCGCCAGCAGCGCGTAGCAGACATATTTGCCGAACAGCGCGACGAGATAGGTCGGCACGTGAAACGGCGACGACGGCGGCAGCAGGAGATTGAGCAGCGGGACGGCGACGGTCACGGCGGCAAGCAGGACCAGGAAGATCCAGGCGCCGCGATCGAGGATGCGATGGCTGATCATCGTCAGGCCTCGACCGCACGGCCCTTGAGCGCGAACAGGCCGCGCGGGCGCTTCTGGATGAACAGGATGATGATGACCAGGATCGCGATCTTGGCCAGCACCGCCCCGGCATAGGGCTCGAGAAACTTGTTGGCGATGCCGAGACTGAAGGCGCCGACCAGCGTGCCCCAGAGATTGCCGACACCGCCGAACACCACGACCATGAAGCTGTCGATGATATAGCCCTGCCCGAGGTTCGGGCTGACATTGTCGATCTGCGACAGCGCCACCCCGGCGATCCCGGCGATGCCTGAGCCGAGGCCGAAGGTCAGCGCGTCGACGCGGGCGGTGCGGATGCCCATCGATGCCGCCATCGCCCGGTTCTGCGTCACCGCACGCATCTCGAGCCCGAGCCGGGTGAAGCGAAGCAGCCCGAGCAGCGCCACGAACACCGCCATGGTGAAGACGATGATCCAGAGCCGGCCGTAGGTGATGTTGAGCTGGCCGATGGTGAACGCGCCGCTCATCCACGACGGCGCGCCGACTTCGCGGTTGGTCGGGCCGAACACGGTGCGCACCGCCTGTTGCAGGATCAGCGACAGGCCCCAGGTCGCGAGCAGCGTTTCCAGCGGCCGGCCGTAGAGGAAGCGGATGATGCCCTGCTCGATCAGGACGCCGATGAAGCCCGCGACGACAAACGCGAGCGGCACCGCGATCAACAGCGAATAGTCGAACAGGCCGGGATTGTTGGCGCGGATGTACTCCTGCACGACGAAGGTGACATAGGCGCCGATCATCACCATCTCGCCGTGCGCCATGTTGATGACGCCCATCACGCCGAAGGTGATGGCAAGCCCGATCGCTGCAAGCAGCAGCACCGAGCCGAGCGAGAGCCCGTACCAGGCGTTCTGCACCGTGGCCCAGACCGCAAGCTGGCTCTGCATGGCGGCGATGGCATCGCGGGCCGCGCGTTGCACCGCGTTGGGCGTATGCGCCGGCAGGCCGGACAGGAGATTGAGCGCCTCCTGGTCGCCGCGGGCACGGACGACGCCCACCGCCGCAAGCTTGTCGGCCTCGGAGGCGTCTTCTGAATTCAGGATGACGGCGGCGCGCGCCTCGGTCAGCGCAAGCTTCACGCGCGCATCGGTTTCCTTTTCGAGTGCCGCGTCGAGCGCCGGCAGCGCGCTTTCCTCGCGCGACTTGAACACCGCCTGCGCCGCCTGGAAACGCCGCTCCGGATCGGGCGCCATCAGCGTGAGACTGCCGAGCGCGGCGTCGATGCCGCGCCGGACGCGGTTGTTGATATCGACCGCGGCGAGGTCATCCGGCTCGCCTGTGACCGCCTCGCCGGTTTCGGCCGAGAACAGCCTGCCGCCGGCATCCTTGTAATAGACGGTCTTCTTCTCGGCGCTGAAGTACAGCCGCTCGTCGCGCAGGGCTTCGATGATGATCGCGGCGCGCGGATTTCCGCTTGCGGCGACCTCGGCGACCGCGGTGTCGGTCGCGTCGAAGTCGTTTTCCAGAAACTTGTCGAGGATGCCGGGAAAGCCTTCGCGCACGGTCTTGTCGGCTTCCGGCGCTGCCGGTGTATCCGCCGGCTCGGTTGGCGCGGGGACGGACTCGCCGGCCGGCTGTGCCGGTGCATGCGTGCCCGGGGCGGCCAGCACGACAGCGAAGGCAAAAAGCAGAGCGACGAGGCGGGCTGCCACGACACGCATCGCGATGAAGTCTCCCGGCGGCTTGCCGGGAGGCGGCGGCGCAGCCCGCCGCCTCCCCTGTCGTTTCCGTGACGTTAGACCCGGACCGGCGTCATGCGCCGCACTTGTTGGTCTTGACGTTGAAGTTTCCACACTTCTTGCCGACCCAATCGCCGACCAGGTCCTTGGAGCCTTCCAGCTCCTTCGACCAGGCGTCGCCCGGGACGAGACCCGGCGTCTTCCACACGGTCTTGAACTGACCGTCGGCGCGCACCTCGCCGATGAACACCGGCTTGGTGATGTGGTGATTCGGCAGCATCTTCGAGGTGCCGCCGGTCAGGTTCGCCGCCTCGATGCCCGGAAGCGCATCGATCACCTTGTCGCTGTCGGTGGACTTCACCTTCTCGACCGCCTTGACCCACATCTGGAAGCCGATCACGTGCGCCTCCATCGGGTCATTGGTGACGCGCTTCGTGTTCTTGGTGAAGGCCTGCCACTTCTTGATGAACTCGTCGTTGTCCTTGTTCTTGATCGACTGGAAGTAGTTCCAGGCGGCGAGATGGCCGACCAGCGGCTTGGTGTCGATGCCGGCGAGTTCTTCCTCACCGACCGAGAACGCGACCACCGGGATGTCCTTCGCCTTGATGCCCTGGTTGCCGAGCTCCTTGTAGAACGGCACGTTGGCGTCGCCGTTGATGGTCGAGACCACCGCCGTCTTCTTGCCCGCCGAGCCGAACTTCTTGATGTCGGAGACGATGGTCTGCCAGTCGGAATGGCCGAACGGCGTGTAGTTGATCATGATGTCTTCCTGCGCGACGCCCTTCGACTTGAGGTACGCCTCGAGGATCTTGTTGGTGGTGCGCGGATAGACGTAGTCGGTGCCGGCGAGCACCCAGCGCTTCACCTTTTCTTCCTTCATCAGGTAGTCGACGGCGGGAATGGCCTGCTGGTTCGGAGCCGCGCCGGTGTAGAACACGTTGCGCTCGCTCTCCTCGCCTTCGTACTGCACCGGATAGAACAGGATCGAGTTCAGTTCCTTGAACACCGGCAGCACCGACTTGCGCGACACCGAGGTCCAGCAGCCGAACACCACCGACACCTTGTTCTTGGTGATCAGCTCGCGGGCCTTCTCGGCGAACAGCGGCCAGTTCGAGGCCGGATCGACCACGACCGCCTCGAGCTTCTTGCCGAGCACGCCGCCCTTCTTGTTCTGTTCGTCGATCAGGAAGAGCATCGTGTCCTTTAGCGTGGTCTCGCTGATCGCCATCGTGCCGGACAGCGAATGCAGGATGCCGACCTTGATGGTGTCCTGTGCCGTGTTTTGGGCCTTGGCGGACGGCATGGCCGCCAGCAGCCCGAGGGTGAGCGCGGTGGCCAAAAGCCAGCGGCGGGCAACCGGTCGTTCGACGACCGTACGGATAGAATGGATCATCGGGTGTCCCTCTGCGTTGACGCGCGCGCCTAAAAGCCCCCCACGGGGCTCGCGCGCCTTGGCCGTCGCAAACGACGTGCCAACGCGTGACAGGCCGAAACTTTTGCTTTTTGGCTCTTTTTCCCAATCTTTGGCCAGAGAGCGTATAATTTAGGCAAATAATTCGCCTAATGTATGGGCAATTGCCGCGGGAGCCGCTGCGCCCAGTCCGCACGGCGCGGCATGAAGCTTTGGTCAGGTGATCTGTGAGGCGCGATTGTGCGCCCTTATATGGCGTCAGCCCGCCAGCACCGGAGAGAGGCATGAACGAAGACGTCCTGAACACCAGCATCCGCAGGTTTCTGAAAACCGTCGGGGTGACCTCCCAACGCGAGATCGAGAAGGCGGTCCGTGCCGCAATCGGCGGCGGCCGGATCAAGGGCAACGAGGCGCTGCCCGCCAAGATCACGCTCACGGTCGGCGGCATCGAGCTCACGCACAGCGTCGACGGCAGCATCGAACTGGAATGACGGTCCCGCGCATGAACGTGCTTCGCCGCCCGCTGCTGACGCTCGGTGCCCTGCTGGCGCTTGCGGCCGCTCTGCTTCCACCACTCGCGCTGGCTCAGCCTGCGGCACGCGCCGACCGGCCGGCGCAGCAACGCGCCGACGAGGGACAGAGCAATGGGCCCGGTGTCCTGCGGCTGCTGCCCGCCGACGCCGTCAGCGACAAGGAGGTCACGGTCGGCGATCGCAAGATCGCCTACACCGCGACGGCCGGCACCCTGCCGCTGTTCGATCAGAACGGCGAGCGCACGGCGTCGGTGTACTACACGGCCTATGTCGCCAAGGGCGCCGACGCCGGACGGCGCCCGATCACCTTCGCCTTCAACGGCGGCCCCGGCGCTGCTTCGGTCTATCTCAACCTCGGCATCGCCGGCCCGCGCATCGTCGACTTCGGCCGCGAGCGGCCCGACGGCGCGTCGGCCAGGCTGATCGACAACCCGGACACGTGGCTCGCCTTCACCGATCTGGTGATGATCGATCCGATCGGCACCGGCTGGAGCCGCACCGCCAAGGCGGACGGCGCGAACGCGTTCTGGGGCGTGCGCAGCGACGCCAACGTGCTCGCCAAGGTGATCGCGCTCTACACCGCGAGGAACGGCCGCGGCGCATCGCCAAAATACCTTTTGGGCGAAAGCTACGGCGGCTTTCGCGCCGCCAAGGTCGCGGGCGCACTGAAAAACGACCAAGGCATCATGGTCAGCGGCATCGTCATGGTTTCGCCGCTGCTCGAAACCGCGCTGCAATGGAGCGGCTCGCAATTCGCGCTCGGGGCAGCGCTGCATTTTCCCTCGATCGTCGCGGCCGAGCTCGACCGCACCGGAAAATTCACGCCCGAGGCGCTGGCCGAGGCCGAGCGCTTCGCCCTGAACGAGTATCTGACCGGACTCGCCGGACCGCGGCTCACCGGCGACCGCGCCAAGGCGCTTTATGGGCGTATCGCGCAACTGACCGGGCTGCCGCTGGACGTCGTGACCAAGGCCCGCGGCTGGATCCGCAGCGCCTATCTCAACCACCTGCGGGAAAAGGGCCTGACGGTGAGCTTCTACGACGGCGCCTTCGCCAGCCCCGATCCTTATCCGGAGAGCGATCGCCGGCGCGGCGGCGATCCGGTGCTCGACGGCTTCAGCCGCGTCCTGTCGGGCGCCTACGTCGCCTATGCCCGCGACGAGCTCGGCTTCAGGACCGACATGACCTACAGCCTGCTCGCCTCCGAAGTGTCGTCGAAGTGGGAGTGGGGCGACGGCCGCAACGCGCCGGGTGTCAGCGATGACTTGCGCGAGCTTCTGGCGCAGACGCCCTCATTCCGTCTCCTGGTCGCGCACGGCCGCACCGATCTCGTGACGCCGTACGGGGTGAGCCGCTACGTGCTCGATCAGATTCCGGAGATCGGCGAGCCCGACCGCGTGCAGCTCAAGCTCTATCGCGGCGGCCACATGTTCTATTTCAACGCCGACTCGCGCCGGGCCTTTAGCGAGGCAGCGAAGAACTTCTATCAGGCCGCCCCCTGAGCCCCGCCCGGCCTCGCCAGGCCGTCGAGCTGCTGCGCCAGATCGGCCTTGGTGAAGGGTTTGCGTAGAAGCGGCAGCTTTCGATAGCTTTCCGGCAAGCCGCTCTCGCCCAGCCCGGTGACGAAGATAAACAGCACGCCCTTCGCCATCAACGCGTCCGCGACAGGCAGTGAAACCTCGCCGTGCAGCCGGACGTCGACGATGGCAAAATCGAAGGTTTCGCGCGCAATCGCCGCCAGGGCCTCGGCGACGCGCGGCACGACCGCCACAACCTCGTGGCCGAGGTCGGTGATCATGCCGTCCAGCAGATCCCCGATGAGCAGTTCGTCCTCGACCACAAGGACGCGCAGCCTGGTCGCGCCGGAAGAATTCCCGCTCATGTGACGCCGTCGCCCCCGTTATTCCGGCAGACCGCAAGCTAAAGCCGCGATCTGCCGAAATTGCGGCGTTGCGTAGCCGTGCAGACGTTAAACAACGAATAAGGCGTACCCCTAGGATTCCGGCATAACGTCCGGATGCCAATACCGTTCCCTCTGCAAGAACGGACGCGCCTGGCCTCCCTCAGCCGTTAATTTTACTGTATGGGCTCCCTCATGACCGGCCGTGACGATCGACCGCCCCGCCACACCCTCGCCGATCACCGGCTCGGCGCCGACCTGGCGCACAGCCACGACGGCGACGCCGATCACGACCACGACGATTTCGACGACGGACCGATCGAGGATCATCCGCTCTGGATCGCCGACAACGTCACGCTGACCAGCGTCGGCATCGACATCGGCTCGGCCGGAACGCAGGTGATCTTCTCCAAGGTGCATCTGCGGCGGCTGTCCGAGGACCTGACCAGCCGCTACTACGTCGTCGGTCGCGAGACGCTGTTCCGCTCGCCGGTCGCGCTCACGCCCTATCAAAGCGAGGAGCGGATCGACGACGACAAGCTGCGATCGATCATCGGCGAGGCCTATGCCGCGGCGGGCATCGCCGCCCGCGACATCGACACCGGCGTCGTCATCCTGACCGGCGAGGCGTTGCGGCGCGAAAACGCGCAGGCCATTGCCGGCCTGCTCGCCGCGCAGGGCGGCGACTTCGTCTGCGCCACCGCCGGCCACCACATGGAGGCGATGCTGGCGGGCTACGGCTCGGGCGCGGCGCGCGTGTCGTCGGACCAGGGCAAGCGCATTCTCAACATCGACATCGGCGGCGGCACGACCAAGCTCGCACTGATCGAGAACGGCCGCGTTGCCGCGACCGCGGCCATTCACATCGGCGGCCGGCTGCAGGTGACCGACGAGCAGGGCCGCATTGTCCGGCTCGATCCGGCCGGTCAGCATCACGCGGCTCAGGCGGGTTTCACATGGGACAAGGGCGATCGAGCTCAGCCTGCCGAGCTCGATAAGATCGCCGAGTACATGGCCGATGCGCTGGTCGCTGCGATCCGCATGCGTCCGCTGCCGCCGCCGCTGAAGGCGCTCTACCTGACCGAGCCGATCGCGGACCTGGGCGCCGACCTGGGCCACATCGACGGCATCATGGTCTCGGGCGGCGTCGCCGAATACGTCTACCGCCGCGAGGAGCGCGACTTTGGCGACATGGGCCGGCGGCTGGGACACGCGCTGCGCCGGCGGCTCGACGCCGGCGCCCTGCCCTGGCCGCTGCTGCCGGCCGGCGAATGCATCCGCGCCACCGCGCTCGGCGCCTCCGAATACAGCGTTCAGCTTTCCGGCAACACCAGCACCATCACCGATCCGGGCCTGCTGCTGCCGCGACGGAACCTGCAGGTGCTGCAGCCGCCCTACGTCAGCGGCGAGACGGTCGACGCCGACGCGCTGGCCGCGGCGATCCGCTCCCACTTCACGGCGTTCGACCTGACCGAAGGCGAGGCCGAGGTGGCGCTCGCGCTGCGCTGGCGCGGCGCGCCGTCGCACGAGCGCATCTTCGCGTTCGCCCAGGGCATCGTCCGCGGCCTGCCGAACACCATTGCGCGGCAAAAGCCGCTCACCATCATGCTCGACGGCGACGTGGCGCAGACGCTCGGCGCGGTGCTGCGCGAAGAGCTCGAGGTCAAAAGCGAAATCCTCTGCATCGACGGCGTCGTGCTGTGGGATTTCGACTACATCGATCTCGGCCGCATCCGGCTGCCGTCGATGACCGTGCCGGTGACGATCAAGTCGCTGGTGTTCAGCGAGGATCCGCGGCTGCCGCGCGGAAAGGCGCACTTGCATCACCATCATCACCACCATCATCATGATCACGGTCATGGCCACGATCACAGCCATGATCACAGCCATGATCACAGCCATGAGCACGGGCACGGGCACGATCATGAACACGACCATGAGGGTCACAGCCATCGCTGACGCGCCCGCCGCCGGCGTGGACGCCGCCCATGGCTGAGAGTGATGTCGAAACCGCCATCATCGGCGGCGGTGCCGCAGGCCTCGCCGCGGCGCGCAGGCTCCATGACGCCGGCGTGCGGTGCCTGATCGTCGAGGCGCGGGAACGGCTCGGCGGCCGGGCCTGGACGGTGATCGATCCTTCCGGCTTTGCCATCGACCTCGGCTGCGGCTGGCTGCACTCCGCCGACCGCAATCCATGGAGCGAGATCGCCCATGCGCAAGGGCGCGCGATCGACCAGACGCCGCCGCCGTGGTCGCGCCCTTCCCTGACCCACGGCTTTTCCGCCGCCGAGCGACGCGATTATGCGCAAGCAAGCCACGCCTTCTACGAGCGCCTCGACACGGCCGAGCAGCAGCCCGACCAACCGGCATCGGCACTGCTCGAGCCCGGATGTCGCTGGAACAATCTGATCGTCGCGATCAACACCTTCGTTTCCGGCGCGGAGCTGCCGCAGGTTTCCGCCCATGACCTCGCCCGCTACGAGGACACCGGCGTCAACTGGCGGCTGACCGACGGCCTTGGCGCGCTCGTTTCAAGCTACGCCGCGAGCATGCCGGCCGCGCTCGATTGCCCGGTGCATCGCATCGACCACAGCGGGCTCCGCCTGCGGATCGAAACCGCAAAGGGCGTCATCGCCGCCGATCAGGCGATCATCGCCGTGCCGACCTCGGCGCTCGCCGGCGAGCAGCTGTTCGCGCCGGCGCTGCCGCAGAAAGTCGAGGCCGCGCTCGCGTTGCCGCTGGGCCTCGACGACAAGCTCTTCCTGTCGCTCGATCAGGCCGAGGAGTTCGAAAAGGAAAGCCGGCTGCTCGGGCGCACCGATCGCACCGGAACCGGCGCCTATCACCTGCGTCCGTTCGGCCGGCCGCAGGTCGAAGCCTATTTCGGCGGCACGCTCGCCCGCGAGCTTGAAGCTGCGGGCGAGCGTGCGTTTTTCGAGTTCGCATCGGGTGAGCTCACCGCGCTGCTGGGCAGCGACTTTGCCAGGAGAATCAAGCCCGTGCGCGTGCATCGCTGGGGCGCGGACCCGTTCGCGCGCGGCTCCTATTCATACGCGCTGCCGGGTCAGGCCGACGCGCGCGCGGCGCTGGCGGCCTCGGTCGACAACCGGCTGTTCTTCGCCGGCGAAGCCTGCTCGCGGCACGACTATTCGACGGTGCACGGCGCCTTCCTCACCGGCGTCGCCGCGGCCGATCAGGTCCTGGCCGTCCGCCGCAAAGGCTCGCCGCGACCATCATGACCCGCGCCCGGCGTTGAGCTATCCTCCCGCATGCTTGTTGGCACGATTGGGGGATCGTTTCATGGGCAGACTGTTCAAGCTTGTGGCCTTGGCCGCATCGCTCGCCGTCGCAGGACCACTTGCAAACGCGCACGCGCAGTCCTCGCGGCAGGTCCGCATCATCGTGCCGTTTCCCGCAGGCGGCGGCGCCGACCTCCTCACCCGTGTGCTGACCGAGAAATGGACGCAGGCGCACGGCGTCTCGACCCTGGTCGAGAACCGGCCGGGCGCCGCCTCGGTGATCGGCACCGAGGCCGCGTCGCGCGCGGCCCCCGACGGCAACACCATCGCCATCGTCGCCAACTCGTTCATCATCCATCCGAACTTCAAGAATCTGAGCTACGAGCCACTGACGAGCTTCGAGCCGGTGTGCCTGCTTGCCACCTCGCCGCAGGTCATCGTCGTCAACAGCACCTCGCCGCACCGGACGCTGACCGCGCTGCTCGACGAGGCGCGCGCCAGGCCCGGCGCGCTGTCGCATGCGAGCGTCGGACCGGCGAGCGCCCAGCACATCGCCTTCGAGCAGCTCAAGCTCCTCGCCAAGGTCAACATGGTGTTCGTGCCGTTCAACGGCAACACGCCGGCGCTCAACTCGCTGCTCGGCGGCCATGTCGGCACGGTGATGTCGAACTATGCGGAAGCGGTCGAGCAGGTGAACGCCGGAAAGCTCCGCGCGCTGGCGGTCGCGGGGAAGACCCGGGTCGAGGGCTGGCCGAACGTGCCGACCGTCGGCGAGCAGGGCTTCCGCGACTATGCCGTGGAGGTCTGGTACGGACTGATCGCGCCGGCGAAAACGCCGAAGGACAAGGTTGCCGAGCTTTCGAAGTGGTGCGCGGAGGCGATGCGCGCGCCCGATCTCAAGCCGAAATGGGACCTGCAGGGCCTGAGCCCAGTCGGCAGCACCGCCGAGGAATTCGGCGCGCATCTGAAGAAGCAGTCCGACGACTATGCGCGGGTGATCCGCGAGGCGAACATCAAGGGCGAATAGCGCTTCAGGCGATCAGCCTGACCCGGTACGCTGACGGGGCGGAGCCCTGGGGCGAGCGTGAAGCCTTGCAAACAGGGGTCCCTGATTCTGCGCCCAGTGGAGACCAGCCATGAGTATTGCCACCGCGTCGGTTCGTGCCGTCGAAACCCCCGCTTACGAGGAGCTCATCGCTCGCGGACATGGCTTGGTTCCGGTTTTTGCCGACCGGGCGGCCCAATGCGAATCCGACTGTCGTCTGTCGGACGAAACTGTCGATCGGTTTCGGGCGACCGGCCTGCACAAGACGCTGCTGCCGGCGGCCTACGGCGGATACGAGATGGGTTTCTCGGCCTTGCTCGAGACCAGCTTCTCGATCGGAAGGGTCTGCGCATCGTCGGCATGGGTGTGTGGCCTGTACATGGTGCACAGCTGGCTCGGCGGATTGTTTCCAAAGCAGGCGCAGGACGAGATGTGGAGCCAGGACCCGGGCGCCTTCATCTCAGGCTCCTATGCGCCCATCGGCAAGGCCGTGCCGGTCGACGGCGGCTATCGGCTCTCGGGGCGATTTCCGTTTTCCAGCGGGTCGCCCGGAGCGGCGTGGAACCTCTGCGGTGCGATGTTGCCGACAGGACCCGAGGGCCGGCCGGCACCAGCCTTCACGCTGGTCCCAAAGGCCGACTACCAGATCGATTGGGGAAGCTGGCGTCCTGTGGGCCTTGCCGGCACCGGAAGCTTTGACGTGATCGTCGACAATGCGTTTGTCCCGGACCACAGGGTCTTACGTTTTTCCGATGCCGTCGGCAGCACTGCACCAGGCGCGGAATCGAACGAGAACCCGCTTTATCGCATATCGCTGTTGACCGGGGTGGCCTTTACCTTGGCGATGCCCGCGGTCGGAGCCGCCGCCGGCGCACTGGAACGGTTCATCGACGAGAACAAGGTGCGCCAGACTCACGGAGCCGTCGTGCTCGGCGGCAAGCGCATCGCCGACTTCCAGACCATCCAGAAGCGCGTCGGCGAAGCGGCGGCGCGCATCGACGCCTGCCGGCTGGTGGCGCAGCACGCGATCGATGCCGCTGAACGTGAGGCCCGGCAGGACGGCAAATCATCGATGCCGATCCGGCTGCTCGGCAGGCGTTCCCAATCGTTCATTGCGAACGAGGCCAAGACGGCGATAGACCTGATCTTCGACGCCGCCGGCGGCCGCTGCCTGCAACAGAGCCATCCGCTCCAGCGCGCATGGCGCGACGTGGCTGCGATCAACCACCACATCAGTCTCAACTTTGACGCCGTCATGTCGATGTACGGTCAGTTCGTCTTCGGCCTGCCGCTCGAAGGACAGTACTGAACGCGTCAGACGACGGCGCTCGCCGCGGCGATGGCCGCAAGCGACCAAATATGACGCAAAGCACGGCGTTGAATGTCGCGTGTCTTAGCGCTTCTCCCCAAGAGCCGGACGTCTTGTCGGGCTCCGGCTCGCCGGAAAGTCTAACGCGGAAATCGAGACGCTCCACGGCGACCTGCGCCGCGGCACCGGCGCCTAGATCCGCACGCGCGCACCCACATACACCGACAGCGGCTGCGCCGGCGTCTGCATGCGCGGGTCGGTCGGCGGATTGGCCAGCGCATTGGCGATCTGGCCCGGCTCGAAATAAGTCCCGAACGTGCTGTAGGGCTGGTTGAACAGATTGTTGACCAGCCCGAACACCTGCATTGCCTTCGTCACCTGATAGCTGGTGTGCAGGTTCGCGACCCAGTAGCCGGGCAGCTTGTCGTTCTGATTGGCGTCGTCACCGACGTAGTACTGGCTGCCGACGGCGACGACGTTGCCGCCGATGATCCAGTCCGGCGTCATGGCGTAGTCGACACGCGCCTTGAACTGGTGTCGGGGAATTCCCGGAATGGTCTTGCCGGGCGTGACCAGGATGTTGCCGTCGGCGTCGGCCGAGGGATTGTTCGGCGAGGCGATGTTGCCGGCAAACCGGTAGGTTGCGTCGAGATAGCTGTAGGAGAGGAACGCCGTCCACGGACCCGACCTGATCTCGGCGCTGGCCTCCAGACCCTGCCGCCGCGTCGCATCGACGTTCTGGAACACGCCGCGGCCGGGAATGGCGCTGGCGACGCGAATGATATCGTTGCTGCTGTCGGTGCGGAACAAGGCGAGCTTCCATTCGAGCCTGCCGCCCGCGAGCGGCGCGTTGCCGCGAAGTCCTGTCTCGACGGTCCGCGACACCACCTGCTGCAGCGGCGGGTCGGCCACCAGAAATCCTTCGAGCAGGCAGGGCCGCATCGGGTTGGCACAGCCAAGCTCGAGCGGCGTCGGCGCGCGGTTTGACTCCGAATAGACCGCGTGCGCGCTCACCCTTGGATTGAACATGTAGGCCAGCCCGATCAGCGGATTGAAGCGGCTGAAGCTGTGCGAACCGTTGAGGTCGGGGCTGTTGCCGAGCTGGTCGGTCATCGAGATCTGGGCGACGTTGAGCCGCCCGCCGGCGGTGACCGAAAGCTTGCTGGTGATGTCGAAGGTATCGCGCGCATAGAGCCCGTAATAGGTGTTGCGGGCGTTCAGCATCACCGGCGCGTAGCCGATGTTGCCCGCGGTCTGGATCTGCGATCCGGTTCCCGGCACCGCGCCGTTCGGCCCGACGAACAAGTCCGGATAGATGTAGCCAAGCTCGCTGTTGGCATCGAACCGGATCCGGCCATGGTCGATGCTCGCGCCGGCAATGAACGAATTGCCGTGCCCGAACAGCCTTGCATCGTTGCTGAACTGAAGCGAGCCGCCGAACACGCGAGCCTTGGTCGAGGTGCGGTCGACCGTGCCGTACGGCGTACCGTCGATGAATGGAATAGGCGCGCCGGCGGAATTGAGGATCTGGAAATTGCCGGGCGGCTGGCCGGGAAACCCGTCGTCGTCCAGGCACAGCGTTCCGGCCAGCGGCGGATCGCACTCCTCGATATCGGCATCGTTGCCGTCGTCGTGCTTCTGGCGGAACTTGCGCACATAGAAGCCGATCTGCATCGACCACGGTCCGCTGAGATCAAACTTGCCGTTGACCGCGCCGAACGCCATCTTGTTTTTCGTGGTCTGCGGCCACGTGTAGATCGACTTGTAGTCCTGGGCGAGCATCTGGACCGGCGTCGGTCCGATCACGCCGAAGAAGTTCGACGCCGCGCCCGCGCTGACGTGGATTTCGTTGCCATTGGCCTGCCAGCCGACGTCGCCGTAGAAGCGCCGGATCCGCGACGGCGACTGATAGCGCCAGCCGCGGTCCGACAGTCCCTCGGCGGCGACATAGACCGCGACATTGTCCTTGCGGCCGCCATACTGCACCGAACCGCTGGCCCGCCCGAACGAGCCGCCCTGAAGCTCAAGCGCGGCGCCCTTGTAGGTGAAGCCGTTCTTGAGCTGCACGCTGACCGCGCCGCCGAGCGCATTGAGGCCGAACACCGGATTGGCGCTCCAGACATCGGCGCGGTCGATGGCGGCCGTCGGGATCAGGTCCCAGTTCACGGTGTCGCCGAACGCCTCGTTGAAGCGCATGCCGTTGACGTAGACCGCGAGCCCCTGCGGCGTGCCTTGCAGCGGCGAAGCGGCAAAGCCGCGATAGCGCAGGTCCTGGAAGAACCCGTTTCCCTGCACATCCTGCAGGTTCACGCCCGGCACGCGCTGCTGCAGCACTTCAGTCGTCGACGTCGAATAGGTGCGCGAGACATCGTCCGCCGTCACGGTGTCGACCATCTCGGGAATCCTGTCGACCTCGACGGCTCCGGGGGGCACCGGGCGTCCGGGCGCCGCTGGGCCAGGGCGACCTGCCGTCACCGGCGCGGCGGGAGCGACGCGGATTGTCGGCAAGGTCGCCTCGCCTTGCGCCAGCGCCGCGTGCGGCAACGACATCGCAAACACCGCGACGATTCCCAAGCCCGCACGCAACGCCATTGCACCGCCCCCGGCACCAACCCGCACGGAAACATTCCGTGCGCGGGCCGCCCTCGGTGCGCATCACGCTCGCGCCGCACTCCTGCCGATCACGCCCCGTTGCGGATCATAGCCCGCGGCCGCGGCGATGAAAAAGACCAATCCGCTGCCCACCACGACGGCCGCGGCGGTAGCATGAAACTGTCCATAGAACGCGAAGCGGATGAGCTCGACCGCGTAGGTGAACGGATTGGCGAGCGACGACCAGTACACGAGTTCCGCGCCGCTCTCCCTGAGCTTCCACAACGGGTAGAGCGCGGACGACAGGAAGAACATCGGGAAGATCACGAAGTTCATCATCCCAGCGAAGTTCTCGAGCTGCCGGATGTGAACGGAGAAGATGAGCCCGAGCGAGCCGAGCATCAGGCCGGCCACGATCATCGCCGGCAGTGCGGTGAGCCATCCGCTCCAGGGCACCGCAATGCCGAACGCCGCCGCGACGATCAGGAAGGCATAGGCCTGGCCAATGGAAAGCAGAACACCAGCGGCGAGCTTACAGAACAGCAAGTACCAGCGGGGCATCGGCGCGGTGAGCAGCAGCCGCATGACCCCCATCTCCCGGTCGTAGACCATGGACAACGACGACTGCATGCCCTGGAACAGCAGCACGATGCCAATGAGACCGGGCAGGATATAGACCTGATACTCGACATAGGTGTCGTAAGGCGGCGCGATCGATACGCCGAGCACATTCTGAAATCCGGCCGCAAACACGAACAGCCAGAACGCCGGGCGGACGATCGCCGAGATCAGGCGTCCCGTCTGATTGAAGAAGCGCACCCACTCGCGGCCGGCGACGGCGCACAGCGCACGGAACGCATGGACCGCGTTCATGGCGACGCGCTCATGCGACACGCGCTTTCCGGCTTGTCGAAGCCCAGCGTGTCGAGATTTTCGGTCTGGTGCAGGAACTGTGCGAACGGCGCCTGGGCGATGACGGCGTCGGCGGTGGCAAGCTGGACCGGCTGGCGAAGCTGGTTGTCCCAGGGTCGGAAGGTAAGCGCCTGCCCCTTCGATCCATCGACGCGGAATTCCGCGCTCTTGAGGTGCGCCGCGACCTTGGCGAAATCCGCGGTCCGCACCCGCAACACCGCCTCGATGATGGCCTTAGCACCGATCCAGGCGGCCCAATCCTCGCCGCGCATCGGCCGCTGCGCCATGCGCTTGAACCGTCGCGACAGGTTTGCGCCGCCGTCGCGATCCCAGGCCCAGTGCCAGGCTTCCGCGGTAAGCCCTGCCGCGCCGATCACCGGCCGCGGGCTCAAGGTCTGGTACGGCACAAAGCGCGCCACCTCGCCGCTCTCGTCGGCGACGAACACGGTGTCGTAGGCCACGCCTCCAGTCAGCAGAGCCAGATTGTTCTGCTCGCGCTCGCGCGGATCGCTGCCGAGCACGAACGGGCGCCTGGCCACGATCCGCGCGCCGAAGCGTTTGGCGGAGCGTTCGAGCGCGCGCACCGTCTCGGCATCACGGGCGCCGGGACCTTCGAGCACCAGGATATCGCGCCACTTGCGGGCGACGACGAACTGGACCAGCGCATCGGTGTGCATGGCAAGGCTGGGACCGAGATGCAGCGTCTGGGCATTGCAGTTGCCACCCCGCAGGGCGTCGCTGTCCGCCGAGACGTTGAACAACAACCCGTCCGGCGCTGCGCGTGCGGCGGCGATCAGCGCCTCGGCCGGGGCATCCACCAGGATCAGGCGCGCGCCGCGTTCCTGGCGGAGCTTTTGCACCGCGCCGGCGACGCCCTCGCTGTTGTCGGCCCGCGCCTCCACGAGCTCGAACGCGATGCCGAGCGAACGGCCCACCGCCTCGAGATCGTCGACGGCAAGCTTTGCTCCGTCGAACGGCCGCCCGCGCTGCTCCAGGACGATGCCGCCGAAGCCCACGCGATCTTCGTGGCGCGGATCGTTCATGCGATCGACATAGCCGATCACCAGGCGTTCCGCCGCGGTGGCGGGCCACCCGGCCAGCAGCGGCAGCAGCGCGACCAGAAACCTAATCATCGATCGCCACGCTATGCGGCGAGCGCCCGACCGGCACCGAGCGGATCACCTTGCCGGCCTTCGCATCGATGATGGTGACGTCGTCGCTCGCGCCGTTGGCGACGAACAACAGGCTCTCGTCGCGGCTCAGTGAAATATCCCACGGACGGCTGCCGACGAGGATGTAGTCGCGGACCTCCTTGCTCCGGCCATCGACCACGGCGACGCGATTGGCCGCGCCGAGCGTGACATAGGCGGTCGCACCATCGCGGGTGAGCTTCAGTCCGACCGGGCGGATGTCGTCGCGCCGGAAGCCGCGCGGCGCAAAATCGATTCGCTTGACCACCTTGTTGGCCGCCGCGTCGATCACATAGACCGCGCCTTCCACCTCCGCCGAGACCCAAACCTCCTTGCCGTCGGTGGTTTGCGCGAAGCGGCGCGGGCGGCTGCCGACCGGGACATCGGCCTTGATCGTGCCGGTTGCCACGTCGATCACATGCACGAGGCTTGCGGCCTCGGAGGCAACGTAAACCGTCGATCCGTCCGCCGACACCAGCACGCCTTCGGGCTCGCCCCCGACCTTGACCGATTTGACGACCTTCTTCGTTGCGAGATCGACGACGGACAGCCTGCCCTCGTCCTCGTTGCTGACGAACAGCTGCCGGTCGCCCGGGCCGATGTCGAACACCTCGGGCTCGGCGATGCCGCGAATCTGATCGGCGACCGCAAGCTTCGCCACATCTATCACGTCGATCCTGTTGTCGTCGCCGCACGCCACATAGAGCCGGGTGCGGTCGGCGTTGAGCTTGAGGTCGCGTGGCCGCTTGCCGGTGCGGATGGTCGCTGCGACCGCGTAGCTCTTGCCGTCGAGCACGGTCACGGTGTTGCTCTTCTCGTTGCTGACGAAGATGCGGCCGGTGTCTTTTGCCAGTCCATCGGCCATGCCGAACATCAGCCCAGCCGCGACGATGCAGGTGCGAAGCAATCCAATCACGATGCGGCCCTTTCCACGGCGGCGCCCGCGGCTGGCGGCGTCCTGGGCTCGATCAGGCTCAGGAACGCATCGGACAGCGACGGCTTGCCGGCCTTCTGCAGGATCGCCGCAGGCGGCGCACTTTCAACCACACGCCCGCGATGCAGAACCATGACACGGTCGGCGCCCTCCGCCTCCTCGACCAGATGCGTGGCCCACAACACGCCGAGCCCGCGCTCGCCGCATAGTTTTCGCACGTAGCTCAGGAGATCGCGCCGCACCATGGGATCGAGACCCGCCGTCGGCTCGTCGAGCAGCAGCACGGTCGGGTCATGCATCAAGGCGCGCGCGAGCTCGACGCGGCGGCGGTTGCCGCCGCTGAGCTTGCGCGCAATGGTGCCGGCGCTGTCAGTGAGCCCAAGCCGGCCGAGTTCCTGCATCATCCGCTCGCTCGCAACGGCGCGGGCCATTCCACGCAGCCCGGCATGGAAATGGAGGCTGGTGGAGACCGGCAGATCGAGGTCGAGCGTCGCATCCTGGAAAACGATGCCCAGGCCTCGCAATCCTTCCACCGGATTGCGCCGCATGTCGGCGCCATTGACCGTGATCGAGCCTGCGTCGGGCACGAACAGGCCGGAAAGCAACTGGAACAGGGTGGACTTGCCCGCGCCGTTCAGGCCGAGCAGTGCGACAAATTCGCCGGCATCGACATGGAGATCGATGCGGTCGAGTGCCTTCACCGGCCCATAGGATTTGACGACGCCTGCCGCGCAAACGAGCGGCCCTCGCTTCAAATCTTCGTCAGAAGCTGCAGCCGGGACCACGGGTTTCGAGTCCATCCCTCAGCCGGCCGCGCCGGCCCGATCAGCATTCAGCCGACTATATCGCCTTACCGTCCCACTTGGCATGGCCGAAGGCGATGGGCAGGAATGGCAGCCCTGCCCAACCGCATGCGCGGTCTCAATCCACTTTACAGACACTCCAAAGGAGCGCGATCATTCTGGTAACGCTTTGAGTCACGGCGCCAGACCGTCCGCGCAAGTCCGCGGCAAAATTCAAAGCGGCCACGACCGCAGAACAAGTCGATGGGCAAGGGAGGCGACGATGAAATTCGCAGGTCACATTGCGTCTCTTGTTGCGGCGCTCGCGTTCGCGACGGGAATTTGCAGCAGCGCATATGCGCAATCAACGGACGATCTCAAGAACGACGAAAAGACCCCGGCCGACGTGCTGGTCTACGGCATGGGCTACTCGGGCCAGCGTTTCAGCCCGCTCACCCAGATCAACAAGGACAATGTTCACCGCCTGGTTCCGGTGTGGGGCCACGCGCTGACCGACAACCGCGGCGCGGAAGCGTTCCCGCTGATCAAGGACGGTGTCGTCTACACGACGGTCCACAATGCGACGGTGGCGATCGACGCGCTCACCGGTAAACAGGTATGGCGCACGCCGCACGAATATCCGCCGGAGACGCTGCGGGTGGTGTGCTGCGGCGTCGTCAACCGCGGTGCCGCGATCTACGACGGCAAGATCATCCGCGCGCTGATGGACAATCACATCGTCGCGCTCGACGCCAAGACCGGCAAGGAGGTCTGGAAGACCAAGTCGCCCGATCCGACCACGGTCGAGAACGGCTATGCCATGACCGGCGCACCGCTGGTGGTCAACGGCGTCGCCATCGTCGGCGTGGCCGGTGCCGAATACAGCCACCGCGGCTTCATTGAAGGCTACGACGCCGCGACCGGCAAGCATCTCTGGCGCAGCTACAACATTCCAGGCAAAGGCGAACCGGGCTCCGAGACCTGGAAGGGCGACACCAATCTGGTCGGCGGCGGCTCGAGCTGGGTCACCGGCACCTACGATCCTGAGCTCGATCTGGTCTACTGGGGCACCGGCAATCCTTCACCGTGGAATCCGCGCACGCGGCCGGGCGACAATCTCTGGACCAACTCGGTCGTCGCGTTCCGCCCGAAGACCGGCGAGCGCGTCTGGGCGTTCCAGACCACACCGGCCGATCCGTTCGACTATGACGGCGTGCACACGCCCGTGCGCGCGACGCTCAACGTCGAAGGGCAGCCACGCAAGGCGGTGATCCAGGCGAACCGCGGCGGCTTCCTCTACGTGCTGGACGCGAAGGACGGCACGCTGCTCGCCGCCAACGCCTTCGGCAAGGTGAACTGGGCCGACGGCGTCGACATGAAGACCGGGCGGCCGAAGTGGACGCAGGTCTATCACGACGCGGTGGCGGGCAAGAACGTGACGGTGTGGCCGTCGGTGTCCGGCGTCACCAACTGGCAGCACATGTCGTTCAACCCCGGCACGGGCCTGCTCTACATCAACACGCTGCACATCGGCATGACCTACGAGGCGCCGGAGCCCGTGGCCATGACGCCGGGCAAGCCGTCCGGTCCGGGCAGCGTGAAGCGCACGACCGTGCTCGACGACCCGAACGTCCGCGGCTTCCTCAAAGCGGTCGACCCGATGACCGGCAAGTCGAAGTGGGAGGTGCCGACCAAGAGCCCCAACTGGTCGTCCACATTGTCGACGGCGAGCAATCTGGTGTTCACCGGCGTGATGACTGGCGAGTTCCAGGCGATCGACGCCGACACCGGCAAGTTGCTGTGGAGCTTCCAGACGCCGTCCGGCATTCTCGGCCAGCCGGTCACATGGGAACGCGACGGCAAGCAGTACGTCACGGTGATGAGCGGTATCGGCGGCGTCTACGCGCTGCGCGCCGGCGATCCGAACCTCGCCAACGTGCCGGCCGGCGCGTCGATCTGGACCTTCGCGCTGTTCGACAAGTAATGGGCAAAGGTCGCGTGCAACGTGCGAGGGGCGCCCGGTGGCGCCTCTCGTTTTTCCGGGTGGCGTTCGGCGCTTGCCTGCTCGCAGCGATGCAGGGCACAGCCGGCGCGGCTTGCGATTTTTCCGCCGTCAAGCTGCAGATCGATGTGGTGCTCGACCGCGACGCCGCGCGGGGCGAAAAATTCCGCCGCGAGGTTGCCTCGGGCGCGGACTCCATCGCCGTGCTGGAGTCGCTGGTGGCACCGGAGATGGCGAAGAAGATCGACATCTGCCGGTTCGAGACCGCCGAGTACCTGACGAAGCGCGGGTTCCCGCCGTTTCACTGACGGCCCGATATGCAAGGCAAATCCTGAAGCGATGAACGAGAATGTCTGAAATGACGAGCCGGCCTCTCAAGCGTTCCCTGCACCGCATCACCGTCGTCGCAACTTGCGTTGTCGCGTTGGCCGCGCCGGCGGCTGCGCAAGACCAGGCCAAGATCGATGCGGGGGAAGCGATCTACAACGACTACTGCTTCACCTGTCACGGCGAGAAGCTGGTCAGCAGCGGCCAGACCTTCGACCTGCGCCGGCTGACGGCCGCCGACCGCGCGCGCTTCGAAAACTCAGTGCTTGCGGGAAAGAACCAGATGCCGCCGTGGCGCGGCGTGCTGTCGAGCGAGCAGATCGATCTGCTCTGGCAATTCATTCGCGCCAACGCCCATCAGAAGTGAAAGCGAACCAGCGCCGCACCGGGGGTGACGCCCAAGCCAAATGGGTTCGTTTGTTCTGTCCGCTACTTGCGAGAGCAAACAGTAACAATACACGCTATAGGTGCGAACCCGCAGCCTCGACCGCGCGCCGGACGCGGTTCTTGATCGCCACGCCGTCCTTCTCCGGCAGCGCGCGCGGCGGATCGTCGGCGGCGATCGGCACGCGGGCGAACAGCGTGCCCTCGTATGCCGCAAGCAATCGTCCGAGCTCTGTCAGCCCCGCGTCGTCGGCAACATCGAGCACCTTGTCGAAGCCGCAGCTCTTGGCGACGCTGACGAGGTCCACGCCGCCCTGGGTGTGGCTCGCCTGCATGCCGGTCTCGCCATAGTGGCCGTTGTCGAACACCACGACGGCGAGGTTCTTCGGCTTCTGCACGCCGATGGTGGCAAGGCTTCCCAGGCCCATCAGCATCTCGCCGTCGCCGGTCACGACGGCAACCCGCAGGTTGGGCTTCGCCAGCGCAAGACCGAGCCCGATCATCGCCGCGCCGCCCATCGCGCCCCAGAGATAGAAGTTGCGATCGTCGTCGCCCGCAGCGTAGGCGTCCCAGGTGCAGGAGCCGAGTCCGGGCACGACGAAGAGATTCTTCGGCCGGTCGGCGAGCAGCGTCTTCATCGCGGCGCGGCGTTCGAAGGTCATTTCACCCACACCTTGCGGCCGATCAGCTTCTGCGAGAGCAGCACCGCCGCGGCGCGGTCGTCGCCGAACGCAAGCTGGATCGCGTTCTGCACCGCCGGCACCACCTGCGCGGCTTCCGTGACCTTGACCACGTCGGTGTCGCAGAGCTTCAGCGCAGGCTCGACGATCGAGCCCATCGGCTCCTGCCAGGGGTTGAACTCCTCCCACTCGCCGCGCATCGTCACCAGCATCAGCATCGGAAAGCGGCAGGCGCGAATGAGCGACAGCATGTTGATGCAGTTGCCGACGCCGCTCGACTGCATCAGCAGCGCCGAGCGCTGCCCGCCGAGCCAGGCGCCGGCCGCAAGCGCGATGCCCTCCTCCTCGGTGGTGAGCGCGATGTCGCGGATTTGGGGATCCGCCTTGCAGCGCGCGATCAGCCGCGCATGGCCCGCGTCCGGCACGTAGCAGACCTGGCGGATGTCGGAGCCCTTGATCAGCTCGAACAGCTGGTCCTGCCAGGGCTTTACCTCGAGATCGGATGCAACGTTCAACGGCATCTCCCTGCCTTTGTCCTTAGCGGGCTCCGGTCAGGCACGCCAGGGCAGATCGGCCGCGTTCTCGACGAACAGCCATGCGCCCAGGCCGAGCTCGGACGGGAACGGCACGACCAGCGCGTTGCCGAGCCGGCGCGCCGCGAGGCCCTCGCGCCGGATCAACGCTTCGGCGGCGGCGAGCGATTGCACGCGGATGGCATAGGCGCCGAGAAACGGCAGGCGTGGGATGGCGATTTCGGGAAACATCGCTGCAAACACATCCCGCGACATCAACTGCACCTGGCCGCGATCGAGTGCGATGGCCTGGCCGAATTTTGTCGGCTTCGCGCCGTGCCCGGTGAAGCGCACGAAGCGGCCCGCGGCCTCCGCCACATCGGCGCTGACGACCACCATGTCGATGAGCCCCTGCGCGCCGTTGGGATGCGTCAGCCAGCGCGGCTGCCAGACCGTATGCTCGGTGCGGTGCGCGAGAATCTGGATGCGCCCCTCCGCCATCGCGCCGCGCTCGAGGCGGACCACCGTGAAGGCCGCAATGTCCGGTCCGCTCACGGTCTCGACCGGGCGCTGGAACTGGACCAGCGGTCGCATGGCGAAGCCGGCTTTGGTCAGCCGCGCATGCGCGCCCTCGGCGTCGGCGACCGCAAACGCCGCAAGGTGCACGCCCGAATGGGCCGAAAGCGCGGCCTCGAATTCCAGCCCCAGCGGCGTGTCGGCGGTCTTGAACAGCACCTCCATATAGCCGCGGCCGAACATGCAGGTGACATTGCCGGTCCCGGTCGGCGTCCCGTCCGGGTTGACCTGCACGGAAACCGGCGTCGGCGCGAAGCCCGCGCGGGCGAGCGCGCGGCTCGCCGTTTGCGGGTCGTGCACAAAATGACCGATGTGATCGAGGAAAATCTCGCCGCCGACCGGCAACTGCCGGTCCGCTTCGCTTGGTGCCTCCTCTGCCGCCGCCCGATTTTCAGCCATCGCCTGCTCCGTCTTGTCGCGGTTGTTGTTTCAAAGTCTCTGGTAGCATATGGGAAAAAGCATTCGCAGCAGGAACACTGAAATGGGCATGACCCGGCGCGACGTCGTCAAAGCCAGTCTGGCCGCACTTGCGGCGGCAACTTCGCCGCTTCCGGCTTTCGCCTATCCCGACAAGCCGATCCGGCTGATCGTGCCGTTCTCGCCGGGCGGCGCGACCGACGTGGTCGGCCGCATCTGGGCCGACAAGATGAAGCCGAAGTTCGGCACGGTGGTTGCCGAGAACAAAGGCGGCGGCGGCGGTGTGATCGGCGCCACGGAAGTGGCGCGCTCCGCGCCCGACGGCCACACCTTCCTGTTCGGCAACACCAGCACGCAGGTGCTGATCCCCGCGATCGCCGACAACCCGCCCTACGACCCGGCCAAGGACTTCCAGGCGGTCTACATCATGGCGATTTCGCCGACCTCGATCGTCGTGCACGAGTCGGTGCCGGCCAAGACGCTGAAGGAGTTGATCGATTACGCCAAGGCCAACCCGACCAAGCTGTCCTACGGCTCGGCCGGCGCAGGCACCATGACCAATCTCGCCGGCGAGCTGTTCAAGCAGTTGATCGGCGTGCCGTCGATCACCCACATTCCCTACAAGGGCTCCGCGCCCGGCGTCGCCGATCTCGCCGCGGGCCACATCCCGATGATGACGCCGAACGTCGGCGGGCCGCTGCTGCAGTTCCACCGTGCCGGCAAGATCCGGATCCTTGCGGTCGCCGCCAAGAAGCGGCTGCAAGCCGCGCCCGACATTCCGACCGCGATCGAAGCCGGCCTGCCGGAGATGATCGCCGCCAACTTCAACGGCCTGTTTGCGCCGGCCAACGTGCCGAAGGCGATCATCGATCAGATCGCCAACGAGACCCGCGCGGCGATGGCCGATCCGCAGGTGCAGGACCAGATGGTCAAGTCGGGCTTCGAGCCGGTGCTCGATTCCGGGCCGGAGTCCGCGCAGCGCGAGGTGCTGAGCGAGCTTGCGCGCTGGACGCCGATCATCAAGGCGACCGGCTTCAAGGTTCAATAATCCGGCTCTGCAACACATTCGACGAATGGGACGATGACAATGAAACGACGTGACGTTCTGAAGCTCAGCCTTGCGGTATCCGCGGCGCTCGCCGCGCCACAAGCTTTCGCGCAAGCCGCCTTCCCCAGCCGGCCGATCAAGCTCGTGGTGCCGTTCTCGGCGGGCGGCGTCAACGACATCGTCGGCCGGCAATGGGCCGAGCGGATGAAGCCGGTGCTCGGCTCGGTCTACGTCGAGAACCTCGGCGGCGCGGGCGGCACGCTCGGGGTCATGGAGGTCAAGCGCGCCGAGGCGGACGGGCACACGCTCGCGCTCGGCAGCACCAGCACGATGGTGCTGAACACCATGACCATGAGCAACGTCGCCTACGATCCCAGCAAGGACTTCGTGCCGATCGCGATCTTCTGCGCCAGCATCACCTCAATCGCGGTGCATCCGTCGGTGCCGGCGAAAAACGTCAAGGAGCTGATCGCCTACGTGAAGGCCAATGCCGGCAAGGTGTCCTACGGCTCGGCGGGCACCGGAACGATGAGCCATCTCTCCGGCGAACTGTTCAAGGCCAAGACCGGGATGACCGACGTCGTCCACATCCCCTACAAGGGCGCAGGACCCGGCATCGCCGACCTGGTCAGCGGCCATATCCCGATGATGTCGCCGAACATCAGCGGTCAGGTTCTGGAATTCCACAAGACCGGCAAGATCAGGATTATCGCCATCAATGCGAAGGAGCGCCTCAAGGCCGCGCCGGATATCCCGACCGCCATCGAGCAGGGCGTGCCGGACATGATCGGCCAGCTGTTCCTCGGCATCTTTGCGCCGGCGGCGACGCCGAAGTCCGCCATCGACGCGCTTTCCGCCGCGAACAGGAAGGCGGTCGACAATCCGGATTTCGAGAAGGTCCTGACCGCGTCCGGCTTCGAGATCGTGTCGTATCTCACCGCGGACTCCGCCCGGCAGTACATGGCCGAGGAGTTCGCGCGCTGGAAGCCGCTGGTGGAAAGCATCGGGCTGAAGACGAACTAACAGGCTGCTGAAAAGTCTGGGCGCCGAGTCGCTTGCAGCATCGGTGGTGCCATGCCTCCCCGCGAGGGGAGGGTCCGCGCCACCAGCGCGTTCACGCGCGTCTTCGACGCGCTATGGCGCGGGGGTGGGGAGAAGTCAGCGACTCTCTCTGGTCTCTCCCCACCCGGCCGCTCGCTGTCGCTCGCGTCCACCCTCCCCTCGCGGGGAGGGATAAGACCGCCTGCGTCGTTGGCGATACAATTTAAAGCGGACTTGCTTTAGTCACGAGCATCCGCGGCGGCCGCGACACGCTCCTGTGCGAGCTTCTTCAGCGCCCCGCGATCCACCTTGTTGGTGGACGCAAGCGGCAACTCGTCGACGAACCAGACGAAGCGCGGGTGCTGGAACGCCGGCGCGTTGGCCAGCGCGTATGTCTTGATCGTATCCTCGGTCGGCCTGTGGCCGGCCTTCGGGATGACGAAGGCGACCGGCTTCGTTCCCTTGATGTCGTCGTCGACCGGGATGACCACCGCCTGGCTCACGTCGGGATGGGTCTCAAGCATGCGCTCGACGTCGGCGGGATAGATGTTCTCGCCGCCCGAGACGAACATGTCGTCGGTGCGGCCGATGAAATAGTGGAAGCCATCGCGATCGCGACGGAACACGTCGCCGGTGATGTAGAAGCCGTCCTCGGTGAACGGCGGCTTCACGTCCAGCCGGTTGTGATAGCCGTTCATCAGCGCCGGGCACTTCATCTCCAGCACGCCCTGATCGGCGTTGCGGCTGGCACCGTCGACGAGGCGCAATTGCACCTTGGGGTGCGGATAGCCGACCGAATCCTCGGGCTGCGGCAGACCCTTGGGATGCGGCCCGAGCACCACCGGCCCCGCTTCCGTCGTGCCGTAAGCATTGGTGACCTTGGCCTTGGGAAACGCCCGATACGTCGCGGCCATCAGCGCTTCGCTCACCGGCGCGGAGCCCATGCGGATGAATTCGACGCTGGAGAGGTCGGCCTTCTCCATCGTCTCGCGCTCGCGCAGCATCATCGCGATCATCGGCGGCACCGCGGTGAGCCAGGTCGGGCGATAGTGGCCGATCGCCTCGATGTAGGATTTCGCCTCGAAGCGCGGCAGCAGCACGATGGTGGCATGCGCGGCGCAGGCGAGCTTGGTCAGCGCCAGCGCGTTCATGTGATAGAGCGGCGCCGCGATCAGATAGCGATGGCGCTCGAGATCGGGCGCAAGCCGCGTCTCGACCACCCAGATGTGGCTCTGGTGCGACAGCACCACGCCCTTGGGCAGGCCGGTCGAGCCCGACGTGTAGAGAAACATCGCCGGCTCGCGTTCGCGCGGGATCACGGTCTCGAATTCGCCGGGGTCGATGAAGCGGCCGAAACCCTCGTCGCCCTCCGCGCCGAACACCACCACGGGCAGGCCTTCCGGGACATTGCCGCGGCTTGTGCCGTCGCAAAACACGAGCTTCGCGCCGGCGTTCTCCAGGATGAGATCGATGGTCTTGCGCGGGAAGCGGTAGTTCACCGGCACGGCGACCAGGCCCGCGCGCATGATGCCGAAATAGGCGGCAATGAATTCGGCGCGGTTGGCGGAGAGGATCGCGACGCGATCGCCGCGCGCAAGCCCGCGCCTGGTCAGCGCACGCGCCACCGCCATCGCCATGCCGTCGAGCTCGGCATAGGTGTATTCGGTCGGCGCTTCCTCACCGCCCAGGTCGATGATCGCGATCTTGGTCAGATCGGCGTCGTCGCGGATCAGGTCGCCGAGATTTTTGAACTCAGACATGACGATCAAGACTCGGAGAGAACGATAACCGTCTCGCCGCGATCGAGCGCAGCGACGATGCGTGGGAGCATTGCCTCGAAATATCTCAGCAAAATCCGGTTTGTCGTGTTGCCGAGCCGAACCCAACCAATCGAAGGCCCACTGGCTTGAAAAGCGCGCATTGTGACGAAGTCTTCGTCCTTTGTTATTAGGACAGCGCCCAAACCGACGGCGTGGGCCCAGATTTCACGGTCTGAAGCCGACAGCAATCCGCTATCAAAGATGTGGCGGGCTTCGTGACCGCGCTGCACGAGAAGGCGCGCGAGAGCCGGCGGTAGTTGAGCGTCGACAACAAATCGCACGTCACGTTGGCCGGATTACCGGATGATCGACATGCCGGGCGGCATATTCCAGTGCGGCAGTAATGTCCTCGTCCTGCAAATACGGAAAATCGTTGAGGATTTCCGCACGGCTCGCCCCACCGGCCAACAGATCCAGGATGTCCGTGACACGGATTCGCTGCCCCCGAATGCAAGGTCGCCCGCCGAAAATCTGAGGATCGGAGGTAATGCGATCGAGATGGCTCATCGGCATACCGTCGGTCTTGCATTTTCCCGCTGCAGCGAAGCAATCCTAGCATGAATCAGCCGCCACCGCAGGAGCCCGGCAATTTTCCCAATGGCCTACGCCTTCGGCGGCGGAGGCGGTGCGGTGAAGTAGGTGCCGCGGCCGCTTGCAAGGAGCTTGCCCTGCGCGTCGTAGATCGAGGCCTCGGCGGTCGAGAACTGTCCGCCCATGCGCACGATCTTGCCCTTGATGGTGAGGTCGCCCGGCAGCGCGATGGCGTGATAGTCGACGCGCATGTCGATCGTCGGCACGCCGCGGCCGAGCTTGCGCACCATCGCCCAGTCGGCGCCGAGGTCGACGAGGGTGGCGAGAATGCCGCCATGGGTGTAGCGGCGGTCGACGTTCACCATCCACTCCTCGCGCCACGTGGCCTTGAGCTCGATGCCGTCGTCGTGCACGGCGATGACCTTGAGCCCGAGCCATTTGTGGAACGGCGCGCGGGTGACGATCTCCTGGATCTGCTCCAACGTCAGATCGGCGCCGGCGTCCTTGCGCGGCTCTTTCTTGACGTCGTTCATGGCGTCACCACGACCTTGCCGAAGATCTCGCGGTCCTGGATGAGCCGCAGGCCTTCGGCGGCCTGCTCGAGCGGCAGCACCTTGTCGACCACCGGCTTGATCCTGCCCTGCTGGATCATGGTCATCAGCGCCGCGAGATCGTCGTCGTAGAAGCTGTTCGAGCCCTTCACCTCGATCTCGAAGCTCCAGATGTAGCGCAGGTCCTCCTTCGGGTCGTAGCCCGCGGTCGCGCCGCAGACCAGAACCTTGCCGCCGCGCTTGAGGCAGCGGAGCGACGGCACCCAGGTGTCGCCGCCGGTGAAGTTCACCACCACATCGACGCCGCCTTCATACGAGCGACGCTGCGGCTTGCCGTATTTCTCGACCGCCCACTTCGACCAGTCGGTCTTGGAGTAGTCGACCACGTGGTCGGCGCCGAGCTCCTTCAGGCGGCGCATCTTGTCCTCGCTCGAAGCGCAGGCGATCACCTCGCAGCCGAGCAGCTTGGCCAGCACGACGCAGCCGGTGCCGACGCCGCCGGAGGCGCCAAGCACGATCACCCGATCACCCTTCTTCACGGTGTTGTGGGTGATCAGCATGCGGTGCGCGGTGCCGTAGGCGACCGGCAGCGAGGCCGCGTCCTCGAAGCTCACGCCGTCCGGCATGGCGACAAGCTGGTCGGCGGCGACGAGGCAGTATTGCGCCATGCCGCCGTCGAGCATCTCGCCCATCAGGCCTTTCTTCTTGTTCAGCGGATTGACCAGCACGCGGTCGCCGGCCTTCCACTTGGCGACGCCCGGCCCGACCTCGGAGATTTCGCCGGCCATGTCGAGACCGGGAATAACCGGCAGCGGCACCTTGATGCCCGGCATGCCTTTGACGGTGAACACGTCGTGGTAGTTGAACGACGAGGCCCGGACGCGGATGACAACGTGGCCTTCTACGGCCTGCGGGACGGGATAATCAGAAACGACCTTCAGATCGTCGAGGGTGCCGTGCTTCTGCAGCACCAGTGCTTTCATCGTCTTGCTCAAAACTCACATCCTTTTTCATGGCGCGACGTCCAACACGCGATTGACGTGCGTCGCGATACGCTCGCGCTCTACCCCGTAAGCATGGATGGAGATCGCGGGTCTCGGGCCGGAATTACCGAGCCTGTGTATCTGGTCAAGTCCTGCCTCGGCATAGCAACTATAGCCGGGAATGCGGACCTCTGTCCGCACCGGTTCGGCCTTGCCTTGCGCGGGATCGAACCGGAACAGCGTCTCGTCCAGCGAATTTTCGACCACCGCATAGCCGCACCAGGTGTGATGCGCATGCGCGGGACTGAACTGGCCCGGCGCCCAGACGATCGCCAGGACGGTGAAACGCCCGGTGGTGTCGCTCGCGAGCACATGCCGCGCGTAGCAGCCGGCCTGGGCGACGCGCTGCTCGGGCCTGAGCAGATCGGGCTCGCGCGCGGCACTCGCGAGCGCAGACTGGATGTGCGCGCCCATGGCGCCGCTCGGCCCCCGACATGCGGCGCCGATTTCGGACGCCAGGCGGGCGACGGCGGACAGGGATGAAGCAGACGCACGGGACACACGAGGGGTGGTCTGAAGCATGGGCATTCCAGAAACGGCTTGTTCAGTAGGACGTTGATACTGAATCTAGGCCAAATATTAGTATGAAAATCTACGCAATGCAACATCAAAAGCACGTACATGCTATTTTGTTTGCGATTTAGGGAATAAACCACCTGTGGAAGGCCCATTTTTCAGCCGACGCGCCACGCCCGGGGGCAGGCCACCCGGGGCGCGGCGTCGCGACAGCCAGGCCTTCGGTCAGATGGACTTCAGGAATTCCGCCAGATGGCTGTTCCACAGCGCCGCGTGCATCGACGACTGATGGCCGAGCGATTGCGGCGTCGCCGGCAGCACCACGCAGCGCGCGCCGGGAATGCGCGCGACGCCCGCCTCCAGCACGCCCAGCTCCGGCGGGTTCACCGCGTCGTCGGCAAAGTTGATGGCGAACAGTTTCGCCTTGGTTTTCTCGAGGCCCGGCGACGGGTCGTAGTCCATCGTCGACTCGATCTGATAGAGCCGGTTGTTGGCGTCGCCCTTCGTCGCGTTCTCGACCAGCCGCCGGTAGAACGCGTCGGCCTTGTCCCGGGTCGCGCCGATCTCCTGGATGCGCACGGCGCTCTGGGTGAACATTGCCGACAGCGGCGCCACGCGCACCCAGTTGGTCGGCTGGGTCTCGTAATCGCCACCCTTCCATTCCGGGTCGTTGCGGATCGCCTCGACGTTGATGCGGCGCTGGATCCAGTTGCGCCCGCTCATCGGCCCGGGCTGGCTTGCGACCGGCACCAGCGCGTCCATGAAATCGGGAAACATCTGGCCGAACATCCAGGTCAGCATGCCACCGAGCGACAGCCCCATGACGAGCTTCATGCGCGGGATATTCAGGCCCTCGGTGACAAGCCGGTGCTGGGCCACGGCCACGTCGTGCAGCCGATAGTGCGGAAACCTCGCACGCAAGCCGTCGCTCGGCTTGCTGGAGCGGCCGAAGCCGATGATGTCGGGAATGACCAGGAAGTTCTGCGCCGCATCGAGCGGCTGGCCGGGCCCGAACAGTTCGTCGGCGAGCGAGGACTCAAGCCAGGTTTTGGCGGTGCCGGTGGTGTTGTGGATCAGCAGCGCCGGCGGGGCGCCGGGCGCGCCGAGCGTGATGTAGTGCTGCCGCAGCTCCGGCAGGGTTTCTCCGGAGACGAAGCGGAAGTCGCGGAGGATGAAGTCGTCTTCGCGGAGGTTCGGCCAGGTGGTCATGCTGTCGGGGATAGCTGAAGGATAGAGGCTTGCAAAGCCGCTGCAGCCTACGTTGCCGTCTTCGCCGGGCTCGATCCCATAGCGTAGCAGGTCTCTTGTCCCGGATGCTCTCCACGAAAAGAAAGAAACCGGGGTCCCGGGTCTGCAGCGCATCACTGCGCTTCGCTTGTGCTGCGCTGCGCCCGGGACACGAGGCCTGCTACGCCGATGGGTCAAGCCCGGGCATGACACCTGTTGTTTGGCCCGCGCGGCGGCAAACGCGGGCATGACAGCCGTGCCGTAGTGAGCGGTTGCCCGCCTTGGCCGCGGTCAGTAGGTTACGCCCCTTCATTTCCCCTGCCGGCGTCCGGAGACCCAAAATGAAAGAGAATTTCCGCCAGTTCCTCGACCGATTGCGGCAGGCGGGCGAGCTTGTGGACCTGCATCAGGCGGTCGATATCCGCCATATCTCGACGCTGGTCGACCAGGCCAAGACCGCGCTCTATTTCCACAACGTCATCGGCTACAAGGTGCCGGTCGTCTCCGGGCTGGTCCGCTCGAAGGAGCGCGCCACGATGTCGATGGGCTGCGAAACCTTCGGCGAGATCGAGCACAAGCTCGCGGCCGCGATCGCCAAGCCCATCCCGCCGAAATACGTCAACGGCTCGCCGACGCGCGACGTCGTCATGGAGGGCGACGACGTCGACCTCTTCAAGCTGCCGATCCCGATGTCGTCGATCTACGACGGCGGACCGATGATCACCGCGGGCGTGGTGATCTCCAAGGACCCGGAGTTCGGCATCAACACCGGCATCTACCGCCTGATCGTCAAGGAAAAGGCGCTGACCGGCATCGACATCGTCACGCCGAACAACATGCGGTTTTTCGCCCAGCGCGCGCTCGAGCGGAAGGAGCCGCTGCCGATCTCGATCTCGATCGGCGTGCACCCGTTCGAATTCGCCGGCGCGGGCTTCCGCGCGCCGCTCGGCGTGGACGAGATGGGGATTGCCGGCGGGCTTCGCGGCGAAGCGGTGCAGCTTGCGCCCTGCTCCACCATCGACGTGCCCTACATCGCCGATGCCGAGATCGTGCTGGAGGCGGAAATCCTGCCGACCGGCTGGACCTGGCCGGAAGGCCGGTTCGGCGAGTTCACGCGGCTGATGGGCGGGCTGCACTGGAACCCGCTGGTGCGCATCAAGGCCGTCGCGATGCGCAAGGACGCGGTCTACTACAACCTGCACATGCCATGGGAGAACACCTGGCTCGCGGCGCCGACGCGCTACACCGCGATCCGGCAGGCGCTCAAGACGGCGAACGTGCAGGTCACCGGCCTCAACGTGACGCTGGGCGGCTGCGCGTTCTGGCACGCGGTCGTGCAAATCAAGAAGGGCGCCGCCGGCGACGGCAAGAACGCGCTGCTCGCGGCGCTGTCGGTGATGGACCTCAAGCATGTGGTGGTGATCGACGACGACATCGACATCAACGATCCCACGGACGTGGAATGGGCGATCGCCACGCGCGTGCAGGGCGACAAGGACATCGTGATCGTGCCCGGCGCGCGGGCCAAGCCGCTCGATCCGAGCCTGCTGCAGGGCGCGGGCGTGGTGCCGATCGGCACCAAGGTCGGCATCGACGCGACCATCCCCGAGCACATTCCGAAGGAGCACTACGAGCGCATCACCTATGCCTATGCCGACACCGCCAAGGTGGAGGACTACGTCAAGGGCAAGAAGGACGCGGCCGGCAAGTCGGGCGACGAGCGCGAGGTGGAGCTGCTGGCGAAAAAGATTTTAGAAGCCATCGACAAGGAGCCGCTCTACTACACCGACATCGCCGAGCGGTTTGCGGAGTACGATTTCAATACCGTGGCGCGCGCGCTCGGCCACCTGCACAAGACCGAGAAGCTGTGGCAGGATCCGAAGGGCAAGATGTGCGTGCGCGGCAGCAAGTTCGCGGCGGTGTTGCCGAAGAAGTAGCGATCGGCGCGCCCGGCAGGGCGCGTTCTCTCCCCCGCATAGCCCGTCGAAGACGGGCGTAAACGCCTTTCGCTGGGGGAGGGTTAGGCAGGGGGCGCGACAGGTTCGGGCATGCAGCAGCCCCCTCTCCACCTCTCCCCCCGCAAGCGGGGAGAGAGCAGAGCGGTGCTCGTGGCAGCATCTGAGACCAACCGCGTAGAGCCGAAATGATCATCGACACCCACACCCACGTCATCGCCACCGATACGAAGAAGTATCCGCTGGCGCCGCTGTTCGGGAAACAGTCCACCTGGTCGGCCGAGCATCCGCTCGATTATCCGGACATGGTGAAGGCGAACGTCGCGTCGGGCGTCGACAAGGCGGTGCTGGTGCAGGCCTCGTCGGCCTACGCGTTCGACAACTCCTACACGGCGGACTCGGTCGCGGCGCATCCCGAGCGCTTCACCGGCGTGTTCTCGGTCGATGTCGTGGCGCCGGACGCGCCGGCCAAGATGAGGCACTGGATGGGCAAAGGCCTCACCGGCATGCGCATCTTCACCTCCGGCTCGACGCATGCCGCGCAGGAGACGTTCTTCGCCGAGGAGGCGGCGTTTCCGGCCTGGCAGCTTGCGTCCGATCAGGGACTGCCGGTCTGCATGCAGATGCGGGTCGTCGGGCTGCCGCTCCTGGAAACCGTCATCAAGCGCTTCCCGAGGGTCCGCATCCTGCTCGACCATTTCGCCCGTGCCGAGGCTGCCGACGGCCCGCCATTCACGTCGGCCGCGCCGCTCTGGGCGCTGGCGAAATATCCGAACGTCTATCTCAAGCTCACCCACCGGCCGATCGAGCAGTCGATGAAGGGCAAGGCCACACCCGAGGCATTTCTCGGCAAGGCAATCCGGGAATTCGGCGCCGCGCGCATCTGCTGGGGCTCGAACTTCCCGGCGGCCGATCCGCCGCTGCCGGAGCTGATCGAAATGGCGCGCAAGGCGCTTTCATTCCTGCCGCAGGCGGATCAAGATCAGATTTTCTGCAAGACCGCGCTGGCGCTCTATCCGGCGCTGGCCTCCGCCCCTCGTCATTCCGGGGCCCGAGCGTAGCGAGGGAGCCCGGAATCCAGAGCCGAGGATTCGGAGTGCGCAGCTCCGGATTCCGGGCTCGGCCCTTCGGGCCGCCCCGGAATGACAGCGGAAAGAGCGACGTGAACAACAGAATGGGAGACCTGCCGTGCTGACCCGCCCCGACAAGATGAAGCTGCACACCCTCCTCGGCAACTATCCCAACGTCGTTGCGCTCAAGGACGGGCGCGTGAAATCCGACGTGGTCGAGTGGGACTTCCCGGACTTCCCGGTGCCCAACCGCGGCTTCAAGCCGATGGTGCGCGAGCACAAGTTCGACTGCGGCGAGCTTGCGATCGTCACCTTCCTGCAGGCCCGCGAATACGGGCTGCCCTACGTGCTGCTGCCCGCGACCGTGGTCGGGCGCGGCCAGCTCCACACCGTCGCCTACAACTCCGAGCGCGGCACGCTGAAGCCGTCGGACCTGAACGGCCGGAAGTTCGGCGTGCGCTCCTACACCCAGACCACCGGCATCTGGGTGCGTGGCATCCTCGCCGAAAGCTACGGCGTCGACTGGTCCAAGGTCGAAATTACCACGATGGAAGACCCGCATGTGGCGCAATACAAGGACCCGTCGTTCGTGAAACGCGCGCCGGAGACCAAGCAGCTGCCGCAGATGCTGATCGACGGCGAGATCGACGCGGCGCTGATCGGCGACAAGCTCCCCGATCCGCGCTTCAAGACGCTGGTGCCGGACGCCGAGAAGGCCAACAAGGAATGGGCGCAGTCGCACGGCGGCGTGCCGATCAACCACATGGTGATCGTGCGCGAGAAGATCGCGAAAGATCGCCCGGACGTGGTCGAGGAGATTTTCCGCCTGTTGAAGGCGGCGCGCGAGCTCGACACCTCGGCGCCCAAGGGCGCGCTCGATCCTTACCGCTTCGGCGTCGAGCCGAACCGCGAGGCGCTGGAGCGGGTCATCGACTACTCGCTGAAGCAGCAGATGATCACCAAGAAGGTGAAGGTCGACGACCTGTTCGACGACCTGACGCGCAAGCTGGTGTAGCTGCCATGCATCCGCTCCCTCCGCGCGGTCATTCCGGGGCGGCGCCACAAGCGCGTCCACGCGCGTCTTCGACGCGCTATGGCGCCGAGCCCGGAATCCAGTACCGTAGGCGGAGGGTGCATCTGGATTCCGGGCTCGCGCCTTCAGCGCGCCCCGGAATGACCGTGCGGGGAGTCCTGCGAAAGATTCTTCTAGCTGCATTCGCCGTGACACTGAGCGTCGTCGCCAACGCGCAAACTGGCGACGCGCAGAACTTCCCCAACCGTCCCGTCAAAATCGTCGTTCCCTTCCCGGCCGGCGGGCCGACCGACGTCAACATGCGCATCCTCGGGCAGAAACTGTCCGAGATGTGGGGCCACGGCGTGGTCATCGAGAATCGCCCGGGCGCCAACACCGGCATCGGCGCGCAGGCGGTGGCGAACGCGCCGGCCGACGGCTACACGCTGCTCGCGGCGATGGACACGACGCTGGTGATGAATCCGGCGACCGGCGCGCCGATGAGCTACGACCCGTTCAAGGATTTCGCCGCGATCACGCTCACGGCGAAGAACACCTCGTTGCTCACGGTGCGGGCGAGCGACGGGCCGAAGACGATTGCCGAGCTGATCGCGCGCGGCAAGGCGAGCGGCTCGAAGCTCAATTACGGCGCGGGCATCACCATCACGCGGCTCGCCGGCGCGACCTTCGCCAAGGCCGCCGGGATCGAGGTGGTGCTGGTGCCCTATCGCGGCAGCTCCGAGGTGGTGCAGGGCCTGCTCACCGGCAGCGTCGACTTCATCGTCGACGGCATCGCGCCGAGCCTGCCGCTGATCCGAAGCGGCCAGTTCCGGCCGCTCGCCAAGCTCAACAACCGCGCGCTGGCGGTGCTGCCGGATGTGAAGCCGCTGTCCGAAGCCGCGGGCCTGCCGATCGACGAAATGTCGAGCTGGATCGGGCTCGTCGCGCCGGCCGGCACGCCGCCGGCGGTGATCCGGAAAATCAACGAGGACATCGTCAAGGCCACGGCCGATGCCGGTGTGGCGGAACGGCTGGAGAAGGCCGGCATTCTCGCCGTCACCACGACGCCCGCGGAGTTCGACAAATTCTTCCGCACCGAAGCCGAGCGGTGGACGAAGGTCTACAAGGAAAGCGGCATCAAGCTCGACTGAAGACAATCCGGAGGCACGCCATGAACGTCATGCCGAACGTCAACAAGGACGCCACCGCGCTCATTCCGCCGCGCGCCCGCGTCGGCCTGATCATTCCTTCGGTCAACACCTTCAGCGAACCGCAGTTCAACCATTTCGCCCCCGACGGCCTCGGCATCCATGTCGCCCGCGCCCGCGTCGCCGGCCCATGGAAGCGGCCGCTGCCGGAGATGAAGGAGGAGATCGCCGGCGCGGCGAAGCTCCTCGCCGACGCGCATCCCGACGTGATCGTGTTCCACTGCACCAACACATCGATGACGCAGGGGCCGCAGGGCGAGGGCAAGATCCTCGATATCGTCACGGACGCCACCGGCATCGGCGCCATGGCGACGAGCCGCCTGGTGCTGGAGGCGCTGCAGACGCTCGGCATGCAGAAGGTGGTGCTGCTCACGCCCTACAAGAGCAACAAGGCGGTGATCGACTATCTCACCGCGGCTGGCATCAGCGTGGTGCAGGACGTGGCGCTGAAGCTCGAGGCGAAGGACTTCGGCAGCGTCACGCCGGCCGACTGGACCAGGCTCGCGAAGGAGAACGACCGGCCCGAGGCCGACGGCATCTTCCTGTCCTGCACCAACACCACGCAGATCGAGGCGATCGCCGATATCGAGGCGACGCTGGGCAAACCCGTGGTCAACAGCAACCAGGCGGTGCTGTGGGGCTGCATGCGGCGGCTGAAGGACAAGGTGCCGGTTGCGCCGATGCCGCAGCTTGGGAGATTGCTGCTTGACAAGTCGTAGGGTGGGCGAAATCGTCTGACGCGATGTTTCCGCGTGGGCACGGCGCGCGCACGATTTCGCCCACGCGGAGAGGTCGAGGGACGCGCGCCTTTGCCCACCCTACGCACCTGATGCAGAGCTTGAACTGAGAGGCGGAACACCGCCCTCACGTCTGGGAGGAATTATTGATGAAGACCCATCTGCTTGCGCTGGCTGCTGCGCTTGTGCTTGCCTTCGCCGCGCCGTCCTTCGCGCAAAATTACCCCAATCGCCCGATCACGCTCATTGTGCCGTTTGCACCGGGCGGCCCCGCCGACGTGCTGGGCCGTCTGGTCGGCCAGAAGATGAGCGAGGACCTCGGCCAGCAGGTGGTGATCGACAACCGCTCCGGCGCCAACACCATCGTCGGCGCGCAGTTCGTCGCCCGCGCCCAGCCCGACGGCTACACCATCCTGCTCGCGATCGACGGCACGCTGGTGATGAACCCGTTCCTGTACGCCAAGCTCGCCTACGACCCGTTCAAGGACTTCGACCCGGTGTCGCTGATCGCGCTGGTGCCCTCGGCGCTGACCGCCAACATCAAGACCCCGGCGAACACGCTCAAGGAGGTCATCGACATCGAGAAGGCGAAGCCCGGCACGTTCCAGATCGGCGTGAGCACGCCGACCTCGCAGGTTGCCATCGGCCTCCTCAACAGTCTCGCCGGCACCAACATGACGATGGTGCCCTATCGCGGCGGCACGACGCAGATCACGAGCCTGCTCGCCGGCGACATTCCGCTCGGTCACGAGAGCGTCAACGTGGCGCTGCCGCTTGCCCGCGAGAACAAGATCAAGATCATCGCCCTCACCGGCCAGAAGCGGCTTGCGCTCGCGCCGGAAATTCCGCTGATCGCCGAGACCTTCCCGGGCTTCGACCTCGGCATCTGGCAGAGCGTGGTGGTGCCGAAGGGCACGCCGAAGCCGATCGTCGACCGCCTGTTCGCCTCGCTGCAAAAGGCCATGGCCTCGCAGGAGGTGCGCGACAAGCTCACCACCGCGGGCATCGAGCCGACCATCAGCAAGAGCCCGGAGGACTTCGGCGCCTTCATCAAGGCGCAGGCCGAGGTCCGCGAGAAGGTGATCAAGGCCGTGGGGATGAAGATCGAGTAGGGACTATCAACGGACTCATCGCATATGGCTCCACTCGGGTGGTGCGCTCCCACCCCCGGAAAGGGGGGGGGCGCGCCCCGCCCGAGTTGCGCCAATTTGCGGTTGGTTTCTGCGCGCAGCGCAGCCGCTGCAAGAAC
>JAIESI010000007.1 GCA_019746135.1 Xanthobacteraceae bacterium
GGCGGTCGCCGCCGCGCCCGAGCAGCCGCCGCTTCCGCCGCCGCCGCCGAGCCGCACTTCGGCGATGATCGACATCGCCCAGGTGCAGGGCCAGGTGCACGCGCAGTCGGTGCAGAAGGTCGGCGAGCTCGCCGACCGGAACCCGAACGAGACCGCCGCCATCATCCGCAACTGGCTGCACGAGCAGGCCGCCTGATGGAACGCCCGAGAGCGCCGACCAACAATGGCTAGCCAGAAAAAAGAAATCGAGAACCTGGTCGCGACGCTGGCCGAGCGCCAGAGCGAGGCTCCGAAGTCCGGCAAACAGCTCACCGGCCCGGAACGCGCCGCCGTCCTCATGCTCGCGCTCGGCGAGACGCACGGCGGCAAGATCTGGGCGCTGCTCGACGACGACGACCTGCGGCGGCTTTCGATCGTGATGTCCACGCTCGGCAACGTGGAGTCCAGTCTCGTCGAAAATCTGCTGCTGGAGTTCGTCGGCCGCCTGTCGAGCGCGGGCTCGCTGCTCGGCAACTTCGACGCCACCGAACGGCTGCTGCAGCAATACCTGCCGCCGGAGCGCGTCGGCAACATCATGGAAGAGATCCGCGGACCCGCCGGCCGCAACATGTGGGAGAAGCTCGCCAACGTCCAGGAAGAGGTGCTGGCGAACTATCTCAAGAACGAGTATCCGCAGACCATCGCCGTGGTGCTGTCCAAGCTCGCCCCCGAGCATGCGGCGCGCGTGCTGGCCATCCTGCCCGAGGAGATCGGGCTCGACGTCATCAGCCGCATGCTGAAGATGGAGGCGGTGCAGAAGGAGGTGCTGGAGCGCGTCGAGCAGACGCTACGCACCGAATTCATGTCGAGCCTGTCGCAGACCCGCCGCCGCGACGCCCACGAGGTGATGGCGGAAATCTTCAACAACTTCGACCGGCAGACCGAAACCCGCTTCATGACCTCGCTGGAAGAGACCAGCCGCGAGTCGGCCGAGCGCATCAAGACGCTGATGTTCACCTTCGACGACCTGGTCCGGCTCGACGCCGGCTCGGCGCAGACGCTGCTTCGCAGCGTCGACAAGGACAAGCTCGCCATCGCGCTCAAAGGCGCGACCGAGACGGTCCGGCAGTTCTTTGTCGGCAACATGTCGAGCCGCGCCTCAAAGATGCTGCTCGACGACATGCAGGCGATGGGGCCGGTGCGGCTGCGCGACGTCGACGAGGCGCAGGTCATGCTGGTCAATCTCGCCAAGGATCTCGCCGCCAAAGGCGAGATCGTCATCTCCAAGACCCGTGACGAAGAGCTGGTTTATTGAGGGCGCAAGGCGTGGCACCGAAGGCCAAATTCATGTTCGAGCAGAACTTCGCCCCGGGCGCGTCCCAGGCGGAGAAGGCCGTTGCCGCGGCCGAGCACGCGCTCAAGCTTGCCGACGCCGAGCAGCAGGGCTTCCGCAACGGCTTCGAGGCGGCCGAGCACGAGGGCCATTCGGTCGCGGCGCGCCGCACCGCGGCCGCCTTCGAGCAGATGGCCGCCTCAGTCGAGCGCTTTTCCCGCACCATCGTCGCGGCCGAGCAGCGCATCGAGGCGGAGGCCATCGAGCTTGCCGTCGCCATCGCCAGAAAGCTGGTGCCGGAGCTTCTGCAGCGTGAGCCGTTCGGCGAGATCGCCGCGCTTGCCACCGAGTGCTTCCGGCAATTGTCCACCGCGCCGCACGTCGTGGTGCGCGTCAACGACGCGCTGCACGAAACCGCCCAGAAGCAGCTCGAAGAGATCGCCCGCACGCGCGGCTTCGACGGCCGCCTCGTGGTGGTTGCCGAGCCCGAGATCGCGGTCGGCGACTGCAAGATCGAATGGGCCGACGGCGGCATCATTCGCGACATGGCCCAGATGGAAGAGACCATCGGCACCACCATCGCACGTTACCTCGGCGCCCGGCCATCGGCCGTGCTGCCTGAGCTTGGAGAGATCGCATGAGTGACGACAGCAAGGTTCCGCTTCCCGACCTCGACAAGTCGGCCCCGCCGGCCGGCACGGACATGGCGGCGGCCGTCGCCGAGCCCGAAAGCGTCGCGCGCGGCGCGGCCGACCTCGAGGCCGTGTTCGACGTGCCGGTGCAGGTGTCGGCGGTGCTGGGCCGCGCCAAGATGGACGTCGGCCAGCTGCTGCAGCTCGGGCCCGGCACGGTTCTGGAACTCGATCGCAAGGTCGGCGAAGCCATCGACATTTACGTCAACAACCGCCTGGTCGCCCGCGGCGAGGTGGTGCTCGTGGAAGAGAAACTCGGCGTGACGATGACGGAAGTCATCAAGGCCGAACGGAATTGAGGGACAATCAGCCATGAGACTCCTGATCGTCGGAACGCTCAAAGGGCAGCTCACCACCGCGACCAAGATCGCGATGGATCGCGGCGCCGCGGTCACCCACGCCGAATCCATCGACCAGGCGCTGGCGGTGCTGCGCTCGGGCAAGGGCGCGGACCTGCTGATGGTCGACGTCGCGGTCGACATCCGCGACCTGGTCGCCCGCCTCGAGCTCGAGCACATCCACGTGGCGATCGTCGCCTGCGGCGTCGAGAACAACGCCCGCGCCGCGGTCGAGGCGATCCACGCCGGCGCGAAGGAGTACATCCCGCTGCCGCCCGATCCGGAGCTGATCGCGGCGGTGCTTGCGGCCGTCACCGACGATTCCCGCGATCTGATCTACCGCGACGACGCCACCGCGGCGGTGGTGAAGCTCGCGACGCAGGTGGCCGGCTCCGACGCCTCGGTGCTGATCACCGGCGAATCCGGCACCGGCAAGGAGGTGCTGGCGCGCTTCGTCCACACCCGCTCCAACCGCGCGAAGAAGCCGTTCATCTGCGTCAACTGCGCGGCGATCCCGGAAAACCTGCTCGAGTCCGAGCTGTTCGGCCACGAGAAGGGCGCCTTCACCGGCGCGGTCGCCCGCCGCATCGGCAAGTTCGAGGAGGCATCGAGCGGCACGCTGCTGCTCGACGAGATTTCCGAAATGGACGTACGGCTGCAGGCCAAGCTTCTGCGCGCCATCCAGGAGCGTGTCATCGACCGCGTCGGCGGCACGCGGCCCGTCCCGGTCGATATCCGCATCATCGCCACCTCGAACCGCAACCTCGCCGAGGCCGCACGCGAGGGAAAATTCCGCGAGGACCTGCTGTTCCGGCTCAACGTCGTGAACCTGAAGCTGCCGCCGCTGCGCGAGCGCCCCGCCGACGTGCAGGAACTGGCGCAGTTCTTCGCCAAAAAATATGCCGACGCCAACGGCGTGGCGGTGCGGCCGTTCTCGCCCGAGGCGCGCAAGGCGCTGGCGGTGCACCGCTGGCCGGGCAACGTGCGCGAGCTCGAAAACACCATCCACCGCGCAGTCCTGCTCGCGACCGGCCCGGAGATCGGCGTCGACGGCATTCTCACGCCGGACGGCGCCAGGCTGGATCAGGCGCGCTCCGGCCCCGCCGCGCATGCCGCGCTCGCCGCCGAGCAGGTGACCCGCTCGCTGGTCGGCCGCACCGTCGCCGACGTCGAGCGCGACCTGATCCTGGAGACGCTCAAGCATTGTCTCGGCAACCGCACGCACGCGGCGAACATCCTCGGCATCTCGATCCGCACGCTGCGCAACAAGCTCAACGAATACACCGCCGACGGCGTGCCGGTGCCGCCGCCCGGCGGCGGCGAGATCCGCGGCGCGGCATAGCCGCCTACCGCCCGCAACTGACACGAATCGGCCGGCCTCGCGCCGGCCGATTTTTTTGGCTCACGGGCCTGTGATGCGGCCTGCCGCATCCGTCCGCCGATGCCGCCCCGTATCCCTGTCGCAACCCCTTCCAGAGGGGACGTCATTCAATGACAGGAGATTGAAATGAAACTCGTTCGCCTCACCGCCCTCTCCGCCGTTGCGACCGCAGCGCTTGCGATCGGCCTTGCCGCGCCCTCCTCCGCCCAGATGGCCGGCATGCAGGCCCGCGCCGAGAAGACCGTCACAGTCGGCGGCGCGCCGATGTATCCGTCGAAGAACATTGTGCAGAACGCCGTCAACTCCAAGGACCACACCACGCTGGTTGCCGCGGTGAAGGCCGCGGGCCTGGTCGACACGCTGCAGGGGCCTGGCCCGTTCACCGTGTTTGCGCCGACCAACAAGGCGTTCGACAAATTGCCGAAGGGCACGGTGCCGACGCTGCTCAAGCCCGAGAACAAGAAGATGCTGACCAACGTGCTGACCTATCACGTCGTCGCCGGCCGCTACAGCGCCAACGATCTGATGCGGGCGGCGACGCGCGACGGCGGCCAGACCAGGCTCAGGACCGTCGAGGGCGAAGAGCTGACGATCGCCGCGAACGGCAACACGCTCACCGTCTGGGACGGCAAAGGCGGCCGCTCCAACATCACGATCCGCAACGTGTTCCAGTCGAACGGCGTGATCCACGTGGTCGACAGCGTGCTGCTGCCGGGCTGACGAGATGACGCCAAGGATCGCATGACGACCGGTCGGCGTTGTCCCCCCGCACGCCGATCGCCTGGCCCGCCATGGACATCCATGGCGGGCCAACCATTCCGGCGGCTTGCGTAGCGGTGGCGAATTTGACGTAATCCGGGCATGACGACGATCTACAAGATCTGCACCGCGGCCGAATGGCACGAGGCCGAGCATGCCGGCGCGTATCGCGGCTCGGCGGTGGACCGCAAGGACGGCTTCATCCATTTCTCGACCGCGGAGCAGGCGCCCGAGACCGCAAGCAAGTGGTTTGCCGGCCAGCGCGACCTTGTTCTCGTCGCGGTCGACGGCGACGCGCTCGGCGCGCGGCTGAAATGGGAGCCGTCGCGGGGCGGCGCGCTGTTTCCGCATCTCTACGGCGATCTCGAACTCAGCGCCGTGCTGCGCGTCGATCCGCTGCCGCTCGACGCCAGCGGGCGGCATGTGTTTCCGGATCGATGATTTAACGTCACATTTCTGTACTAAGACGCACGACCGGTCGGCTCCTGCCGCGTACAGTCGTCGCCGTACCGAGCCGTGATGCATCATGGACATGACCGCGCTGACATTTGCCATCGGCGACGTGCACGGCTGTTTCGACAAGCTCGACGGGCTGATGCGCCGATGCACTGAATATGCCGGCACGCGATCGTTCCGGTTCGTGATGCTCGGCGACTATATCGATCGCGGCCCCGACAGCCGGCTTGTCATCGATCGGCTCAGAAGGCTGTGCGAGCAGCGGCCCAATGCCATGGTTTGCCTCATGGGCAATCACGAGGACCTGTTGCTGGCCGCAGTCGAGAATCCCGCCGAGATCGGCAACTGGATCGACAACGGCGGCGACACAACGCTCGAGAGCTATGGTGTCGACGGGCCTGCAAACCTGCCGGATCATGACATCGAATGGATCCGGCACCTGCCGCTCTATTTCGATGACGGGGTGAGATTCTTCGTCCATGCCGGAATAGACCCGGCAGTCCCGCTCGATCAGCAAGACCGAGAGACGATGCTGTGGACCCGGAAGCGATATTCCGAAACGGCCAGTCCCGGCCGCTTTATCGTCCATGGCCACACGCCGGTTCGATCCGGACAACCGGAGCAGCACCCCCACCGGCTGAACCTGGACACCGGCGCGGTCTACGGCGGTCCGCTGTCAGCCGCGGTATTCACACCCGACCGCACCTCCCCCGTCGCGCTTCTGGTCGGGAGCAAAACCATCTGCGTTGGCGACGCCTCGAAGCCCGTGTAGCCGCCCGGGCACACCTTGGAGGCACACCCTTGGCCGATCGGTATTCATTAACCGCCCGGTAACCATGCACTGGGCAGAATCTGCCTACAGGGGCAGTTTCCATTGGCGTTCCTTGAGTGCCCGCCTGCCGCGCCCGGACGGCCAAACCGCCCGAACGCGCGAGTGCCGTTGCATTGCGTCACATCGATTTTCCAGTTGGACAGGGACTAGACGCCGGCCATGACCGACGTGACCACCACCGGCTCGTCTGCCGGTGGCTTCAAGCTGCCGAATTTCGGCGATATCGGCCGCCTGTTCCGTGGCGGCGACATCGCGCTCGCGCTCGGCGTCCTGACCATCCTGGTGGTCCTGATCCTGCCGCTGCCGCCGATCCTGCTCGACCTGTTCCTGGCGATCTCGATCATCCTGTCGGTGCTGATCCTGATGACGGCGCTGTTCATCCAGGCGCCGCTGGAGTTCTCCGCGTTTCCGACGGTGCTCCTGATCTCGACGATGATGCGGCTTGCGCTCAACCTCGCCTCGACCCGTCTCATCCTGTCGCACGGCCATGAGGGCACGGCCGCCGCCGGCCACGTCATCGAGGCGTTCGGCAAGTTCGTGATGAGCGGCAACTTCGTGATCGGCATCATCGTGTTCGCGATCCTGGTCATCGTGAACTTCGTGGTCATCACCAAGGGCTCGGGCCGCATCGCCGAAGTCGCGGCGCGCTTTCATTTGGACGCCATGCCCGGCAAGCAGATGGCGATCGACGCCGATCTGTCCGCGGGACTGATCGACGAGAAGACCGCGCGCAAGCGCCGCACCGATCTCGAGGACGAAAGCGGCTTCTTCGGCGCAATGGACGGCGCCTCCAAATTCGTCCGCGGCGACGCGATCGCGGGCCTGCTGGTGGTGTTCATCAACATCATCGGCGGCATGATCATCGGCATCATGCAGCAGGGCATGACCTTCGCCGACGCCGGCCGCACCTACACGCTGCTGACCGTCGGCGACGGCCTCGTCACCCAGGTGCCGGCGCTCATCGTCTCGACCGCCGCGGGCCTGCTCGTCTCCAAGGCGGGCATCTCCGGCGCTGCCGACAAGGCGCTGATCGGGCAACTCTCCGGCTATCCGAAGGCCCTGGCGCTGTCCGCCGCTGTGATGCTGGTCATGGCGCTGCTGCCCGGCATTCCGATGCTGCCGTTCCTGGCGCTCGGCGGCGGCGCGGGAGCCCTGGCCTACATGGCCGACAAGCGGAACAAGGCCACCGCCGAGGCCGAGGCAAAAGCTGCGGCTGCGGAAAAAACCGCCGCCGCCCCCGACGAGCCGATCACCGCGGCGCTGAAGATCGACGATCTCAAGATCGAGCTCGGCTACGCGCTGCTGCCGCTGGTCAACTCGCCGGACGGCGGCGACCGGCTGACCGAGCAGATCAAGGCGCTGCGCCGCTCGCTGGCGATCGAGATGGGCTTCGTGATGCCGGCGGTGCGCATTCTCGACAATGTGCAGATCGACGCCAATGCCTACGTCATCAAGATCAAGGAGGTCGACGCCGGCACCGGCAAGATCTGGCCGAACCAGTACATGGTCATGGACCCGACCGGCGCGCAGGTGAAGCTGCCGGGCATCCACACCACCGAGCCCACCTTCGGCCTGCCGGCGACCTGGGTCGACGTCGCGCAGAAGGAGGAAGCGGCGCTGAAGGGCTACACGGTGGTCGATGCCGCGACCGTGCTGTCCACGCATCTCACCGAGTTGCTCAAGTCCAACACCGCGGAGCTCCTGTCCTACGGCGAAGTGCAGAAGCTCATCAAGGAACTGCCGAAGGAGCAGGCCGACCTGGTCAAGGACATCTCGCCTGCGCACATCACCGTGTCGGGCATCCAGCGCGTGCTGCAGATCCTGCTCAACGAGCGCGTCTCGGTGCGCGACTTCGGCACCATCCTGGAAGGCGTCGCCGACGCGCTGTCGTTCACCCGCAATCCCGTGACCATCGCCGAGCACGTGCGCACCCGCCTCGCCCGCCAGATCTGCGCGCAGCACACCACGCCGGCGGGCTACCTGCCGCTGATCGCGCTGTCGGCGCGCTGGGAGCAGTTGTTCGCCGAGTCGATCGTCGGCACCGGCGACGAGCGCAGCCTGGCGATGCAGCCCTCGCGCCTCTCCGAGTTCATCACCGCGGTTCGCGAGCGCTTCGAGGACGCCGCCCGCGAAGGCGAAGCGCCGGTGCTGGTCACGTCGCCTGCGGTGCGGCCGTTCGTGCGCGGCATCATCGAGCGCTTCCGCGCCCAGACCAGCGTGATGTCGCAGTCGGAAATCCACCCCCGCGTCCGGCTCAAGACCGTAGGCAGCATCTAGCTTTTCCGGCCTTCGGCGACCCGTTCAACGAATTGTGAGCCGGGCTTGGAACTGTGGCAGGTTGTTCCTAGTTGTGGGGACGAAGCCGGAATGGAGGGGACGGCGCACCGCGCTCCAGTTACCTGGGGCAGGAGTGCTGTCCTTTTGCCGCCGCCCGACCTTGAGCCGACGAGTGTTAAGCGCCTGCAACGAAGAGTTCCAAGCGGTTGCAGTCGATAGGTAACTGGATTTGTAACCAAGCTTAAGGACGAGCGGACCGGTATTGAACCTTTAAGGGCCAGGGCCCGACAAACGGGGCAAATCCGGAGAAGCGTCATGAACAACTACACTCTCAAGACGGCTGATCGCCTCACCCACATCAAGATCGTGGTTGTGTCGCTGGTTGCCGGCATTGCGGTGGTTGGCGTCGGCATCGCTGCCCGCCCGGAGCTGCCCGACATGAGCACGCGTCTGGAGGCCCGCGCGCCGGTGCTGAAGCCCGGCAAGGAGGTCATCTGGACCCAGGCGGACCAGGTTACGATCCGCTAACCGTCACGAAATTCCAGCCAACGGCCAATCGCGCGTCCTTCGGGCGCGCGATTGTCGTTTCAGGACCACAAACGGCGATGCCCGGCCACTCGAGCCGGGCATCGAAGTCCTTGCAGCCGTTGCGGCGGGATCAGGCCGGCGAGGTGCGGGTCCGCATCAGGCCGATGGCGTCGAGCTCGGATTGCTCGAGCGCCGCCTCGGCGGCACGCTCCCGCATCTGGTCGCGCTCGTCGAGCAACTCGACCTTCTTGAGCTCCTCGAACGCCTCGGCCAGGGCATCCTTGGCGTCGTTGAGCTGGACCTTCAGCTCGTCGGCCGAATGCTTGAGGTTCTCGCGCCGCTGGATCGCGGCCTTGGCATAGGTTGGATAGGCAAAATGCGCCGGATCGTGGATGTTGGCCCGATCCTGCTCGACCCTGATCTCGCGCTCCAGGTCATTCGCCATGCGCTCGAACTCGGCGATCATGGTTTCGATCTGCATGACTTTTCGACGCTTTTCGTCGACCTGGAACTTCTTCAGACGAATGAGCGTATCGCGTGACTTCATCGACTCTTACTCCCCCGAAGCCGCGGGCGTGGCGGAACACCGCCAGCCGCACCCCAAACAGCGGGCAACCGAGGCCGAGTGTGGCGCGATAACGTTAGTTTTCGGTTTCCAGCCGGGCTCAAAAGGTAGGGAACCGGATTTTTCTGTGGCCGCACGTCAAGCCTTTGCGCCGGCTGGCGTTCCGGGCGGGGGTGCGCCCGGGGCGGACAGGATCTGCTCGAGCTGCTGATAGCCGTCCAGCAGGCCCGTGGACTCGGTCTTGTACTGGCCGAGGAACGCCTCCAGCGGCTGGTGGAAGCCGATCGCCTCGTCCACCTCGGCGCTGGAGCCGGGCCGGTAGGCGCCAAGCCGGATCAGCTCTTCCATGTCGGCGTAGGTCGCCATCACCTTGCGGGCGCGGCTCAGCACGTCGAGGTAGTCCGGGTTGGCCGACTTCGGCATCGAGCGCGACACCGACTTGAGCACATTGATCGCCGGGTAGCGGCCGCGCTCGGCGATCTGCCGCTCCATGACGATATGACCGTCGAGGATCGAGCGCACCGCGTCGGCGATCGGCTCGTTGTGGTCGTCGCCTTCGACCAGCACGGTGAAGATGCCGGTGATCGAGCCCTCGCCTGCGCCGGGGCCTGCCCGCTCGAGCAGCCGCGGCAGCTCCGCGAACACCGTCGGCGTATAGCCCTTCGCGGTCGGCGGCTCGCCGGTGGCAAGGCCGATCTCGCGCTGGGCGATGGCAAAGCGCGTCACCGAGTCCATCAGCAGCAGGACCTGCTTGGCCTGGTCGCGGAAGTATTCGGCGATCGAAAGCGTGAGATAGGCCGCCTGGCGGCGCATCAGCGCAGGCTCGTCGGAGGTCGCGACCACCACGACCGAGCGCGCCAACCCCACCTCGCCGAGATCGTCCTGCAGGAATTCCTGGACCTCACGGCCGCGCTCGCCGACCAGCCCGATCACCGAGACGTCGGCAACGACGTTGCGTGCCATCATCGACAGCAGCACCGACTTGCCGACGCCGGAGCCGGCGAAGATGCCCATACGCTGGCCGTGGCAGCAGGTGACGAAGGTGTTGAGCGCGCGCACGCCGAGATCGATCGGCGGCCCGACGCGCCTTCGGGCGTGTGCCGCAGGCGGCGGCGCTTTGAACGGATAAGGCAACGGCCCCGACGGCAGCGGCCCCTTGCCGTCGATCGGCCGGCCCATGGCATCGACCACGCGGCCGAGCCAGGCGTCGGTCGGCCGCACCGCGGCGCGGACCTGCGACACCACCGCCCGGCAGCCGCGCCGCACGCCTTCGAGCGGCGCGAACGGCATCAGCAGCGCATGACCGCCGGAAAAGCCGACCACCTCGCAGGGAATGGGATGGCCCGGCGCTTCGACCGTCACCCGGGCGCCAACCGACATCGCGTGCAGCGGCCCTGCCACCTCGACCATCAGGCCACGGGCCCCGACCACCCGGCCGTAAACCTCGTTTCCGTCCAATTCCTCGATTTGTTCGAGCAAAGCCCTCATAAAATTGGCTCGGCTGGTAACCTTTCAGGGCGCGTTTTAACCGGCTGTTTACTCGCGTCGTTAATCATTACGTCACCGTCGTTGGGATTGGCGACGCTCAGTCCGCCAGGAGGGCGGGGGGTGAGTCTCAAGAGTCGGTTGGACCCGACTCTTCACGTGGAGCTTGAACGGGACCGTGGCGAAAAAACCACTCTCGGGCAACATCTTAAGGCGATTCGGCCAATTCTGGCCAGTCGGCGGTTGCGGCCGGGAATCAGGTTTTGTTAACCATGCTCCGTTAACGTTCCGAATCAGTTTGTCCCAAGGCGTTTTCACGGGCCGCCCCTGCGGCGCGTCACATTGAGCCCGCAGCGGCGAAGAAGGGGACTGGCATGCGCGTTCTATTGATCGAGGACGATAGCGCCACCGCGCAATCGATCGAGCTGATGCTCAAGTCCGAGAGCTTCAACGTCTACACGACGGATCTCGGCGAGGAGGGCGTCGATCTCGGCAAGCTCTACGACTACGACATTATCCTGCTCGACCTGAACCTGCCGGACATGTCCGGCTTCGAGGTTCTGCGGTCGCTGCGTGTCTCCAAGGTCAAGACCCCGATCCTGATCCTGTCCGGCCTCGCCGGCATCGAAGACAAGGTGAAGGGGCTCGGCTTCGGTGCCGACGACTACATGACCAAGCCGTTCCACAAGGACGAGCTGATCGCCCGCATCCACGCCATCGTGCGCCGCTCCAAGGGCCATGCGCAGTCGGTCATCAACACCGGCGATCTCACCGTCAATCTCGACCAGAAGACCGTCGAGGTGTCGGGCGCCCGCGTGCACCTCACCGGCAAGGAATACCAGATGCTGGAGCTGCTCTCGCTCCGCAAGGGCACCACGCTCACCAAGGAGATGTTCCTCAACCATCTCTACGGCGGCATGGACGAGCCGGAGCTCAAGATCATCGACGTGTTCATCTGCAAGCTGCGCAAGAAGCTTGCGAATGCCTCAAACGGCAAGAACTACATCGAGACGGTGTGGGGCCGCGGCTACGTGCTGCGCGAGCCGAGCGACACCGACGAGAGAATCCCGGCTTAGACCGAAAGGCAGAGACGAAGTCGAAACCCCGCCGCGAGGCGGGGTTTTTGTTTGGCGGAAGCGGCTCGCCGGTGGCTACGCCTGGAACGCGGACTTGCACTGCTGCCGCAAGGCCGCAAGGAACGTGCCGAGCGCCTTCGACACCACCGCGGTGCGCGTGATGACACCGATATGCGGCAGCCGGCCCGCAAGCTTGACCGGCAGCACGGCAAGCTCGCCGGTCCGCTTGTAGGCAAGCGATGCCTCGTAGGTGATGACGCCAATCATGTCGGTCTCGGCGACGACCGCCTGGATCAGACGGAATGAGGTGGATTCGATCGCGGGCAGCGGCGGAGCCAGCCCCAGATCCGTGAACTCCCGGTCGATCGCGGTCCGGATCGGCGCGCCGCGCTGCGGCAAGACCCACGGATAAGGCAACAGATCGGACCATGACAACCGTCGCTTCCGCGCGATCGGGTGCGACGGGCTGGCGACGATTGCGACCGGCAACTGAATGAGCTTCTCGATATGCAGATCGCGCCCGCCGGCGTCCGCGTGGAGCCGGCCGATCACGCAATCGATCTCGCCGCGACGCAGCGCGTTGAGCATCACGTCGCGCGTCCCGTCCTCGACCTGCACGGCAAGCCCGGGCGCGGTCCTGCGCAGCGCCAGCAGAGTGGTGGAGAGCAGCCGCGCCTCCGCGACCGGCAGCACACCGACGCGCACGCGCCCGGCCACGCCCTGCGCGATCGCCGCGATCTCATCTCTTGCACTCGCAAGGTCGTTCAGGACGAGCTCGGCTCGCCCGATCAGCGCCCGGCCGCATTCGGTCGGCACGACGCCGCGGCGGCTCCTCTCGAACAGCGGCGCGCCAAGCGTCTCCTCCAGCTCGCCGATGAGCTTGCTGACCGCCGGCTGGGTCAGATGCGCCTCGCGCGCGCCGCGCTGCATGCTGCCTGCCTTGGCGACAGCGAGGAACACCTGCAGATGCCGGGTCTTGAGCGCCAGGGTCACGGCTTATTCCAATTTGTTATCACAATATACCATAAATCTATTTTACGTTATCATTGCCCGTCCCTACCCTGATCGCTCTCAGGGAGGTGTGCATGCGGATCATCCTGCTCGGCACCGGGGCTGCGCTGCCTGACCCGGACCGCTGCCACACCTCGATCCTGCTCACGCTCAACAACGGCCGGCATTTCCTGATCGATTGCGGGCATGGCGCGACGCGCCAGATGATGCGCGTCGACACCAATCCCGCCGACGTTGCGCATCTCCTGCTGACGCATCTGCATCACGACCACGTCTGCGAACTGCCGTTCTTCGTCATCTCGAGCTGGATTTTGAGCCGCCGCGGCGCGCTGGACATTCGCGGGCCGAAAGGGACCAAGCAGCTCGTCAGCCACCTGTTCGAGGGCGGAGCATTCGACGCCGACATCAAGGCGCGATCGGCTTATCCGGTGCGGCAAGCGAATATCGAGGCGATACGGCCCAAGGTCACCGAATACGACGCGGGCGTCATCTTCGAAGATGCCGACATCAAGGTGACGGCCGATCATGTCGACCACATCCCGCCGGAGATATCGCCCTGCTACGGCTTCCGCATCGAAGCGGAAGGCAAGGTGGTCACCTTCAGCGGCGACACCGCTCCATGCGAAGGCATCGTGCGCCTGTCACGCGACGCGGACCTGCTGATCCACGAATGCACCTTCACCGAAGCGTTCATCGAGCATCGGCGGACGTCGCAGGTCGGCACCTTCTCGCACACGAGCCCGGGCGAGCTCGGCCAGCTGGCGGTGGACTGCCGCGTCAAGCATCTGATCGCGACCCACATCGGCCATGTCGACTCGCTCAGTCCGGTGCTCAAGCGCGCTGCGGTCAAGCACATGCCGGTCGACCTGATGGGACCGCAGCAAATCGATGCGTTCGTTACGGACATCCGCCGCACCTACAAGGGGCCGCTTCAGATCGCCCATGACCTGATGAGGATCGACCTGTAGCGCGTCATCGCCACGCTGGAGAGCGTCATGACAATTCTGAGCCGACGACACCTGGCGCTTGCCGCCGCAGCGATGATCGCCAGCGCATCGGCCGCAATGACCGCGGAATATCCGGAGCGGCCGGTCACCGTCGTCATTCCCTATGCGGCCGGCGGCGCAGGCGACACGATCATGCGGCTTCTCTCGCCGCTGATCGAGAAAGGCCTGGGCCAGCCGCTGATCGTCGACAACCGCGCCGGCGGCGGCGGCACGATCGGAGCACAGGCCGTGGCAAAAGCGGCGCCTGACGGCCATACGCTGATCCTCGGAGCCACGAACAACTTCGTGATCAACCAGTTCCTGTTCCCGAAAGTATCATTCGACCCGCTGGCATCGTTCGAGCTGATCACCAAGGTCGCCGATGTGCCTTCCGTGCTCTATGCCAGCCTGTCTGCGCCGCCGACGCTTTCCCAATTTATCGCACACGCAAAGGCCAATCCCGGAAAGCTCAGCTACGCTTCGCCGAGCGTCGGTACGACCCCGCACCTCTCCGTCGAACGGCTGAAGCAACTGGCTGGAATAGACCTCGTCCACATTCCCTATCGCGGCGCGCCGCCGGCGATGCAGGCGCTCGTCGCAAACGAGGTTCACCTCTATCTCGCAGGATGGGGCGTCGGCAAAGCCCAGGTGGAAACCGGGCGCGTGCGGGCCCTCGCTGTGGCGAGCCGGGAGCGCGTGCCGAACGTGCCGCTCGCCACTGCGATCGAGAGCGGCGTACCGGGCTATGTCACGTCGAACTGGTGGGGTCTTGCTGCGCCGCACGGCACGCCGCGGCCGGTGCTGGACAAGATTTACCAGACGGTGCGCGCGGCTCTGGCCGATCCCGCCGCAGCGCAGCGGCTCAATGACATGGGCTTCGTGCCGGGCGGCGAGCCGCCGCAGAAATTTCTCGACGAGGCCAAAGCCGAGGCGAAGATCTGGGCAGAGACCATCAGCCGCGGCAAGCTCGCGATCGAGTGAGTGCCTGCTACTTGGCGTCGTGGAAGATGACGCCGAGCGTATGCCGCCGTCCGTCGCGCAGACGGCTCACGCCGTGCCGCATGTTGACCCGGTAGACGCCGCGGGTGCCCTGCACCGGGCGGTGATGCACCGGGAAGATCACCGCCTGCCCCCGCGACAGCGGCACGACCTCGGCGCGCGACTGCATGCGCGGGCGCTGCTCGGTCAGCACAAACTCGCCACCGTGGAAGTCCGCATCCGGCCGCGACAGCAGCACCGTGGCCTGCAGCGGAAACACGTGCTCGCCGTAGAGGTCCTGATGCAGGCAGTTGTAGTCGCCGGGACCGTACTGCAGGAGCAGCGGCGTAGGCTTCGGCTGGCCGGCCTGGTGGCAGCGGTCGAGATAGGCGCGGTGGCCGGTCGGATAGCACGTCCCGATGCCCATCGCCTCGTTCCAGCGGTTGGCGATTGCGGCGAGCGGCGGATAGAGCGCGGTGCGAAGCTCGGCGATCGGATCGGGCAGCGGATAGGCGAAGTACTTGTACTCGCCACGGCCGAAGCCGTGCCGCGCCATGATCACCCGGCTGCGGAACGGCGCGTCCGCCGCATAGAGACCGGCCAGGCCTTCGCACTCGTCCGGCGTCAGAAGCTGCGGCGTGACGGCACAACCGTGGGCATCGAGCTCGCGCCCCATCACGCCCCAGTCGAGCGCTGCAATGCGGTCGGCAATAGAGCCGGGCATGCCGGTCATTTTATCCGCGAGTCTGGCCGAAGCCTTGTTTGTCGGCATGGCGCACTCCTTCGTTGGCGCCAAACCTGACAGTTGAGACATTCGATCGCCACCCGAATTCCGCAAACCAAGTTCCCGCCCCCCGCTCGACCGGCTGCCGGAGGTCCGCTAGAAAACGGCGGCAATACGGGGGGGGTGGGGCAGGACATGAAGACCACAGTGCGCGGCGTCCGCAGCGTCGAAATCGAAATGAGCGAGCCCGAGCGGGCCGCGGAGTTCTACAGCAAGGTCTGGCATCTGACCGAGGTCGCGCGCAGCAACGGCTCGTACTGGTTTCGCGGCACCGGGGCGTATCACCACATCCTCGCGATCCATCCGGCGACCCGCGGCGCGGCGATCCGGCGCCTGACCTTCGCCGCGGCCAACAAGGACATCGTGCAGGCGCTGCATGCCAAGGTCGTGGCGAGCGGCTGCACCACCGAGGCACCGCACGCGCTGGCCACGCCGGGCGGCGGCTATGGCTTCGGCTTTGCCGATCCGGAAGGCCGCAACCTTGCGGTGGTCTGCGGCGAAAACGACCACCAGGACGACGCCGACGTGAAGGACCGGCCGCGCAAGATCGCCCACGTCAATCTCAACGCCGCGCAGCTCGAGAAAAGCAACAATTTCCTGGCCGACGTGCTGGGCTTCCGCAAGATCGACCACAGCGGGCCGCTGCACTTCTTCCACTGCGACAGCACCGACCATTCGTCGATGGTGATGGGCGCGGCCGCGACGCCGACGCTCAATCACGTGTCGTTCGAGTTGCCCGATCTCGATTCCTGCATGCGCGGCGGCGGGCGGATGCGCGACGCCGGCTATCCGATCGAATGGGGCCCGGGCCGGCACGGCGCGGGCAACAACGTGTTCTGCTATTTCGCCGGGCCGGAGGAGTTTCCGATCGAGTACACCGCCGAGGTGATGCAGGTCGACGACAGTTACGAGTTTCACGGGCCCGAATACTGGAAGTGGCCGCCGGGCCGGCTCGACCAGTGGGGCATCACCCCGCCGCACACCGCGCGCTGGAAGCGGATCCAGGACCTGGTGCTGTTCACGCCGGGGCAGTATCGGTTGTAACTCCAACCGCCAGTCATTCCGGGGCGCTCGCGAAGCGAGCGAACCCAGAATCCATACTCCGCAGCAGTGGTTATGGATTCCGGGTTCGGCGCCCATAGCGCGTCGAAGACGCGCGTGAACGCGCTCATGGCGCCGTCCCGGAATGACGGCCTGCCCTATCGCCGGCCGTCGATGGTGATCTTCGATTTCACCATCTCGTCGATTTCGGCCTGCGCATAACCGAGCTCGGACAGGATCGCGACGCTGTCGCCACCGAGATAGGGCGCGACGGTCTGCTCGTTGCGCAGCCCTCCCGAAAACTTGTTCGGATTGTTGAGCTCGTACTTCAAGCCCTCGACCGGGTGCTCGACCTTGCGGAACAAGCCCACGTCGGCGAGATGCGCGTCCTGCGGCAGCGTGTCGATGGAATGCACCATGCCGGCCGGAACGTCGGCGTTTTCGAGAATGTCGAGCCATTCCGCCGACGTCTTCTGCTTCAGACCTTCGGCGCGGATCGAGAAGTATGCGCGCACGTGGGCGTAGCGCGCCTTCACCGAATTGAATTTCGGATCGGTCTTCAGCTCCGGGCGGCCGATGGCGTCGAACAGCGCGAATGCCTGGCCGTCGGTGTTGGCGGAAACGCAGATCCAGCCGTCTTTCGTCGCGATCGGCTGCGCCAGCGGATCGAGCACGCGGCGGTCGCCCCAGTCGCCGAGCGGCGGGATGAAGCTGTGATCGCCCATGTGCTCGACGAGCACGAAGCTTGCCGCGTTCTCGAACATCGGCACCTCGATCGCCTGGCCCTCGCCGGTCTTCTCGCGATGAAACAGCGCGGCAAGGATGCATTGCGTGGCGATCAGGCCCACGGTGTGGTCCATCATCACCATCGGCACGAACTTCGGCTCGCCGAAGATGCGCGCGTTGCAGGCGGCGACGCCGGACATGCCCTGGATGATGGAGTCGTAGGCCGGGCGCTCGGCATAGCGGCCGTCGCGGCCGAAGCCCATCAGGTTGCAGACGATCAGTTTCTTGTGTTGCGCGCGCAGCGCCTCGGTGCCGAGGCCCAGCCGCTCCAGCGCCGCCGGGCGGATGTTGGCGATGAACACGTCGGCGGTTTCAAGAAGCTTGTGCAGCGCCTCGATCGCCTTCTCCTGCTTCAGGTCGAGCACGATCGACCGTTTGTTGCGGTTGAAGTGGGTGAACTTGCCGGAAAGCTGGCCGCTCTTGGACCGCCCGCCGAGCGTGCGCAGAAGATCGCCGCCCGGCGCCTCGACCTTGATGACGTCGGCCCCGTAGTCGGCGAGGAACAGCGTCGCGGTCGGACCCACGACGACCGTGGTCAAGTCGACGACGCGGATGCCGTCCAGCGGGCCGCCACTCATGACAAGGTCTCTTGTTACTTCTTGTTGAGCGCAATGTTGACGCGGTAATGCACGCCGCCCTCGACGCTCTCCGCCCAGGTCTCGGCGGTGTCGCCGACGATGCGGCTCGAGAGCTTCACGCTCTGGCCGATGAACATCGGCGCCATCGCGCGCGCGTCATAGCCTGCGACGGTACCGCGAAGCGTCGGCCGCGCGGCCTCCACCAGCATCAGCGCAATGAGCCCGCCGTTGATGACGAGCGCCGGATAGCCCTCCACCTCCTTGGTGTAAGGCAGGTCGTAATGGATGCGGTGGGCGTTGTAGGTCAGTGCCGAATAGCGGAACAGCTGCACCGTATCGGGCTTCCACTCCACCGCGTGATCGGCCTTTTCGGTCGCGGCTTGCGGCTTGGCCTGTACCGCGGGCTTCGCCGCGCCGCCGGCCACCGCGACATCCTCACGGTAGACGAGGTCCTGCTCCTCGGTGATGGCAACGCCCGCGCCTGCGCTGATCTCGTGCACCACGGTCACCAGTACGAACGGGCCGGTGCGCCCGGTTTTCGGCTCGGCCTGCTTGATGGTCGAGACGCGCTCGACCAGGTCGCCGACCCGCAGCGGCTTGTGGAATTTCACCCGGCGGCCGGCAAACATGCGCCGCGTGTTGGGCAACGGCGGCAACAGATCGTCGCCGGTCAGCGGATGGCCGTCGCGGCCGATCTTGCTCTGCACCGCGGTCGGCCCGAACAGGACCGCGTACCAGCTTTCCGGGATCTCGACGCCGCGCTTGAACGGCGTCGGATCCTGGTCGAGCATGGCGGCGAGCCGCCGCACCGAGCCGACCGCAAGATCGTCATCCTCCTTGCGCGATCGTCCAAGCCATTCCTTCAGCGACGCGGTCTGATCCGGCATACCCGTTCCCTTACTTTTCCGGCTTGTTTCGCCGGTCCAATTCGGGCCATTCATGGCAAAGTGACGCCGAAACACAAGGCATAATTCGGCACCGCGGGCTGCACCCTGCGCGCGACAAAAACGAGGGAGTGATGTCTTGATCCGGTCCCTGCTTTACGTCCCGGCCAGCGCCGAGCGCTTCATCGCCAAGGCGCACGAGCGCGGCGCGGACGCGATCATCCTCGACCTCGAGGACGCAGTGGCGCGCTCGGAGAAGGCTTCGGCGCGGGCAAAGCTCTCCGAGACCGTCAGGCGGGTCGGCCAGAACGGCGCGAAGGTGTTCGTGCGGATCAATGCCGATCTCGACATGATCCGGCTCGACGCGGACGCGGCCTGCAAGGCCGGCGCGTTCGGGCTGTTTGTTCCGAAGGTGCAAAGCCCGGTGACGTTGCAGGAGCTGGAAGCGCTGCTCGACAACGCGGAAAGAAGCCTGAACCGGGACAAGACCCTGCTGGTGCCGATGATCGAGGATGCAGGCGCGGTGTTCGACGCGCGCACCATCGCGCGGGCGACGCCGCGGGTGTTCGCGCTGATCACCGGCGGCGAGGACCTGGCGACGGCGCTCGGCGCTGAGCCGTCGCCGGAGGTGCTGACGCCGCCGAAGCTCCTGGTGCACTATGCCGCCAAGGCCACCGGCGTGCTGTCGTTCGGATTGCTCCGCACCGTCGCCGACTACAACGATCTTGCCGGCATCGAGAAGTCGGTGCGCGAGGCGCGGATGCACGGCTTCGACGGCGCAAGCTGCGTCCACCCGGCCGTGGTGCCGATCCTCAACAGGGGTTTCTCACCGTCCGAGAAGGAGGTGGACAGCGCGAGGCGGATCGTCACGGCCTATGACGACGCAACGTCAAAGGGGCTCGGCGCGATCGAGCTCGACGGCAAGATGATCGACGAGCCGGTGTATCAGCGCGCCAAGGCGCTGCTCGCAAAGGTGCGGTCATGAAGGCCGTTCAATTGAGCCGCACCGGCGGCAGCGAGGTCCTCGACATCGTGGACCTGCCGACACCCGCGCCGGGCCCGGGCGAGGTGCTGGTGAAGGCTGTCGCCATCGGCGTGAACTACTTCGACACCATGATCCGCACCGGCCGCTACCGCTGGATGCCGAAGCTGCCGTTCATCCTCGGCAACGAGATGAGCGGCACGGTCACGGCGCTGGGGCCAGGCGTGACGGCGCTCAAGGCCGGCCAGCCGGTGTTCATCGCCGGCTACGAGATCGGCAACCGCGGCGGGCTCTACGCGGAGTACGCGGTGGTGCCGGAAGAGGCCGCATGGCCCCTGCCCGCCAATGTCACGGCCGAGGATGCGACGACGCTCACCAACTATCAGCTTGCCTGGATCCTGCTGCATCACGCCGCGCGCGGCGTCGCGCCGAAGACCGTCGTCGTCTATGGCGCAGCCGGCGGCGTCGGCACGGCACTGATCGACGTGGCCAGGCTCGCCGGCGCAACGGTGATCGGCACCGCAGGAACCCAGGAAAAATGCGCCTTTGTGAAGGCCCGCGGCGCAGCTCACGCGATCGACTACAAGTCCGAAACCGTGGTCGAACGCGTGCTGGCGCTGACGGAGGGCCGCGGCGCGGACATCGTGTTCGATCATGTCGCCGGCCAGGCCTTCACCGACGGGCTGAAGATGACCGCGCCACTCGGCATGATCGTGTCCTATGCCGTGCTCGGCGGCATGCCCGAGACCGATCTGTTCAAGGAGATGCGGGCGAACATCGAGCGGAGCCCGGCGGTGCGCTGCTTCACCATGCACACCTACGACCACATGGAGGAGCCGCGCCGCGAGGCGATGGCGAAGGCGGTCGAGCTTCTCGGCAGCGGCAAGGTGAAGCCCGCCATCGCCGCCAGGTTTCCGCTCGCCGACGTGCGCCGCGCGCACGACATGATCGAGGCGCGCACGGCGAATGGGAAAATCGTTCTGGTGCCCTAACGGGCTGCGGCGGCTTCCGGCAAGCCGAAACTCAGCACGTTGGCAGCGAACGCGGTGTTCTCCGGCTGCACGTAGAGCCCACGCTTGTCGGCGATCAACTTGAACCGGTTGGTCAGTCCGACCACCGTCTCCGCGCCGCCCAGCACCAGGAAGCCGTCGCGCTCGGTGACGGCGGCGATCCGGTCGAGCACGGCGGACTTGGTGGCCTGATCGAAATAGATCAGCACGTTGCGGCAGAACACCAGGTCGAACCGGCCGAGATGCGCAAAGTCGTGCAGCAGGTTGATCGGCATGAACCGGACCATGCCGCGGATCTCCGGCGCGATCTGCCACAGGTCGCCGACCTGCGAGAAATACTTGATCAGCATCAGCGCCGGCAGCCCGCGCTGCACCTCGAACTGGGTGTAGATGCCGGCCTTCGCCTTCTCCAGCACCTCGTTGGACAAGTCGGTCGCGAGGATCTCGACGCGCCAGCCCTTCAGGTCCTTGCCCATTTCCTTGAGGCTGATGGCGAGCGAGTACGGCTCCTGCCCGGTCGACGCCGCCGCGCACCAGATGCGGATGCGGCGCGAGGTGGCCCGCGCCGACATCAGCGCCGGCATGACGGTCTCGCGGAACTGCTCGAACGGACTCTTGTCGCGGAAGAAAAACGACTCGTTGGTCGTCATCGCCTCGACGACCTCGACGATCAGTGGCTCGGCATCGGGGCCCTTGAGCCGCGCGACCAGACCGGTCAGGTTGAACAGCCCGTGCTTGCGCGCAATCGGCATCAGCCGGCTTTCGACCAGGTAGTGCTTCTCCGCCGCCAGCACGAGGCCGGAGCGGACTTTCAGCATCTTGCGGAGGAAATCGTAGTCCGACGGCGTCACGGCCGTGCCCCAAGGAACATGCGCGTGACCTTCGGCGCGATCTGGTCGAGCGGCAACACCGCCGAGCAGACGCCGGCCAGCGCCGCCGAGCCCGGCATGCCCCAGACCACGCTCGAGGCTTCGTCCTGGGCGATGATGGTGCCGCCCGCCTTGACGATCGCCGCAGCACCGTCGGTGCCGTCGGTGCCCATGCCGGTGAGGATCAGCGCCAGGTTCCAGGAGCCCCAGACCTCCGCCGCCGACGAAAACAGCGGATCGACCGCGGGCTTGCAGAAATGCACCGGCGGGCCGTCGTCGAGCACGATCACCGCCGTGCCGTCACGGCGGGCGACAGTCATGTGCTTGCCGCCCGGAGCAAGATAGATCGTGCCGGCGAGAACCGGCTCGCCGTCGGCCGCTTCACGCACCGGCTTTGCGCCGGCACGTCCCAGATGCTCGGCGAGGATGGTGGTGAAGGTCGGCGGCATGTGCTGGGTGATCAGCACCGGCGCGCTGTCGATCACGGTGTCGAGATGGGCGACGAGCTTGGTCAGCGCCTGCGGACCACCGGTCGAAGCGCCGATCAGCAGCACGCGGGGCGGCATCACCGAATAAGGCCGAAGCTTGAGGCCCGGATGCGCGCCGTCGTCCTCCACGGTCTGCCATTTGACGGCCCGCTGCACGGCACTGCCGAGCTTGCGGGTGGCGGCATATTCGCTGCGCCGGGCATAGCGCGGCGGCAGCGGCCGCCCCTGCAGGCGTCGGCGATGACCGAGCGCCTGGATCTTGGCGATCAGATCACGCTGGAACGCCGCCGAAGTCATCACCCCGCCTTCATTGGTGGGCTTCGGGATATAGTCGGCGGCACCGAGCGAAAGCGCCTTCAGCGTCACCTCGGCGTGGTCGCGGGTCAGCGCCGAGGCCATGATCACGACGAGGTCGCGGCGCCGCTCCAGAAGCTTCGGCAAGGTCGAGATGCCGTCGAGCTCGGGCATCTCGATATCCAGAACCACCACGTCCGGCCGGGTCCGGTCGAGCTGCTCCACCGCCTCGCGGCCGTTGCGCAGCGCCGCAACGAGCTTGAGATCGGGCGTCTCCTCGATCCAGCGCGACAACAGGCTGCGCACAACGACGGCGTCGTCGACGACCATGACGCGAATCTGGTCGGAGGCCAAAGCTTGCGGCGCATGGCGCATGGCTGGGGCGTAGGCGTTCATTGCAACGCGGTACTCATGAAACGACGAACGGACGCAACGGAGGTCGGGTTCCGGGTCAGATCAGACCGACCTCCTGGAACTTGGCTTCGACGATCTCCTTGTCGAAGGGTTTCATGATGTACTCGTTGGCGCCGGCGTGCAGCGCGCGGGCGATATGCGCCACGTCGTTTTCGGTGGTGCAGAACACCACCTTGGGCCGGTCGCCGCCGGGCATCCGACGCAGCGCTTTCAGAAACTCGTAGCCGTCCATTTTCGGCATGTTCCAGTCGAGCAGGATCGCGTCCGGAAGATGCTGCTGGCAGGCGCCGAGCGCCTGTTCGCCGTCCTCCGCCTCGGAGATCTGGAATTCCATGCCTTCCAGGATGCGGCGAGCCACCTTGCGGATCACGCTCGAGTCATCCACCACCAAGCAGGATTTCATCACACGTACTCCTTCAAGCCTTGCGTCATTTTATTTATGCAGCGGCGGCATTGCCGCCGATGTCGAGCACACGGTCAACGTCGAGCACGATCAGCAACTGGCCTTCGAGCCGATAGACGCCCGCGGCCACGCGTCCAAGACGCGGGTCGAGATTGGCCGGCTTCGCCTCGCATTCGGCCGACGCAAGCTGCATCACCTCGCCGACCGCATCAACCAGCAGTCCATACGATTCGCCTCTGAGCTCGATCCCGATCGCCATGACCGGCTGGCCCGCGATGCGGGTGCCGAGATCGAGCCGGGCGCGCATTTCGATCGCGGTCACCACCCGGCCGCGCAGGTTGAGGATACCCGCCACCTCCGGCGGCGCGAGCGGCACGCGCGTCAGGCGATCCGGCACGAACACGTCCTGGACGCGCGCGATCGGCAGGCCGAACAGGTGGTCGCCGATCGTCACCGTGACGAATTCGGTGATGGCCCCGTCGGTCGTATGATTTTGCGCTGCCATGACGGTCCTATGCGGCCTGCACGATGTCCGCGGTCTGCTCCTTGAGCGCCGCGATCAGGCTCTGGCGGTCGAACTTGGCGACGTAGTCGTGGAAGCCGACCTGACGGCCGCGCTCGATCGCCTCGGGCGTGCTCGACGCCGACAGCGCAATGATCGGCAACTCGCTCAGGCGCGGCTCGCCGCGCACCGCTTCGGCCAGCGCGAAACCGTCCATGTCGGGCATGTCGATGTCGGTGACCAATGCGTCGAAGCGCTGGCCGTTCTTGAGCAGGCTCAGCGCCTGCTGCGCCGTCGGCACCGCGGTGACCACATAGCCCGCGGCCTTCAGCACCGGCGACAGCATGTTGCGGAAGAACGCCGAGTCATCGACCAGCAGCAGGTTGCGTTCGCGGCGGCCGCTGGAACCGTCCTTGCGGCGGAACCAGTCGGCATAGGCCAGCGGCAGGAAATGACCGACGTCGACAATCTCGGTGGCAAGCCCGCGTACGATGGCCGAGCCGACCGCGCCGGCGCGCTCGCTGCCGACCTGGATGTCGAGCGGCTCTTCGACGATGTCGACGATCTCGTCGACGGCGAGACCCATCGACCGGTCGCCGTCGGAGAACACCAGCAGCGGCTGCGCGCCCTCGCGCTTGATCGCGGCGTCGCCGCTGACATGCACCAGCGGCATCAGATGACCGCGGTACTGCACCATGAAGCGGCCATTCGACAGCTCGATCTTGGCGCAGTCGATTTCCTCGAGGCGCGTGACCAGCGAGAGCGGCACGGCCTTGGGCTCGCGCGAGCCGGCGCGGAACACCAGCAGCGACACGTTGTCGTCGGCCGCGGCGCGCCGCTCGGTCTCGGCTTCGGCCTGCGCCGCCATGGTCGAGGCCGCCGAAGCGCCGACCGCCTGCGACACGCCGTTCGGATCGACGATCAGGATCACCGAGCCGTCGCCGAGGATGGTATTGCCGGAATACATGCCGATGTGGCGGAGCTTGCTCGCCATCGGCTTCACGACGATTTCCTCGGTGTGGAACACGACGTCGACCACGAGGCCGAAGGTCTGCGCGCCGACATGGGTTACGACGATGAATCCGCGCTCGGGAATTTCGTGCTCGGGGACGAGCCCCAGCAGGCTGCCGAGGCGGACCAGCGGCAGCAGTTTGTTGCGAAGCCGCAGCACCGCCGCGTCCTTGATCCGCTCGATGCGGTGCTCGGACTTGCCATGCACGCGAACCAGCTCGACCACCGAAAGCTGCGGAATGGCGAACCGCTCGCCGTTCGACTCGACGATCAGCGCCGAGATGATAGCGAGCGTGAGCGGAATCTTGATGGTGACGCTCAGCCCCTGGCCCTGCACCGACTGCACGTCGATGGTGCCGCCGATCTGGTCGATGTTGTTGCGGACGACATCGAGGCCTACGCCCCGGCCGGAGACGCTGGTGATGGTCTGGGCGGTCGAAAACCCCGGATTGAAGATGAACTTGTGAAGCTGCTGCTCGGACATGCGCTCGAGATCGGCCTCGGTCGCGAGCCCGTTGGCGAGCGCCTTCTCGCGGATGCGCGCGGTGTCGAGGCCGCGGCCGTCATCGGCCATGCTGATCACGATCTGCCCGCCCTCGTGATAGGCGGTGAGCCGGATCGTGCCGGTCTCGGGCTTGCCGGCGGAGACGCGTTCGGCGCGCGGCTCGATGCCGTGGTCGGCCGAATTGCGGACCATGTGGGTGAGCGGGTCCTTGATCCGGTCGAGCACCTGCCGGTCGAGCTCGGTGTCGGCCCCATGCATCTCGAGCTCGATGTCCTTGCCGAGCTCGGCCGCGAGATCGCGCACGATGCGCGGCAGCTTCTGCCAGGCATGACCGATCGGCTGCATGCGGGTTCGCATCACGCCGTCCTGAAGCTCGGCGGTCACGTTGGAGAGCCGCTGCAGCGGAACCTTGAACTCGGAATCGTCGTGGCGGCGGGCGATGTCGAGGAGCTGGTTGCGGGTGAGCACCAGCTCCGAGACCATCGTCATCAACTGCTCGATGGTGTCGACGCCGACGCGGATCGACTTGTTGGCGACGCGCGCCTCGGAGTGATCGTCGCTGTCGGGATCGGCGGCGGAGGCTTTCGATTCTGTTTTTGCCGGGGCAGCCGGCGTCGCCGCGGGCGCGGGTCCTGACGCGGCGCGGAATGCGCGCTCAAGCTCGTCGAGCGAGACCTCGCCCTCGTGCAGCGGCCGTTCCAGCGACTGCGGCACCAGCGTACCGACGGTACGCCGGGGCGCAGCCGCCGCCTGCTGTTGCGACGGACCGGAAACCGCCTTGGTCATTTCGCCGAGCGCCGCGATCAGACCGGCATCGTCGCCCTCGGGCTCCTGCTCGTTTTTCTCGATCGCGGCGAGCAGCTCCTTGATGCGATCGATGGTCGAGAGAATGAGCGTCACCGCTGCGGCCGTAACCGGCGCGCCGTCGCGGAATTTCGCCATCAGGGTTTCGGCCGCGTGCGCCAGCGCCTCCAGGCGCGGCAGGCCGATGAAGCCGCAGGTGCCCTTGATCGTATGGACGATGCGGAAGATGTTGCCGAGGATTTTCGCGTTGTTGGGCTCCTGCTCGAAACGCACGAGCTCGACGTCGGCGACGTCGAGGCTCTCGTTGGTTTCGACGAGGAATTCCCGGAGCAGATCGTCCATTGCATCGGCCTTCGCCCGAGAGACGCGGGCCGCCTGGCCGCATCGCTCGGGTCGGGGCAGTTTGTGGCCGAGGCACTTAATTTCTGTTGAATGGCGGGTGCGAATTTATTTTCGTTAACGAGATGTTAACGGCGCGGAAACGCAAACGGCCAGCGGGGGCTGGCCGTCATCCTCGTGATGCAGGACGACGCTAGCGGGCGGCAACCACCACCGCATCGCCTTCGACCGCCATCGACACGGTCAGCCCGCAGTTCTTGGCGAGCATGCCGGTGTAGAACGGCTGGATCGCGTGGGCGTCGATGGCGTGCTCGGACGTCGCACTGAGCAGCGCCGGGACCGCCTGCGGCACCTTGGCGTTGGTGCCGGTCACGTTCACCCGGAAGCCGACCCCGTCGCCTTCCCCTACCGGATCGACGGTGAGTTGGCCGCCGCGCGGAATGGCCTGCGCCGCGAGCAACAGCATGTTCAGCACCAGCTTTACCCGGTTCTTGGCGAGCAGCACGCGCGGCAGGTTCCAGCTGATCTTGGTCTTTTCGTCCTCGATCAGCCCGCGCGCCACTTTTTCGGCGTCGCCGGTGTCGATCTGGGCGCCCGCCGAGCCGGCCGCGCCGAACGCCAGGCGGCAGAACTGCAGCTTGGCCGACGCCGTCTTCGCGCTCTTCTTGATCAGGTCCATCGCAAATTGCGAGGTTTCGTCGTCCTTGCCTTCCTCCATCACCTCGAGCCCGTTCATGATCGCGCCCACCGGGCTGATCAGGTCGTGACAGACGCGCGAGCAAAGCAGGGCCGCAAGGTCGAGACCTTCGAGGGCGACGGTGGCGGTCATGGCCATGATTCTCCGGATGGGAGGAACAAACAGGCAGGAGGTTTAGGCGATTCGGGCCCGCGACGTGAACCTTTCGCGGGATAAATCCACCCTCGCGGCACCGGACCGTCGGGCTTCCCGTTACCTCGGGACGGTGTGGGCGACGCCCGGCCAATGCCGCTCGGCGGCCTCGATGGCGCTGTCCGAATCCCGGGCGAACGCCGAGCGCGCCGCCTCGCTGTAGAAAAGATAGAGGTGGTCGTCGACGATCAGCCATAGCTCGGGATGGCCCGGCGTCGCCGCGCCTCGCACCACGGCCACCGGATCGTGGCCGCCGAATCGCGGCGCATAGGCGTCCGGATCCGCGGCGAAGGCCGCCATGTTGCCTTCGTTGGCAAAGCGCCAGTTCGCGCCGCCGGATCGCATCTCCAGGTCCCGACGGCCGGGTCGCGGCTTGCCGTCGACAAAATACGCCACCGGATCGAAGCCATCGATGGCGAGGCCGGTGTAGCGGTTGAACACCACGGGCTCGGGCGTCTGCGATCGGGCCATGGGGACGATCATCAAAACGACTCCAACCGCACCTAGAATTGCCAGGATGCGGTCGGACAAACGGCACGGCTTCCGTTCCTGCCGCGCTGGGGTCATATTCGCCGCCTGTGGTGCTGTTGATTCGAGTAAGCGTCAGCTTGGTAGGTCCAGGCTTGCACGTTACGGCAGGCCCGTGAGCAACGCGTTAAGCGGGCGCGAATGCCCATCCCGACTGGAGCACCTGATGCGCGCCATCATCCGCCTCTTCGCCGCCATTGCCGTGGTGGGGACGCTTCATGCCGCGCCGGCCGCCGCGCAGAGCAGCCCGCCGCCCGGAACCCTGCCGCCGAGCGAAAGCCGGTTCTCCTCGATCGAAATCGTCAACGCCGGACACAGTTTCTTCGGAACCGTCTCGCGCGGCCTGGCGCAGATTGTGGAAAAGGCGGTCAGCCAGTGGGGCCTGCCGAACGGCTACATCCTCGGCGAGGAAGCGTCCGGCGCGTTCGTCGCGGGTCTGCGCTATGGCGAAGGCATCCTTTACACCAAGAACGCGGGCGACCTGAAAGTCTACTGGCAGGGGCCGTCGATCGGCTTCGATGCCGGCGGCGAAGGCGCGCGCACCATGATGCTGGTCTATAGCCTGCCGGCGACGCAGGCGATCTACGAGCGGTTCGGCGGTATCGACGGATCGGCCTACTTCATCGGCGGGTTCGGCATGACCGCGCTCACCGCCAACAACGTCGTCCTGGTGCCGATCCGCTCGGGCGTGGGGCTCAGGCTCGGTGCGAACGTCGGTTACCTGAAGTTCACGCCGAAGCCGACCTGGAACCCGCTTTAGGACCTGCTTTAGCCGGTTTCGAAGGCCCGGGCCGGGGCCTGCGCCACAGTTCCTCCCCATGTGGAATGGCCACAATCTCAAGCATTTAGGGTAAATGCTGGTAATTCTGGAAGCGCACGCGCGGGCGTGCGATGGTTGATTTTCGGCGTCATTCCGGGTCGGAGGCCCCCGTCCATGATCGAGCCGATCATGTTTTTCGGCATTGGCTTTTTTGTCGCGAGCCTGCTCGGGCTCGTGCTCATCCCGCTCGTGCATAACCGCGCCGTCCGGCTGACGATGAAGCGCCTCGAAGCGGCCACCCCGCTGTCGATGGCGGAAATTCAGGCCGACAAGGACCAGCTCCGCGCCGAGTTCGCGATGTCGACGCGGCGGCTCGAACTGTCGGTCGAGCAGATGAAGGCCAAGACCACGAGCCAGCTTGCCGAACTTGGCAAGAAGACCGACGCGATCAACCGCCTCAAGGTGGAACTCGGCGAGAAAACCGCAGCGATCTTCTCGCTCGAGGCGCGCGAGAAGTCGCTCAAGGATCAGCTCGGCGCGACCGAGTCCGAACACTCGGTCAAGATCGGCGCGTTGCGCGAGGCCGAGCGCCTGCTCCAGGAGAAGCAGGCCGAGCTTTCCAAGCTCTCCTCCGATCTCCACGACCGCTCGACGGCCGCCGACAGCCAGCGCGTCGAAGCGACGGCGCTGCGCGCCCAGGTCGAGGCGCTCAAGGACCGCGTTTCCGGTCATGAGCGCGAGGCACACGAGATCGGCGACCGGCTGAGCCGCGAGCGCAAGGAGGCGGCCGCCGCCTCGGCGGAACTCCAGGACGAGCGCGGCAAGGTCGAGAAGCTCAGCGACCGCGTCGCACAGCTCGAGCGTCAGCTCGTGGCCCAGACCACCGAGGCCGAGGTGCTCGGCCGGCGCGTGCAGGAGGTCGAGGCGCGGATGGCGGACCAGGTGAAGGTCCTGTCCGAGCGTGAGATCGAGATCGCGTCGCTGCGGGAAAAGATCGGCGAAGGTCAGAAGGTCGAAAGCGACCTGCGCGCCGAGCTCTCCGGCGCTGCCGGCCGCAGCAAGGCCGCGACCGAAGGCCTGCTCAAGGAAAAGGCGCTGATGGAGGATCAGCTCAATCAGGCGCGTGCCGACCGCACCAAGCTGCAGCAGGAAATCGCCAGCATGAAGCGCGAGGCGGAGCAGACCTGGGCGGCCGAACGCGTGGAAAACGCGCTGTTGCGCGAGCGCATCAACGACATCGCGGCCGAGATTGCCCGGCTGACCGCGACACTCGAAGGCGCTGATTCGCCGATCGAGGCGATGCTGGCGAGCGAGCCGGCTGCTGCCGCCGCGCCGCCGCTGGCAGCGAATGGCGACCGCAGGCCCGCCGCGTCAGGCGAGAGCAAGGGGAGCCTGGCCGACCGCATCCGCGCCCTGCAGATGAAGGCCTCACGCGTTCCGGCGACGAGCTGACGCGGGAATTCGGGAACCGCTCGGCGCCCTGCGGCATTGCGCCCGCGGGAATCAAGCGTCATGATATCCGTTGCGTTGGGGCGGCATCAGAGCACGACATCCATGATGTTCGACGGCTTGCGTCGAGCCTTCGCAGATCGACGAGCCTCCAGACGGCGCACCTCCGCCGTGATCGGTTTCGTGGCCGCCGCAGCGGCGGCCTTCGGCTCCGCCGTTTACGCCGTGGATGACCCCGAGATCGCCCGCCGCCGCGCCACCGAGCGTAAGAACTTCACCGACGCGGAAATCACCGACGGCTTCTTCAAGGTGACGTTCGGAGCAGAATTCCATATCGCGGGCGGCGTCGACCGCATCCGCAAGTTCGACGGCCCGGTCCGGGTGTTCATCGACAATCGTGCCACGCCCGACCGCACCGGGCAGATCGAGGCCGGCATCGCCGACATCCGCAGCCGCATCAGGAACCTCGATATCGCCCGCACCGAGCGGCGCGATGAGGCCAACATGGTCGTGTCGCTGGTCAACGACCGCGACCTCGCGCGCATGATCCGCACCGTCTACGGCATCGACCGGGCGCGCCGCATCCAGCGCTCGCTCGAGCCGCAATGCCTGTCCGGTTTCCGCAAGGACGAAAGCTCGCGCATTCTGCGCTCCGACGTGATCATCACCGCCGACGCCGGCGACTTCGTCTTCTACGATTGCGTCTACGAGGAGCTGTTGCAGGCGCTCGGCCCGATCAACGACGACACCACCGTGCCGTGGACGATGTTCAACGACGACGTGCAGATGGGATTTTTCAGCGTCTACGATCAGTACCTGCTCAACATTCTCTACGACCCGCGCATCCGCCCGGGCATGACGCGCGCCGAGGTGCAGGCCCTGTTGCCCGCGGTGCTGCCGGCGGTGCGGACGTTTGTCGAGGAGAACAACAAGGAGCCTTGACGGCTCTATCCGCCGTCATTCCGGGGCGCGGGCCGTAAGCGTGTTCACGCGCGTCTTCGACGCGCTGTGGCCCGCGAATCCGGAATCCATAACCACTGCTGCGGAGTATGGATTCCGGGCTCGCGCCTTTCGGCGCGCCCCGGAATGACGTCGGCGGGAAATTGCTAACGCCCCGCGAGCGGCGTGATCTTCAACTCCGTCGCAAGCTCATCGAGCTGCTTCATCAGTGTCGCGGGCAGCCCGACGCCGTTGGCGCTGCGCTCGGCGCGACGCTTCCTGCGGTCCTCGCCGGGCATCCTGATGCGGTCGACGCCGGGAAGCTTCGGCGAGTTGCGGAGTTCGCCGAGATGGCGGTCCATCTCCGCCGCAAACGCCTTCGGCTCGATGAAGCGGGAGACATCGAGGGCGACGACGAACTGACCGGTGTTGGTCGGCTGCGAGCCGGGCCCCATCGCATCGACCACGTCGCGGCCGAAGGCTGCACCATTCAAGACGCCGGCGAGCAGGCCGATCATCAGCGCGAGGCCCGCGCCCTTGTGCCCGCCGATCGGCAGCAGCACGCCCTCGGCGACCTTCTTCGGATCGAGGATCGGCTCGCCGGTCTTGCTGTGCACCACCCAGCCTTCTTCCAGCGGCTCGCCGGTGACCATGTGCTGCCGGATGGTGCCGAACGACGACACCGACGTGGCGATGTCGAGAATGACCGGCGCTTCCTTGCCGGCCGGAATGCCGATGGCGATCGGATTGGTGCCGATCATCGGCTCCGCGCCGCCCCACGGGCCCATGTGGTTGACGGTCGAGACCGCGGCGTAGATGCCGACCATGCCCTGGGCCGCGCACATCTCGGGATAGATGCCGGCCGCGCCGGCATGGTTGGAATTGCGCACGCCGACCCAGCCGACGCCCGACTGCCGCGCAAGCTCCATCGCCAGGTTGGTGGCGTAGGTGAGCACCAGGTGGCCGATGCCGTCGTCGCCGTCGACCAGCGCGGTCGCGGCCGAGCGCTGCAGCACCTTGATGTCGGCCTTGGCCTTGACACGTCCGGTCTTCAGCGTCTTGCAGTAGGGCGCAAGCCGGAAAATGCCGTGCGCGTCGAAGCCGGCAAGATCGGCCTCGATCATCTGCTTGGCGGCAATCGCCGCGTCGGCGTCGGGAACGCCGCAGGCCGCGAGCGCGTCGCGCGTAAACGCGAGCATGGCGGCGATGGCATATCGCCGTCCGTCAGTCGCCGCTTGCGCCATGAGGAGCTACGCCGCCTTGGCCCGCGCCTGGACCGGGAAATACTTGTCGAGCCAGTCGTAGATCACGCTGCGGACGCGGGTGTTGCTCTCCGAGAACATGAAGTGGTCGGTCTCGGCGAACAGATGCAGGTCGCACGGCTGCGCCGCGCGCTTGAACATCTCGATCGACTGCTCGGTCGGCGTCACCGAATCAACCGAAGAGTGCAGCAGCAGGATCGGACGGCCGGCCGCCTGGCCGATCACGTTGTCGGCGACGAAGTCGTACATGCTCTGCGCGGTCTCGGCGGTGAACATGTCGATCGAGTTGCCGGCGAGGTGGGCGCGCAGGTGCTCCGGGATCGGCACGATGTCGTAGCGCGGCACCATCAGCGACTTGCCGGTCTTCTCGCGATGCTTCTTGCCCTCGGCGAGCATGTCGGTGAACTTCTTCCAGGCCTCCGGCGTCGGATGCTGGCCACGGAACTTGCGCGCGCCGTCGCCCCAGCCGCCGGACGAGATCGACGCGGCAACCCGCTTGTCGACGCCGATGACGTAGACGGCGATCGCCGCGCCGAAGCTCGAGCCGATCATGCCGATGCGGTCGCCCTCGACGTTCGGATGCTTGGCGAGGAAGGTGAGCCCGTCGCTCGCCGCCTGCACCTGATCGAGGCAAATCAGGTTGCCGCGCTCGCCTTCGCTCTCGCCGCAGCCCGGCATGTCGAAGCGGAGCGTGACGTAGCCGAGCTTCTCGAACATCGCGCAGGGCTCGATCACGTTCGAGGAGCTCGAATTGCTGCCGAAGCCGTGCATGACGATGAACGCTGGGCGCTTCTCGCCGGGCTTGACGCCGTCCGGCACGCGGACCGCGCCGGCGAGCTTCTTGCCGCCCGAGATGAAGGAGATTTTGGTGTCGGACATATTGCGATCCTCCCTGTCCGCCAACGGGTTGAGCCCGTTTCGCGGCTTCAAAAACGGTCCGGCTTCATGTGCCAGATGCGCCTTCAGGTGTCCACGAACGGGATTGTGGGACCGATGCGCACAGAATGCAGCGCGAAACCCGGCGCGGCTTTAACCATAATCAAAGGTTAAGCAGCCCCTCGAGCCGAAAAATCCCAAGATGCTGTGGCTTTTCCGCCGCGCGCTCCTACATCTTGTTTTCGCACGCGGTAACCTTCCTTGCGCGCGCCGTACGGCCGATGCAGATTGACCGCCGACGAGGAGGCCACCTCGAAGGGATTTCGCGACCAACGCGTCGTGGAGGTGGACATGCTCAATCTGAATCTCTCGGCGTTTCAGAGCCAGGAATTCATCGTCGGAATCGCGGTTGCCGCCATTCTCGTCAGCGCGCTGGTCGCTTCATCCATGTTCCGCAACATTGCGCTTGCGCTCGCCGCGGGCGCGGTGGTGCTGCTCTATCTGCAGGGCGGCGTGCCGGCGCTGCTCGCCACCTCGCAGATGGTGGAAAAAGAAATCCGCGCGCTGCCGGATTTCTCCAACGGATTGATCGTTGGACTGGCTGTGTCGGCCGTGTTCCTGCTCGGAATGCAGAAGCGATCAGCGTAGTCCCCGGTCATCCCGGGACGGCGCGAAGCGCCGGGCCCGGAATCCAGTAGCGCAGGGATTGTCTCTGAAACTGGATTCCGGGCTCGCGAGCTTCGCTCGCGCCCCGGAGCGACGGTCGCGACTACTTTGCCGAGCGGCTGAGCACGTCCATCAGCTCGGCCACCTTGCGGCGCTGCTCGGCCTTGTTGCCGCTCGCGATCGCGTGCTCGATGCAATGGCCGGCGTGATCGCGCAGCACCTCTTCCTCGACCGCGCGCAGCGCCGCACGCGCTGCCGAAAGCTGCGTCACCACGTCGATGCAATAGCGGTCTTCCTCGACCATGCGCGAGAGGCCGCGCACCTGCCCTTCGATGCGCTGCAGCCGCTTGAGAACCGAAGCCTTGGCATTCGCTTGCATAACCTTTATATACCCCCCTAGGGTATCAATTGCAAGCGAGCGGTCACCAGCAAAATGACGGAAGCGCATCAACACGCCGGACACGGCCACCATCATCACGCCGCCCATGGCGAGCCCGATGCCGGCGGCGCACTCGATCCGGTCTGCGGCATGACGGTCGATCCGCACAAAACGCCGCATCGCCACACCCATCAGGGACACCCGTACTACTTCTGCTCGGCCGGCTGCCAGACCAAGTTCGCGGCCGATCCCGCGAAATATCTCGACCCATCCAAGCGCGGGCCCGCGCAGCCGGTGCCGGAAGGCACGATCTACACCTGCCCGATGCATCCGGAGATCCGGCAGGAAGGCCCGGGCTCCTGCCCGATCTGCGGCATGGCGCTCGAGCCGGAAATGCCCAGCGCCGACACCGGCCCCAATCCCGAGCTCGCCGACATGACGCGACGGTTCTGGATCGGCCTCGCGCTTTCGGTTCCGGTCGTCGTGCTGGAAATGGGCGGCCACCTGTTCGGCCATCTGGTCGGGCAGCCGTTGTCGAACTGGATCCAGTTCCTGCTCGCCACGCCCGTGGTGCTATGGGCCGGCTGGCCGTTCTTCGAGCGCGGCTGGCAGTCGCTGCTCACCCGCAACCTCAACATGTTCACGCTGATCGCCATCGGCACCGGCGTCGCGTGGCTCTACAGCGTCATCGCGGTGCTCGCCCCGCAGGTGTTCCCGCCGGCGTTCCGCGATGCCCAAGGCGCGGTCGCGGTCTATTTCGAGGCGGCTGCCGTGATCACCGTGCTGGTGCTGCTCGGACAGGTGCTGGAGCTTCGCGCCCGCGAGCAGACGTCCGGCGCGATCCGCGCGCTGCTCGACCTCGCGCCGAAGACCGCCCGCCGCGTCACCGCGCAGGGCGCAGATGAAGAGGTGCCGCTGGAGGCGATCGTCGTGGGCGATCACCTGCGCGTGCGGCCCGGCGAGAAGGTGCCGGTCGACGGCGTGGTGACCGAAGGCCGTTCCACGCTCGATGAGTCGATGGTCACCGGCGAATCGATGCCGGTGACGAAGGACGTTGGTGCCAGGGTGATCGCCGGCACGATCAACCGCAGCGGCGGCTTCGTCATGCGCGCCGACAAGGTCGGGCGCGACACCATGCTGTCGCAGATCGTACAGATGGTCGCCGCGGCGCAACGCTCGCGCGCGCCGATTCAACGGCTGGCCGACCGGGTCTCGGGCTGGTTCGTGCCCGCAGTCATCGTGGTCGCCGCCCTCGCCTTCGCGGCCTGGGCGATCTACGGGCCGGAACCGCGCTTCAGCTTCGGCCTGATCGCCGCCGTCACCGTCCTCATCATCGCCTGTCCCTGTGCGCTCGGGCTTGCGACGCCGATGTCGATCATGACCGGCGTCGGCCGCGGCGCGCAGGCCGGCGTGCTGATCCGGAACGCCGAGGCGCTGGAACGGATGGAGCGGGTCGACACGCTGGTGGTCGACAAGACCGGGACGCTGACCGAAGGACGGCCCAAGGTCGTTGCGGTCTCGACCGTCGAGGGCATGGACGAAACGCAGCTTCTGCGGCTCGCAGCGAGCGTCGAGCGCTCGAGCGAGCATCCGCTGGCGCAGGCCATCGTCGAGGCCGCGCAAGACCGCAAGATCGAGCTTGCGCCGGTGCGCGGCTTCGACTCGCCGACCGGCAAGGGCGCGATCGGCATGGTCGAGCGGCGGCGCGTCGTGCTCGGCAACGCGAAATTCCTGAACGAGCTGGGCATCGCCGCCGAAGCGCTCGACGGCTGGGCCGAAGCGCAGCGCAAGGAGGGCGCGACCGCGATCTTCGCCGCCATCGACGGCAAGGTTGCCGGCGCGATCGCCATCGCGGATCCGGTGAAGGACAGCGCGGCGGAGGCGCTCGCGGCGCTCAAGGCCGACGGGATTCGCGTCGTGATGCTGACCGGCGACAACCGGACGACCGCGCAAGCCGTGGCGCGCCGCCTCGGCATTGCCGATGTCGAGGCCGAGGTGCTGCCCGACGGCAAAAGCACGATCGTCGAGAAGCTGCGCCGCGAGGGCCGCGTGGTGGCGATGGCCGGCGACGGCGTCAACGACGCGCCGGCGCTGGCCGCAGCCGACGTCGGCATCGCCATGGGCACCGGCACGGACGTGGCGATGGAAAGCGCCGGCGTCACGCTGATCAAGGGCGACCTGCGCGGCATCGTCCGGGCGCGGCATCTGTCGCGCGCGACGATGAGCAACATCCGGCAGAACCTGTTCTTCGCCTTCATCTACAACGCCGCCGGCGTGCCGGTTGCGGCGGGCGTGCTCTATCCGATGTTCGGTCTTCTGCTGTCGCCGATCATCGCAGCGGCGGCCATGGCGTTGTCGTCGGCGAGCGTGATCGCCAATGCGCTGCGGCTGCGCTGGGTCAAGCTCGACTGAGCGGCCGCCGTCGTTCCGGGACGGCGCCATAAGCGCGTCTACACGCGTCTTCGACGCGCTATGGCGCCGGGCCCGGAATCCAGTTCCGAAACATTCCCCGTGCCACTGGATTCCGGGCTCGCTCGCGCCCCGGAATGACCGTGGGGGATCTACGACTGCCCGCCGCTGCAATTGATCACCTGGCCGGTGATGAAGCTCGCGTCGTCGGAGGCGAGGAACGCAATCGCCGCGGCCTGCTCCTCCGGCAGGCCGCGGCGCTTCAGCGCCTGCTGGTTGCGGATGTCCTCGCCCATCTCGCGCCGGTACGCGGCCTCGTCGGCCGGCTCCTCGACGCTCATGCCGGGCTTGATGAACTGCCGCGGCACCACGCGGTCGGTGATCTCCGTGCCGCCCGGGGCCATCGCGTTGATACGGATGCCGTGGCGGCCGTATTCCATCGCCAGCACCTTGGTCAGCGCCAGGATACCGCCCTTGCTGGTGGCGTAAGGCAGGCGATAAAGCCCGCGCGTCGACTGCGAGCCGACATTCACGATCGAGCCCGACTGCTGCTTCATCATCACCGGCAGCACGGCGAGGCAGCACCACAGCGTCGGGTGGAGCGAGCGCTCGAGCTCCATCCTCACCTCGTCCTCGGTGTAGAGGTGATACGGCTTGATGAAGATCGTGCCGCCCACGTTGTTCACCAGCACGTCGACGCGGCCGAAGGCGGCGACGGTCTGGTCGATCAGCGCCTGCGCGCCGGCCATGGTCGAGAGATCGGCCAGCACCTTCAGCGTTGCGACGCCGTGCTCCGTCAATTCGGCGATCGTCTGCGTCGCGCCTTCATCGACGCGATCGGCGACGACGACGGTGCCGCCCTCCGCGCCCAGGCGCCTGGCCGTCGAGCGGCCAATGCCCTGCCCCGCGCCGGTGACGATGCAGACCTTGCCCTTCAGCCGCTTGCCACCGGCCGTGCGAGGATCCAGTTCAGTGGTCATTTGGCAGGCCCCCGCAACTCGTCGTGCCCGCGCTTGTCGCGGGCATCCATGACGGCGGCAACATTTGAGCGCTCATTCAGATCGACGTGTGCGGCAGGCCTTCGCGCACCGTCAGGTCGTCGCGCTTGGCTTCGGCGAACGGCACGTCGACCGGCAGCACGAAGGTCGCCGAGCGCACGCGCTGGTTCTGCGGCGTGATGCCGGGAGGCGCGCCGCCGCTCTGCAGGTCGCGCGCGGCCTTCAAGAGCCGGTGCCGCGCCATGATGATGGCGTTGTCGGTCGAGACCAGGTTCTCCTTGGTGCGGTCCTGGATCGGCCCCATGCTCTCCTGCACCGCCGCGTCCTGCATGGCGATGCCCTTGACGCCGCAATAGGTCTCGCCGCGCTTCTGCGCCTCGCGATCGATCTGGTAGTCGTTGTCCTTGTTGATCACCGGACGGAACGAGCCCGGCTCCAGGATCACATGGATGCCGCCGCCCTTGCGCATCACGTCGAGCTCCATGGCGGAGAGCGGCCGCGTCGGATGGTAGGTGAAGGTCCATGTGGTGCAGGTCTCGTCGTCGATCGGCACCCAGGCGTGCGCATTGAGCGCGTTGTCGCCGTAGGGTGGCACCATCGTGTACCAGGGCATGATCCACTGGGTGATGCGCCAGTAGTAATGCCCCGCTTCCGCGTTCCGTCGCGCGGCGATGAACAGCCCGCCGGAGGATTCGACGATCTCGAACTTCGGCTTCTGGTCGCTCTGGTAATGCGCGCCCTTGGTGTTGCGGTGGAGCGGATCGCGGTGCATGTCGCCGGAGTGCAGGAACGACACGTGGCTCGAGTCGATGCCGCCCTCCATGGCCTGCAGGTAGTTGCACTCCTGCAGGCGCTTCGAGTTGTAGACATGGGAGGAAGGCAGCGCCGCCCATTCGAACTCGGGGAACGGCGGCTGCAATTCCGGCGGGCCCATATAGGCCCAGAGAATCCCGCCGCGCTCGATCAGCGGATAGGACTTCAGTTTGATCTTCTGGCAGAAGCCGCTTTCGGTCGGCTCCGACGGCACCTCGATGCACTGGCCGGTGTGGTCGTATTTCCAGCCGTGATACGGGCAGCGCAGGCCGTTGTGCTCGTTGCGGCCGAACCACAGCGACACGCCGCGGTGGGCGCAGAACTCGTCGGTGAGCGCGAGACGCCCCTGCGTGTCGCGCCAGGCGAGCAATCGCTCCGACAGAAGCTTGACCCGTACCGGCGGGCATTCGTTCTCCGGCAGCTCGGAGGCGTGCATCGCCGGGATCCAGTAGCGGCGGAACAGGTTGCCCATCGGCGTGCCGGGGCCGGTCTCGGTGGCGAATTTATTCTGGTCCGCTCTGAGCATGGGCTGCTCCTTTGTTCTCACGCGATCATACAATAATCGCCAGCGATACGGACAGTTTCACAGCTCGGGAGGTGCTCCCTCCCCCTGAACGGCGGAGGGAGCGCATCACCCCGACTCGCGACACATAGCGCTGCCGATGCCGCCAGCGATGCAATCAAAAGCAATCGCCCCCGGCCTACTCGGTCTTGATGTTCGACTCCTTGATCATCTCGCCATATTCGCCGAAGCGCTTCTTCACGTAAGCGGCGAACTCGTCGCCGCACTGGCCGACCGGGTAAAGCCCCTGCAGCGCGAGCTTGGCCTTCACCTCGGGCTCGGCCAATGCCGCCCTGAACCAGGAGCCGAGCTGCGCCAGGAGCTCCTTCGGCGCGCCGGCTGGAGCCACCACGCCGAACCAGTTGTCGACCTCGAGGCCCTTGAAGCCCTGCTCGTCGAAGGTTGCGACGTTCGGCAGCGGCTCGATGCGCCTGGCCGTCGCCACGCCCAGCGCGCGGAGCTTGTCGGCCTTCACGTTCTCGGCGACGACCGCGTAGCCCGAGAAGGCCGAGGTCACGTGCTGGCCCATGACCGCGGTCACCGCCGGCGCGCTGCCCTGATACGGCACATAGGTCATGCTGACGCCCGCGGTCTTGGTCATGGTCGTAAAGCCCATCTGGAACGTCGAGCCGGGGCCGACCGCCGCCATGGTCAGCTCGCCGGGCTTGGCCTTTGCAGCGTCGAGCATATCCTTCAGGTTCCGGTAGGGCGACGCGCCGTTGACCACGAACACTGCGGGCGACTGCACCAGGAGGCAGATCGGCTCGAAGGCGGTGACCGGATGATAGTTCGCCTTTCGGGTCTGCGCGTCGATCAGGTAGGTGTTCGCGGTCATCAGCAGCGTGGTGCCGTCGGGCGTTGCGCGCGACACCTGCTCGGTGCCGATCATGCCGCTCGCACCGGGGCGGTTCTCGACCACGATGGTGACGCCCTGCGCCCGCCCGATCTGCTCGGCCATCAGGCGGGCGATCGCGTCGGTCGAGGCACCGGGCGGGACCGGAACCACGAGCTTGATGGTCTTGCCCGATTGCGCCGATGCGCCCTGGCCGACAAGCGCGAGCGCAAGGCCCGCCAGCGAGGCGATCGAGAGTGTCCGTAACCAACCCATGGCGAAGTCCTCATTCCTTCATTGCTGCGCGCCGGAGCATTTTCCGGCGAAGGCTTGTCCCGGACTTGATCCGGGATGTGCAGCGGTTCGCCGCAGAAAATGCGACCAGACAAGGAAGTTGCGCCATCGCCACCATGCCCGCAACAACCGTGCCTGCAGACCAGTTTTCCCGGATTTGCATCGGCCCTCGTTTCCGGGCATTAAGCGGCCATTGTCGTCGCGCGGCGCTTTGCCGCTGCCTTGCTCGATCTGCCTTGCTGCCTTCCCTGGGGACCTGAAATCTTGGCCGACCGCGTTGCGCTGATCACCGGAGTGACGGGCCAGGACGGCAGCTATCTCGCCGAACTTCTGCTGTCGAAGGGCTACATCGTCCATGGCGTGAAGCGGCGCGCGTCGCTGATCAACACCGAGCGCGTCGACCATCTCTACCGTGATCCGCATCTGCCGGGTGTGCGCTTCTTCATGCACTACGGCGACATGACCGACGCCACGAACCTGATCCGGATCGTGCAGGAGACGAGGCCAACCGAGATCTACAATCTCGCGGCGCAGAGCCACGTGATGGTGTCGTTCGAGACCGCCGAGTACACGGCCAACGCCGACGCCATAGGCACGCTGCGGCTCCTCGAGGCGATCCGCATCCTCAGGCTCGAGGACCGCGTGCGGTTCTATCAGGCCTCGACGTCCGAGCTGTTCGGCCAGGCGCGCGAGGTGCCGCAAAAGGAAACCACGCCGTTCTATCCGCGCAGCCCCTATGCCGCGGCGAAGCTCTACGCCTACTGGATCGCGGTGAACTACCGCGAGGCCTACGGCATCCACGCCTCGAACGGCATTTTGTTCAATCACGAAGGCCCGACCCGCGGCGAGACCTTCGTGACGCGCAAGATCACCCGTGCGGTCGCCGCGATCGAACGCGGGCTGCAGGATTGCCTCTACATCGGCAATCTCGACGCCAAGCGCGACTGGGGCCACGCGAAGGATTTCGTCGAGGGCATGTGGCGGATCCTGCAGCAGCCGAAGCCCGACGACTATGTGCTCGCGACCGGCGAGGCCCATTCGGTGCGCGAGTTCGTCGAGAGGGCCTTTGCCTGCGTCGGCCGCAGCATCGCCTGGCAGGGCTCGGGCGCGAGCGAAAAGGGCATCGACAAGAAATCCGGCAACGCGCTGGTGCAGGTCGATCCGCGCTACTTCCGGCCGACCGAGGTGGACATCCTTCTGGGCGACGCGACCAAGGCGCGCACCACGCTCGGCTGGAAGCACAAGATCGGCTTCGACGAGTTGGTGCGCGACATGGTCGAGGCCGATCTCGCCACCGCCCGGCAGGACAACACGCGCCGCGCCTGGACGGAGTAAGGTCCGCGCGCTTTTGGAGCGACGATGGCGGAGCCGTTCAATCTTAAGGGCAAGCGTGTCTGGGTCGCGGGACACCGCGGCATGGCGGGCTCGGCGATCGTGCGGCGGCTTTCGGCCGAGCACTGCGACATCCTGATCGCCTCGCGCGACGAGGTGGACCTGCGTCGGCAGGCCGGCGTCGAGACGTGGATCGAGCGGGCGCGGCCCGACGCGGTGTTCGTCGCCGCCGCCAAGGTCGGCGGCATCAAGGCCAACGACGCGCTGCCCGCGGAATTTCTCTATGACAACCTTGCGATCGAGATCGCGGTGATCCACTCGGCCTACAAGGCCGGCGTGAAGAAGCTGCTGTTCCTCGGCTCGACCTGCGTCTATCCGAAGCTGGCACCGCAGCCGATGCCGGAAAGCGCCCTGCTCACAGGCTCCCTCGAGCCGACCAACGAATGGTACGCGGTCGCCAAGATCGCCGGCATCAAGCTCTGCGAAGCCTATCGCCGGCAGTATGGCGCGGACTTCATCTCGGTGATGCCGACCAATCTGTACGGGCTCAACGACAACTATCATCCTGACCACAGCCACGTGCCGGCGGCACTGATCCGCAGGATGCACGAGGCGAAACTCCGGGGCGCGTCGTCGGTGACGATCTGGGGCACCGGCAGGCCGCGCCGCGAATTCCTGTTCGCCGACGACCTCGCCGATGCCTGCGTGTTCCTGATGCAGCGCTACTCCGGCGAGGAGATGGTCAACATCGGCATCGGCGACGACATGACCATTGCCGAATTCGCCCACACCGTCGCCGACGTGGTCGGCTTCAAGGGCGAGCTCGTGTACGACACCTCACGCCCGGACGGCACGCCGCGCAAACTCGTCGACACGACGAAGCTTGCAGGGCTCGGCTGGCAGGCCAAGACGCCGCTGCGCGAAGGGCTCGCGATGGCGTACGAGGACTTCAAGCGCAACCACGCCACCTCATGAATTCCGCTCTGCTCCCGAAGGAGCACACGGCTGCACCGCCTTAGTCGCGTCATACCGTTCAGCGCATATAGCCCGGTCTTGTCGAAAGGGCATCGCAATGCGCTGGCTGGTGCTTGTCGCGGTCGCTGTCCTGATCGCACTCGCGCTCGCGCGCGACCAGATTGCGGACAAGGCAGCGCCCAAGCAGCACGAATCTGACGCGCGGCTTCAGATCACCAACAGCGACATCGGCCGCGAACGGTATGCTGAGGCCTTGACCAAGCGCTTTTCGACCAGTTGGCGCACCGTCAAGTTCCACGTCTCCGGCCCAAAGAACACGACGTTGCACATGCAAGATGTCTTGGTGAACCGATCATTTATCGACGATCTCGTTCGTGACGGGAAATTTGTCGATGAAGCGCGGGCAATGGGCTTCAGGCGCATCAGTTTTGCTGACGGTTTCGGCAACACGTGGACCTACAACATCAGGCAAAAAAAATGAACGTGATGCGCGCCGATCGCAAGATCGGGTTGTTGCACATGGCCGACACTTGGTTGCCGAAAACGCAGGGCAGACAAAGCCGCGAAGCGCCGTCCGAAGGACGGTGAATCACTGTCGCGGCGCGTGCACCTGCGCATCCCACTTATCGGCGAAGCCGCTCTTGCGCTCCTGCTCGGTCCATTGGAGCGCGGGACAGCGGGCGATCGGCTTCGGTGGCGTCATCTGACCACAGGCTTGAGCCTCACCCCCAATGCGACGCTCCGACGCGCCTGCGCCGTGCGTTTTCGCGCTTCTGGCAAAAATCAGCTCCGGCCGGCGGCAGTGCGTCGGCAAGGATCAATTGAAGCTCGCCGGGCGGATTGGCGAAACGTCATCCGCCCTACGATCGCGAGTTGCCGGCCGGCCGAAAGTGCAAGCGCACCGGTCGCAACGCTCACGAGCGTCGTTCGCTCGACGCCTTCGAGGTGCGCCCCGACCGGCTCCTCCCACGCGTCGGCTTGGTATCGCGCCGCCTGCTTGGGCGCGATGTGCTGATGCTCGAACCTCTTGCCGGTCACCACGGCACGCCCGCCCGTAGAGCTGCACGGCCTCGGCGGACAGCTGGTCGCGATCCTCGATCAGCCCGGCGAGATCGACGCGTGCGGTCTTGACCGGCCAGAGGCGACGTCCGCCGGACTCTCCTTCATTGTAGCAGACGCGAAAACAGCCGAATTTGGCGACTGGAATCAACGCCGGCGCCGACGCCAAATGATGGATTTCGCGCTATGGTGCGTCCATGCCTCTGCAAAGCCCGTCCTGCCTTGCGGTTGATCCGCCGACCCGCGCCGTCCGTCTCGGCCGGCCTCAATACGATCTGGACCGCCGCGCCGACGGTTCGGTCCTGCTACGGGCGCGCGAGACGCTGGGCCCCTACCCGGCGCGGATGACCGACAAGCTCGTCGAAGGCGCAGGCCGGCATCCCGACCGCACGCTGTTTGCGGCGCGCGGTGGCGACGGCGCGTGGGTCAGCATCACTTATGGCGAGGCGCTGCAAACCGCGCGCAGCATCGGGGAGGCCCTGCTGCGCCGCGGGCTCTCCGCCGAACGGCCGGTGGCGATCCTGTCGGGCAACGATCTCGACCATGCGATGCTGGCGTTTGGCTGCATGTTCGCCGGCGTGCCCTACGCGCCGGTCTCGCCGGCCTATTCACTGATCTCGGCCGACTTCGCCAAGCTCAGGCACATCGCCGGACTGCTGACGCCGGGCCTGATGTTCGCCGCCGACGGCCGCGCCTTCGAGCGGGCGATCGCAGCCGCGTTTCCAGGCGACGTCGAGATCGTCGTGTCGCGCAATCCTCCCTCCGCGCGCCGCTGCACGGGGTTCTCGGACCTGGCGAACACTGAGGCCACCTCCGCCATCGACGCAGCGCACGGCCGCGCCGGACCCGACACCATCGTCAAGTTCCTGTTCACGTCGGGCTCGACCGGCGAGCCCAAGGCGGTGATCAACACCAACCGGATGTGGTGCGCCAACCAGGAGATGCTGCGGGCCGGACTCGCGTTCGTGCAGGACGAGCCGCCGGTCATCGTCGACTGGTCGCCGTGGCACCACACCGCGGGCGGCAACCACGACATAGGCCTCGTGCTCTACAACGGCGGCACGTTCTACATCGACGACGGGAAGCCTACGCCGGCGGCGATCGGCGAGACCGTGCGGACGCTGCGCGAGATTTCGCCGACCTGGTACTTCAACGTGCCGAAGGGCTTCGAGGCGCTGCTGCCCTATCTTCGCAGCGACGACGCGTTGCGCCGCACCTTCTTCAGCCGGCTCAGGGTGCTGTGGTTTGCCGGCGCGGGGATTGCCCAGCACGTGTTCGACGAGGTGCAGCAGCTTGCGGTCGAGACCTGCGGCGAGCGGATCCTGTTTCTCACCGGGTTCGGCTCGACCGAGACCGCGCCCTATGCGCTCGCCCGCACCTGGCACTCCGGCCATGCCGGCAATGTCGGCCTGCCGGCGATCGGCCTCGACATGAAGCTCGTGCCGGCCGAAGGCAGGCTCGAGGGCCGCCTGCGCGGGCCGAACATCACGCCGGGCTACTGGCGGCGGCCGGAATTGACGGCGGCCGCGTTCGACGAGGACGGCTTTTACCGGCTCGGCGACGCGTTCCGGTTTGACGACCCGGACGACGTTTCGAAGGGACTGCTGTTCGAGGGCCGAACTGCGGAGAACTTCAAGCTCGACACCGGCACCTGGGTCCAGGTCGGCCCGCTGCGCGCACAGGTCATCGCGCATTTTGCGCCGCTCGTCCGCGACGTCGTGATTGCCGGCGCGGACCGCAATGATGTGGCGGCGCTGATGCTGCCGGACGTCGAGGCATGCCGGGCGCTGGCCGGGATGCCGAAATCGGCGAGCCTCGCCGAAGTGGCGGCCGCACCCGCGGTGCGCGAGGCGCTGCGCGAGCGGCTTTGCTCGCTCGCCAAAGCGAGCACCGGCAGCTCGAACCTGATCCGCCGGACGATGTGGCTGCTCGATCCGCTGTCGCTCGACACCGGCGAGATGACCGACAAGGGCTCGATCAACCAGCGGCTGGTGATCCGCAACCGCGCGGCGATGATCGAGCGGCTCTACGCGGCGCAACCGGACGACGACGTGATATCGATCGACGCGAGCCCTTGACGGCGGCACAACGACGAAACCGAAGAGACACCACCGCCATGCTCAAGCTCAGCGAGCTCAAGGCCATCGACATCCACACCCATGCCGAGGAGCCGTGCGGCACCCACGCCGACGACGGCTATGACGATTTCCAGGCCGGCATGCACGCCTATTTCAAATCGCCGTTCCAGCATCCGCCGACGATCCCGGAGACCGCCGCCTATTTTCGCGAGCGCAGGATCGGCGCGGTGATCTTTCCGGTCGACGCCGAGCGCGAGACCGGCTTCCGCCGCTACAACAACGAGGAGATGGCGGAGCTTGCCGCCCAGCACAGCGACATCCTCATACCGTTCGCCAGCATCGATCCGGCCAAGGGCAAGGCCGGCGCGCGCGAGGCGCGGCGGCTGGTCAAGGACTTCGGCATCCGCGGCTTCAAGTTTCACCCGACGATGCAGGGGTTCTATCCGAACGACCGCAGCGCCTATGTGCTCTACGAGGCGATCGCCGAGTGCGGCGTGCCGGCGCTGTTTCACACCGGACAGACCGGCGTCGGCGCGGGCATGCGCGGCGGCATGGGCATGCGGCTCAAATACTCCAACCCGATGTTCATCGACGACGTGGCCGCGGACTTTCCCGACATGCCGATCATCCTCGCGCACCCGTCGTTTCCCTGGCAGGAGGAGGCGCTGTCGGTCGCGACCCACAAGCCGAACGTGTACATCGACCTCTCGGGCTGGTCGCCGCGCTACTTCCCGAAGATCCTGGTGCAGTACGCAAACTCGATCCTGCGCCACAAGGTGATGTTCGGCTCGGACTGGCCGGCGATCATGCCGGACCGCTGGCTCGCCGATTTCGAGCAGATCGAGATCAAGCCGGAGGTGCGGCCGCTGATTCTCAAGCAGAACGCGGCGAAGCTGCTGGGGTTGAGTTAGGGCGCGTATATGGCGCAAGCTGGGTGGTGCGCCCCCCCCCCCGAAAGCGTGAAAGCGCGCACCGCCCGAGCAGGACCACCTGCGATAGACGAGGGGTCGAGGGCGCGCCTGTTTGCACCGCAACTCACAGTCACCTCGCGTTTTCGTGAATGATTTTCACGATTTACCGTGAACCCGGCAGGACTCTTGTGCAACGCACAAGGAACCACTAAGTACGTCACGGCCGGGTTCCCAAACCCACTGCTTTTTCGAACTGAGGCTGGGCGCGCCTTGACGGGCGCCCGTGGGACTGCGGCCGGAATTTGGAGATCGCTATGTCTACGAATAGTCGGAGCATTAGAAGCCTTTTGGCGGCGGCCGTTCTCGGCCTGGTGGTCGTTACGACCCTGACCTTCCAGTATCGCGCGGTCGCAAAATACATCGACGCGGCGCAAGGAATGCAGATGAAGGGCGCCAATCTCGGCGACGATCTGCCGGGCCTGCTCGGCAACGGACTCGCCACCATCCTCTGGTGAGGATTAAGACGCGCGGCCTCCAGACAACCGGAGGTCCGCGCGCCGTCGATCACGCGAGCATCGTGACCCAAGCATAGACAAGCATCGACCGCCGCTACTGGGCGCGATGCGATCTCACCGCAGGGGCTGGTGACGGAACGGTGCGTGCCATGCCGCGACGCGCCGTGCGCCTGACACTGCCGACGTTGTACGCGCCGTAGACATCGTGTGCGCTGGCGTAGACGTTGTGCGCGCCGGCGAGGCGGTTGATACCCCGCGCCCGCGCGCTGGCGATATGGGAGGCGCTGTGGCCGCCGTGGGCGAAGCGCACGCCCCATTCCTGTCCGCCCGGATTGTAGCTGATGTGGACGTGGCCGGCCGAGCGATAGTCGGTCGAGTAGCCGCCCGGCCAGCCCTTGAGCTGCGCGTAGATGCAGGACGGATTGCCGCGCATGTCGACCGCACGGCCGATCGGATGATTGCTGCGGTTGCCGCGGCTGGATACCGCGCTGATCACGCTGCTGCCGCAGGCGGCGGCGATCGCGCGCGCCTTCGCCGCGAGCACCGGCGTGACGCCGGCGAGCGACACCGAGTCGGAGCGCGCGGCAGGCCGCCCCTTCGCGGCGGCGTGTTTTCGGTACGCGCGCTTCTTCTCGACCGCTGCGGACCGGCGGGCGCGATATTTTCCAACCTGAGTCGTTTCGGTGGTGAGAGCGTGGTGGGAATAAGTCACATGATGGTGAGAGGTGCGGGCCGCTGCGGGACCGCTTGTCAGTGCGCTGCCTGTGCCGAACGCAAACAGTGACACAAGGAAAAACACTCGCATTCAATTCTCCGTTTTATGGACGACATTGCGGGACCCCCGTGGATCAGCCCCAACTTGCGCAAGTGCAATTGGTTGCTGGCCGAATTAAGGAAGATCAAGAAGACGTCGCGTGCGAAACACGGCGACATGAAATGTGAGCGAGCCGGTCGCTGGGCCACACAAATTTGTAGCCAATTACTTATCGACGCGCTCTCTTCGCTCGCGCTGCTCGGTCTCTTGTCCCGGACGCCGTGCAGCGTGAGCGCGAAACGATGCACCGCTGAATCCGGGACCGTTCCAAAGGCAGTGTTTGTGACGGTCCTGGTCGGCAGCGCATCGTTTCACGCTGCGCTGCGCCCGGGACACGAGGCTTGCACTCAACCCGCCGGAGGCGGCCAGCGCTTGAGTTTCTCGCGCCCGCCGGACGGCGGCTTCGCCACAGCATTCTGGCCGGCGGCGTCGGTGCCGCCCGCAGGCGGAACGGTCTCGGTGATGGCCTTCGTGACGGCGCATGCCGACTGCGCCAGTTGCGCATATTGTCCGACCTCACGCTGCACGCGTTCACCTTCGAATCGCAGCACCTCGCGCATTTCCTTGAGCTCGGCGATCAGCCCGTCGAGCTTGTCGATCGAGCTTGACGCCAGCCGCGCGACGAACGACCGGCCGCCATCCTCGAGCCGAGCAGGATGCGCAAGAGCCGGATTCGCAGGATGAGACGGCGCATTGGCGCTTGCATGGGCGGCCGCATGGTCGGCTGACGCGGATGTGGGAGCATTCATCGCTTCTCCTTACGGTCGGTTTCGGTGTCTCGCTGCTGTCCGACGATCGCTTTGTGGAATCGCCTTGCACCGACATCCGTTCATTCCCGCGAAAGCGGGAATCCGGTTCTGCCCAGCCGCAGCATCCGCTTTGGGCAGGACTGGGTCCCCGCTTTCGCGGGGACGAACGGGGCAGAGTATCGCCACCGCCATCGGCGGCAGCGATCAGCTCGGCAGCTCGATATCGATCGCCAGCGTCGAGGTCGCGCCGCCGCGGCCCACCTTCACCTGGACCTTGTCCGGCTCCACCATGACGTGACGCCGGATCAGCGCCAGGATTTCCTCGCGCAGCACGCCGACGAGATCGGAGTTGGCCCCGAGCGTCCGCTCATAGGCCAGCAGGACCTTGAGACGTTCGCGCGCGAGCGGCGCGGAGCCGCGCCGGTTGATCCAGCCGAACAGGCTCATGCCGCTCTCCGTCCGAACAGCTTGCCGAAAAAGCGCTTCCTGTCGCTCGGGATCGTCATCGGCACGCTTTCGCCCTTGAGACGCCGCACCGCGTCGCTGTAGGCGCGGGCCGCGGCACTGTCGGCGCTGCTGAGCGTGACCGGCGAGCCGATGTTGGAGGCGCGCAGCACATCCTGGCTCTCCGGCACGACGCCGAGCAACGGGATCGACAGGATGTCGAGCACGTCCTCGATGCTCAGCATCTCGCCTTTTTCGGCGCGCGCGGCGTCATAGCGCGTGATCAGGAGATGCTTCTGGATCCGCTCGCCCCTCTCTGCCTTCTCGGTCTTGGAGTCGAGCAGGCCGATGATGCGGTCCGAATCGCGCACCGAGGAGACCTCGGGATTGGTCACGACGATCGCGGCATCGGCATGCCGCATGGCCAGCGTCGCTCCGCGCTCGATGCCGGCGGGGCTGTCGCAGATCACCCAGTCGAAGCGCTCGCGCAGCTCGGCGATGACATTGGCGACGCCCTCGTCGGTCAGCGCGTCCTTGTCGCGGGTCTGCGAGGCCGGCAGCAGCGACAGGGTTTCGAGACGCTTGTCGCGAATGAGCGCCTGCCCGAGCTTGGCGTGGCCCTGGATCACGCTGATCAGGTCGAACACCACGCGGCGCTCCGCGCCCATGATCAGGTCGAGATTGCGCAGGCCGACGTCAAAATCGACCATGACCACCGTCTGACCGGACTGCGCCAGCGCGGCCCCGATGGACGCGGACGAGGTGGTCTTGCCCACCCCGCCCTTGCCCGATGTCACGACCAGTACCTGTGCCTGTGCCATTGTTGCTCCCTGTGAACGGCTTCAGTTGAGGGGCGCGACGAACATCACGTCGCCCTTGAGCCAGGCTTGGATCGGCTGGCTGCGCAATCTTGCTTCGATATCGTCAGCGGTCCGGTAGAAGCCGCTGATGGCGAGCAGCTCGGCTTCGACCTTGCTGCAGAAGATGCGGGCCCGCTCATTGCCGTGCGAGCCGGCAAAGGCGCGGCCGCGCAGCGTGCCATAAATGTGGATGGAGCCGCCGGCGATGACCTCGGCACCGGAGGCGACCGAGCCGAGCACGGTGATGTCGCCATGCGGAAAGACAATGCTCTGGCCGGAGCGCACCGGGCTTTCCAGCAGCAGCGTCGCCGGCTCCGGCTGAGCCGGCGCAGGCTCGATGCACGGCGCGGGCTCCTGCGGCGCAGGCTCCTGTAGCGCGGAGTCTTGCGGCTCGGCGATCGCAACCGGGCGACCGCCGACAAGGACCGGCGGCAGATCAGGCCCGACCTCGCTCGGGTCGATGCCCTCCAGGCCCATGATGCGGATGCCTCGCGCCAGCAACTCGTCAAGGAGTTGCACGATCGCGGAGTTACTGAGCGTCACCGCTGAGAGATCGAGAATGACCGGCTTGCCGACGAAGTATCCGGGCGCCTGGCTGATCCAGCCGTTGAGGTCGGCGAGCCAATCGTAGACCGGCGGTTCCGGCGTGAGCAGGTAGGCGAGATAAGAGCGCCCACGGAACCGTACCGACTTGCGCGAAGCAGACTGCACCGACATGACGACCCGCTTGTTGTTCTGTTCTTCGATGAATCCCGAGTAGGCGGCGCATGGTTAACGAGTGGTTAACGCGCGGCGATTTGTTGTTGATTTGCGGGAGTTTACGGGCGCGAAAAAGTTCCAGTGTCGCCCGCGCAACAGCGCAGGCAGCGCGCGACGTAGTCCGCTACCGCGAACGCGGATCGCCAACGTAACCGGCTACCGTCCGCGCGCTCTCGTCGCGCGAATCACTTGTTCGCGTCCGTTGCGCGAGCGCGTTTCAGCCGCGTTGCGGCGCCCGCTTGCGCTTCGACGGCATTCGCCGCCGCGCGCCCTGCGCATCCTGCACCTCGGACAAATGCCGCAGCGGCAACCGCCCCGTCTGCTTCACGCGCTCGAGCACGACCGAGGAGCGCACGCGCCCGACACTGCGGTGCGGCAGCAGGACGTCGTTGATGATGCGCGAGAGCGTCTTCAGATCCGGCACCGCGAGCTTGACCAGAAAGTCCGCCTCACCGGTCAGCGAATGGGCCTCCTGGACCTCGTCCAGCCCGCGGATCAGCCTGGCAAAGGCCTGTCCGCTGTCGGGTGATTGCGTCGCGAGGCTGACCTGGACGAACACCAGCACGTCGAGGCCGACCGCCTCGTTCGCGAGCGCCGCGTGATAGCCCTGAATGACGCCGGACGCCTCCAGTGCCGAGCGACGCCGCGAACACTGCGAGGCCGACAGGCCGATCCGTTCAGCGAGCTGCAGGTTGGTCAGGCGGCCGTCGGCCTGCAGCGCGTCAAGCATTTTCAGATCAAAGGCGTCCATGAACAGATTCCGCATAAAATCACGTCTTTATGACGATATCGTGCACTAATTTGCGGTTCAAGCTTCACTTCGCACGATCTTCGCGCCGGATGTGCAGTAAAAATACGCCGCGAGTGAAGCTTGGAGGAACCCATGGGCCCGTTTCCGCACGACGCCCCGCCGGCGCAGATCAGCGCAGAAAATCCGGCCGGCACCGACGGCTTTGAATTTGTCGAGTTCGCCCATCCGCGGCCGGCCGAGCTCGCAGCGCTGTTCGAGCGCATGGGCTACACGGCGGTGGCGCGGCACCGGACCAAGGCCATCACGGTCTATCGCCAGGGCGACATCAACTACCTCCTCAATGCCGAGCCGACGAGCTTTGCGGCGCGTTTCGTGGCCGAGCACGGCCCCTGCGCGCCGGCGATGGCGTGGCGCGTGGTCGATGCCAACCATGCCTTCGAGCGCGCGGTTAAGCTTGGTGCCAAACCCTATGCCGGTGCGGACAAGACGCTGGCGGTGCCGGCCATCAAGGGCATCGGCGGCTCGCTGCTCTATTTCGTCGACCGCTACGGTGCAAAGGGCTCGGCCTACGACGCCGATTTCGAATGGACCGGCGCGCGCGATCCGAAGCCTGAGGGCGTGGGGTTTGGCTACCTCGACCACCTGACCCACAACGTGAAGCGCGGCAACATGGACACGTGGTTCAAGTTCTACAGCCGCCTGTTCAACTTCCGTGAGATCCGCTTCTTCAACATCGAGGGCAAGCGCACCGGGCTGTTTTCGCGGGCGCTGACCAGCCCGTGCGGCCGCATCCGCATTCCGATCAACGAATCGGCCGACGCAAGCTCGCAGATCGAGGAATTTCTGCGGGTCTACAACGGCGAAGGCATCCAGCACATCGCCGTCGGCACCGACGCGATCTACGACGCGGCCGACGCGCTTGCGGGCAACGGCCTGCAGTTCATGCCCGGGCCTCCTGATGTGTACTACGAGAAGAGCTTTGAACGGGTGCGCGGCCACACCGAGCCCCTCGCGCGCATGAAACGACACGGCATCCTGATCGACGGCGAAGGCGTGGCCGACGGCGGCAACTCCCGGATTCTGTTGCAGGTGTTTTCCAAGACCGTCATCGGCCCGATCTTCTTCGAATTCATCCAGCGGAAGGGCGACGACGGCTTCGGCGAAGGCAACTTCAAGGCGCTGTTCGAGTCGATCGAGGAAGACCAGATCCGCCGCGGTGTGCTGACGGCTTAGCCGCCGAAGCTTCTCAATCCAACAAGGCATTGTGGCGGTTGACGCCCGCGCCTTGTCCGTCAGCAAAAAACCAAAGGGGGAAATGCGATGGGTGCGGCCGTTCCGAGGACCAGCATTGTCGCGTTCTTTCTGCTCGCGCTATCGGCAGCCGCGGTGGCGCAAGACTATCCGAACCGGCCGGTCACCATTCTGGTCCCGCAAGCGCCGGGGGCTTCCAGCGATCTGGTGGCGCGCACACTGGCCGAACGGCTGCAGCCGCTGTGGGGGCAAAGCGTCGTGGTCGACAACCGGCCGGGCGCGGGCGGCAACGTCGGCGCAGCCATCGCGGCGCGGGCCGCGCCCGACGGCTACACGTTGATGATCGGCACCGACGCGATGATGACCTCGAACGTGCATCTCTACAGGAACATGCCGTTCGACCCGATCAAGGACTTCGCGCCGGTGGCGATGGCCGGTGCCAACATCATTTGCCTTGCGGTCCACGAAAGCACGCCGGTGAAGACGGTGCCGGAGCTGATCGCCTATGCGAAAGCCAATCCCGGCAAGCTGAAATACGGCACGCCGGGCGCGGCTTCGCCCCACCATCTGGCCGGCGAACTGCTCGCGCTGAAGGCCGGCATTGAGATCGAGCAGGTGCCGTATCGCGGCGGCGGCCCGGCGGCCAACGACTTGCTCGGCGGCCACATTCCTATGGCGTTCATTTCACTGTCCTCCGCGGTGCCGCTGCTGCCGTCCGGCAAGATCAGGGTCGTCGCGCTGATCGACAAGAGCCGCTACGTCGCCATGCCCGACGTCCCGACCATCGGCGAAACAATCCCGGGCTTCGAAATGTCGTCGTGGCTCGGCGTGTTCGCGCCGGCCGCCACGCCGGCCCCGCTGGTCGCCCGGATCGGCGACACCATGACCAGGATATTCAACGATCCGCAGGTGAAGGAGAAGCTGGCGACGCTCGGCCAGGTGGTCGGTTCGATCACGCGATCAGAGCTTGCGGCGATGATCAAGCGGGACACCGAGGTGCGCGCAGCTTTGATCAAGGCCGCCAATATCCAGCCGCAATAGGGCCGGCGCGCCGTCGGAGGACCGCTGGCAACATCGACATCACGCGAGATGCGAAAAAAGAGGGAACGCCATGAAACTGACCCGCCGCCACTTTGTCCGCCTCGCCGCAGGCGCGGCCTCGATGCCGGCGCTGCCATGGGCCGCCCGTGCGCAAGCCTATCCGACGCGGCCCATCACGGTGATGGTGTTCGTCGGCCCCGGCGGCACGCCCGACATCATCGCGCGCGTGATCGGCCAGGCGCTGACGCAGCGGCTCGGACAGTCGGTGCTGGTCGAAAACCGGCCGGGCGGCGCGGGCAATATCGCCCTGCAGGCCGTGGCGCGCGCACCCGCCGACGGCTACACGCTGCTGCAGGTGGCCACGCCGCATGCCATCAACGTCACGCTCTACGAAAAGAGCCCGGTCAATGTCATGAGCGACATCGTGCCGATCGCCGGCACCAATTCCGATTCCTTCGTGATGCTGGTGCCCGCGGCGTTCCCGGCCAAGACCGTTCCCGAGCTCATCGCCTATGCGAAGGCCAACCCCGGCAAGGTCAACGTGGCGTCGGCCGGAACCGCGAATCTGACCCATCTCTCGGCCGAGCTGTTCCGGATGCGGACCGGCATCGACTGGGTGCATGTGCCGTTCCGCGGGTCGCCGGCCGCGCACGCGGCGTTGCTGGCCGGCGAAGTGCAAGTCATGTTCGATGCCGTCGCCGCGGCGCTGCCGCACATCCAGTCGGGCGCGTTGCGCGCGCTCGGGGTGTCGGCCACGGCGCGCATGCGAGTGCTGCCGGACATTCCGCCGATCGGCGATTTCGTCCCGGGCTTCGAGGTGACCGGATGGCTCGGCTACGGTGCGCCCAAGGGGACGCCGGCCGAAATCATCACGAGGCTTCACCGGGAGGTCAACGCGGCGCTCGCCGATCCGGCGATCAACGCGCGCCTGCTCGAGCTCGGCAGCGTCCCGCGCCCGGGCTCCACCGCCGACTTTTCCAGGCTCATCGCCGATGAGACCGAGAAGTGGGGCAAGGTGATCAAATTCGCCGGCATCAAGGCAGAGTAGCGATATCGATATCGCTGCCGGCGCGACAAGGGTGCTATCACTCCTTGCGGATCTTTCGGGCGTTCGCACACGCGGTGAGAATGACGGCGGGGCAATGGTTGCGTTGATACGGATCGAAGGCCTGCGAGCCGAATCAACGGTGATATCGGAAACCGCGGATGCGGCGCTCTTGAGCCGGCCGTTGCGTTCCCTGGCGGACATCGAGGACATCGAGCGCGTCCCGCTCGACCAGCGAATACGAATCGATAACTTCTCACGCCGCGTTGCCCTCGCGCTTGAAGCGCGAGCCGCCGACGAGATCGCGATTCACTACGTTCCGGACGGCGACGTCGGCCGCGATGCGGAGGGCGTGTCGTTCGGCGAGTTGAAGCGCAACATCGCAGGAACCGCAGCGCTGCTGGCAAGCCGCGGCATCGGCCGGAGCGACGTGGTCGCGGTGCTGATGCCGGCGGTGCCAGCGGTCTACTGGTCGATCCTCGGCGCCATGGCCGCGGCGGTCGCCTTCCCGGTCAACTGGATGCTGGAGCCGAAGTACGTTCTCGGCCTGCTGAAAGAGGCGAATGTTCGAGCCGTGGTCGCGCTCGGACCCACACCGGGCTTCCAGATCTGGGAATCGCTGATGCAGATCGCCGCAGATTTGCCGCCCGGCACGCAGATCTGGTCGGTCGCCGGCCCCGGCGGCGCAATCCTGCCGGACAGCGATCTCGACACAGCGATCGGGCAGCAGCCGGGCGGCGCGCTGTGGCCCGCGTCGGTCACCGGCAACGACATCGCCGCTTTGGTGCATTCCGGCGGCACCACCGGCCTGCCGAAGATCGTCAAGCTGTCGCACCGGAACATGTCGTACCGGCATTGGACGACGCAACTCGCGCAGCAGCTGGTGTTCGGCGAGGTCATCCTGCACGACACGCCGATGTTCCATGTCGGCGGCCTGATCGGCCGCATCCTGCCGCCGCTCGCGAGCGGCGCGAGCGTTCTCATCCCCACGGTGCTCGGCGCGCGCGACAAGCGCTACATCGCGAACTACTGGAGGTTCGCAGAGAAATACCGGCTGACGCGGCTGTCCGCGGTGCCGACCACGCTCGCGGTGCTGGCAAAGTCGCCGCCGGTCGGCGTCGACCTCTCCTCGCTGCGGCCGAATTTCATCACCGGCTCGACCTCGCTGCCGGTTTCGGTGCAGCGGCGCTTCGAGGAGATCTCCGGCGTGCGGGTGCTCAACTCCTACGGCATGACCGAGAACACCGCGAGCATTGCCGTCGACCCGCGCGACGGTTCGCGCAAGGAAGGCGGCTCCGGTCTTCGCGCGCCCTATACGCAGGTCCGGACGGTCGCTGTCAGCGGGCCCGAGGCGGGCCGTCGCCTTTGCGGGACCGACGAGATCGGCATGCTGCAGATCAGGGGGCCGGGCCAGGCGGCCGGCTATCTCAATCCGGCGCATGGCAAGGACGGGCGCACCGACGACGGCTGGACCATCAGCGGCGACCTCGGTCGGATCGACGGCGACGGGTTCATCTTCGTCACCGGCCGCGCCAAGGACATCATCATCCGCGGCGGCCACAACATCGATCCGAGCCTGATCGAGGAGCCGCTCTTGCAGTTTCCCGACGTCGTCCACGCGGCCGCTGTCGGCAAGCCGGACAGCCACGCGGGCGAGCTGCCGGTCGCCTATGTGCAGCTCGTTCCCGGCTCCAAGGCAACGCCGGACGAGATCGCGGCGTTTCTCGAGCCGCGGATCGCGGAACGAGCGGCGATGCCGAAGGAGATCATCGTGCTCGACAGCCTGCCGCTGACGAATGTCGGCAAGCCGCTGAAGAGCGTGCTGCGCCAGGACATCGCCGAGCGCACGTTCCGGAAGGTGCTGGCGGACACCACCGGGCTCTCCTGCGAACAGGGCCAGCTCCGCGTCGCGGTCGAACCGCATCCGACGCGCGGCGTCGTGGTGAGCATCGCGATCACGGGCGTCGATGCATCCGCGCGGGCCGAGCACTCGGCGCGGATTGCCGAGGCCATGGACCGCTATTCCATGGCCTATAGCTGCGAATGGCGATGAGCCGGCGGGACCGTCCTGTGTCAGCCAGATGCAAGCGCCGTTGCAAACTTCGCTTCGAGCTGCGGCTCGAATTGTCCGTCGATCAGGATGAACGCGACCACGCAGGGTGCCTTGGAGCGGTTGCTCCAGGCATGGTTGGTGCCGCACTGAACGACGATGTCGCCGGCCTTGAGCAGCACCTCCTCGTCATCCAGCAGCATGGTGATTTCGCCGGAGAGGATCATCGCGTAGTCGACCGACTCGGTGCGGTGCATCATCGGATGGCGCCCGCCCCTGCCGTGCGTCGCGGCTTTCGGGTTTCCCAACCCCTCGAAGACGCGCAGCGAATCCGCCGGCGTCATGTTGCGCACCGCCTCGGACTCCGGCGGGAAGCTGTTGATGCGCAGCACCGTGCCGTTCTTGGTCGGCATCTGCCGCCGCGGGCCCTCGGTCGGCTCCGGCGCTTGCGGCACGATCTGCACCGGCATCTGGTGCGTGCGCCACACGTCCACCGAAAACCAGTTCGATTCCTGTTTGTTCACGTGAACAAACGGAGCCGGACCGTCGGACAAGACGATCGCCCGGCCCTTCTCGTCATGCCCGGTCACAACGCGGCGGATGGTCGACATCGTCTTTGACTCCCGATTGATCGCTGAATGGCGTTGAGCTTACTCGTTCTCACGATAGTCCAACCCCGAAAATGGGAAAGCTGGAGGAAACAACATGATGCGATGCTTGCGAGCGGCCTGCTTTGCGTTGGCTGCATGCGCGCTGGCCGCGTACGCGACAAGCGCGTCGGCGCAGAATTATCCGGGCGGCCCGGTCAAGCTGATCGTGCCGATTCCGGCAGGCGGGGTGACCGACGTGATGGCGCGCGTGATCGCGCAGCGGCTGCAGGAGGCGTGGGGCCAGACCGTGGTGGTGGAAAACCGGCCGGGCGGCAACTCCGGCGTCGGCGCGCAGGCGGTCGAGCGGTCGCCCGCCGACGGCCACACGCTGCTCGTCGCGCCGGACGCGACGTTCACGGCGAACCCGGCGCTGTTCTCGAAGCTGATCTACGACCCGGACGCGTTCACGCCGATTTCCGTGCTGTCGCGCGGCATGCCGATGCTGGTCGCGCATCCGTCGCTGCCGGTGAAGACACTGCCCGAGCTCATCGCCTACGCGAAGGCCAATCCGGGCAAGCTCAGCTACGGCTCGTTCGGCATCGGCAGCTACTCGCACCTGAGCATGGAAGACTTGAAGCAACGCACCGGCATCGACGTGCAGCACGTGCCCTATCGCGGCGCGGCCCCGGCGGTGAACGGCTTCCTCGGCAACGAGGTCTCGGTGATGATCATCAATCTTTCCAGCATCGAGGAGCACGCCAAGGCCGGGAAGGTGCGCATCATCGCCGCCGCGACGGAAAAGCGCGTGGCGGGCCATCCGGATCTGCCGGCGGTTTCCGAGACGGTGCCCGGTTTCAGCACCTCGGTGTGGTTCGGGTTGTGGGGCCCGGCGAAGATGCCGCCGGAGCTGGTTGCGAAGATTCACGCCGACGTCGCCAAGGCGCTGCAGCATCCGGAGACGACGAGGCTGTTTCGGACGAACAGCTTCGAGCGGGTCGATCTATCGCCGGAAAACGTCCGGAAGCTCGTCGGCAGCGATCTCGGGCATTGGAGCGCTTTGATCAAGACCGCCGGCGTCAAGATCGAGTGAAACCCTAGAGTTCAACGCTGCGCTCGCTCAAACCGCAGTACTGGGTAATTTGCCACCAGCAGCTTGGTAGAACGTCATCAGCTGTTTCGCGAGGAGCTTCCCGATTAGCTCCTCCATTTTTCCGAGATCAATCTTGCCTTCGCGGTACGCTGCATCGGCCGCGTCGAGGGCATCAAAATACGGATTTCTGTTATCAACGATCTGGTCGGGAATTGTCGGCGTGCCCGGCAATACGTAACCCGCGTGGATGGAAAGGACGACATATGAGGTGATCCGTGACGTTCGGCCGTTTCCGTCCGCGAACGGATGTATCCAATTCAAACGCCACATGACGTACGACGCGAGATGAATCGATGTCGCCGTTGCCCAATTGTCGTTTACGTAATCACAAAGCTCTTCAACCAATTCTGGTACAAGGTGCGCTCCTGCCGGCTGGTGCTGGCTCCCTTCGATCTGTACTCCAGCCGGACGGTAGTTACCGGCATATGAACTGATCCCAGCCAAGGCCTCGCGATAAGCGCCAAAATCAAAGAGGGCCGCAGCTTAAACGCGCCTTTGTCCAAAGCGGACTGGATGGATTTTATGCCTGCGTCATATTGACGGAGGCCATTGCGCGCCTCCGCTTCGGCCTTCTTGATCGGGTCAGATATTAATTCTGGCTCTAAGGCCCTGCTATCACGCTTATCGTTTTGGAGGCTCATTCGCTTCTCGGGCAAGCTCTTCTGCTTGGCGATCAATCATCTCGCGCGTGATGAGCTTGTTTTCAAAAGCGGTGTTCCCAAAAGCAAAACTTCGCCGCTGCAATTCGCGTTGCTCAGCGGTTGGCTCGATTTTTTTTGCAGCTTCTAGAAGCGCTTTTAGAGCATCGGTCATCGCATCACCTTGGCATTTCGAATCGGTACTCTACACGATGCGTCGAAAACGTTGACAGGCTGTATTTGGTTCTTGCGCCCCGCTTTCCAACAGCTGCTCAGCGTCCCATGCCTCTCTGAACTTGCATCTAGTTTCAAAAATGGCCGACCCATCGCTCCGTGGGCGCACAATCGACTAAATATCTGATTTTAATGGCTTGTCGTGGCGCTCCCTACGGGAATCGAACCCGTGTTTCAGCCTTGAGAGGGCCGCGTCCTAGACCGCTAGACGAAGGGAGCCAGCCGGCAAGGGCGTTCAGATAGCCCCGATCCCGCGGTGAAGCAAGCGTAGCAATATGCGGGTTCCGGCAGCGTTAAGGCTCGCTGGCAAACCGCAGCCGCCCGGTCGGCTGCATGGTCTTGATGTCGAAGGCGCGAATCTCGACGGTGCCGCCAAGCTCGACCGTCACCACGATCCGGTCCTCGGACACGGCGGTCTGGATCACCTTGGCGCCCTTGGGCAACATCGCCGTCACCTCGCGCGGGGCGGCGGTGCCGTCGCTGCGAAAGATGCGGTAGCCGACCACGCCGATCACCACGGCGATGCCGAGCAAGGTGGCGAAGCCCGAGGCCAGCATCAGCCAGCGCGCCTTGTCGACGATCTTTTGCTGCTCGGGGCTGAGCGGCTTCTCGTCATCGGCGTTATGATCGGGCATCACCATATCGGCTCGAATGTCATCTTCCGGCAAGCAACAACAGGAAATCGAGGTCTCTGGCAAGGAGGCGGGCGGGCGGCTCGACCGGGTGCTGGCCGAGCGCTCGGAGCTGTCCCGGACGCGGCTGAAAGCGCTGATTCTTGCGGGCGAGGTCGCGGTCGGCGGCCGCACGGTCCGCGACCCGAGCCATAAGGTCCACGCCGACGACGTGATCATGGTGAACGTGCCGGAGCCGGAGGCGGCCGAGCCTTCGGGCGAGGACATCCCGCTCAAGATCGTGTTCGAGGACGAGGCGATCATCGTCATCGACAAGCCCGCGGGCCTGGTGGTGCACCCGGCCGCGGGGCACGCCACCGGCACGCTGGTCAACGCGCTCATTGCTCATTGCGGGGACAGCCTGTCGGGCATCGGAGGGGTGAAGCGGCCGGGCATCGTGCACCGGCTCGACAAGGACACCACCGGGCTGATGGTGGTTGCGAAGACCGACCGCGCCCACCAGGCGCTGGCGGCGCAGTTTGCCGATCATGGCCGCACCGGGCCGCTCAAGCGCGCCTACCTGGCGTTCGCCTGGGGCGCGCCGCCGCGGCCGAAGGGCACGGTCGATGCGCCGCTCGGGCGGCATCCGACGAGCCGCGACAAGATCGCGATCCGCAAGGACGGCCGCCATGCGGTCACCCACTGGCAAGTCCTTGAGCGCTATGTGCTGGAGCGCTATCCGAGCCCAGGATCGACAGGCAAAGCCTCGGCGCCGGCCGCAAGCCTGATCGAGTGCCGGCTGGAGACCGGCCGCACCCACCAGATCCGGGTGCATCTGGCCCATATCGGCCATCCGCTCATGGGCGACCCGGTCTATGGCCCGGGCTTCCGCACCAAGGCGGCCCGGCTGCCGCCCGACGCCCGCGCCGCCTTGGAGGGTCTTGGCAGGCAGGCCCTGCATGCCTATCTCTTGGCCGTTCAACATCCGACCACAGGCCAGCAACTGGAGTTCCGCTCGGAACTGCCGGGTGATCTGGCCCGTTTGCATCACAGCTTGGTTACTTCGGCCGCGACCGCCACCGACCCGCCTTCCGGCAGGCCTAAAAAGCTTTCCCGGACAAAGGGTTGAGCGGGTGCGACCAAAGGTCTGGGTGACCTATACGAAGGTCACGTTGGTTTGACCCAAGGTGTTCTTTCTTCCGCCCCAGTCGGTCCGGTATGTTGGACGTGCGGTCGGGGAAAGCGGCCGCAAAACAGTGTCGTCGGCTCGGGGAGCGGCGACACGCATCGCCCGCCGGTCATCCGGGGGCAGGAACTTTGGAGGGCGCTGTCATGGCCCGTGCTGCTACGTTGCCACTTATTTCCGCCGAGGGCGGACTTACACGATATCTCGAAGAAATCCGCCGGTTCCCGATGCTGGAACCGCAGCAGGAGTATATGCTGGCCAAGCGCTGGAAAGAGCACGGCGACCGTGACGCCGCGCACCAGCTCGTCACCAGCCACCTGCGGCTCGTCGCCAAGATCGCGATGGGCTA